>NZ_JAXGFU010000002.1:0-480542 GCF_041008815.1 Pseudophaeobacter sp. A-200-2 | reverse complement strand
GGACGCTTGAGCAATTTGAGGGCTCCGCGCCCGGCGCGCTTGCCCAATCAGACGACGGAGAATATGAAAACCAGACCCGCAGACTCTCGTTATGAATAAGGGAGCCTCGGGGGGCAGGTCAAAACTTCACCCCGAAAAGGCGACTGTTTCCAAAAACTGAAAATGTTGGAAATCGTGGAAGCAGGCGCGGACGGGTAGTTACGCAGGCTTTCGACCATCGCATTTCAGGATAATTCGCCTCTGGTCAATGTTGAGATGCGCAGCAAAAGAAAAAACATTGCAATCGCCAACCCTTATCCATGCCTCCCAAATTGGGATATTGGAAAATCCATGCACTCGGTGGATTTTGTCCATTAGTACAGCTGAGCCGCCATTGCTGTTCGATCGAAACGATGATTGAAAATTTGGCGAGCCGTGGAGGACTCGAACCCCCGACCTGAGAATTAGAAGTTCCCTGCTCTAATCCAGCTGAGCTAACGGCCCGCTCTTCTTTCGGCTGTATCAGCCAAATCCCCCGCCTTGTCAACTTGGTAGCGAGATGGGATGCCTACCCGAAAATTTTCCACCAATTTCAGGTGCATCACTGCACATGGTAGATAATAGGGTGCTATTTGTGCTCTATCCAGTTGAGCTAAGGGACCGCTGAGGACCAGTTACGACACCCGCAATGCAAGGGTCAAGGCGCGGCTTGCAGGTCCAGATGCATAAAGACGGACCAGGGATCTTCACTGTAGTCCCCAAAGGGCGGGCACTCCGAAAATCCGTAGCTTTCATAAAGCTTTCGCGCCGGGAGGAACTCTGGGGTAGAGCCGGTCTCCAGGTAAATGCCAGAGGCGCTGTCCTGGCGGGCAAGCTTCAGGAGATGGTCCAGAATGGCCCTGCCCGCGCCACTGCCGCGGGCCTCAGAGAGCGTGTGCATCGATTTCAGCTCACGGGTGTTATCCGCCAGCCGCTTCAGCGCGCCCATACCGATCGCCTGACCATCACGGCGCAGCAGGAAGAACTGCACGTCCGGACCTTCAAGACCACTGCCGTCCAGCGCGTGACAGCTCTCTTCCGGAGATTGCGCGGCCATCTGATCCAGGTGGCGCCGGATCAGAACCGCCGCATCGGGATCCGAAGGACGGGCCGGTACAATCACAGTTTCGGGCATCTTTGGTTCTGTAAGTCGGGGCAAAGTTGTTTCCACGTGGCAAAAAATTTAACATGATTTCAAAGCCTTATTTTACGCCTTTCCTCCCTCGGAGCAAGGATGCCGCGAGAATAGGGGCAAGATCCCGCGAACACCCTGAAATAGAAAAAGAAAAGCCATGCGAAGCGGGCTCCATCTCAAGATTTGCGGGGGTAGGTCAGGCTGCGTTTTTCGCGAAAACCAAGGGGACAACATCTACAAGGAGTAATCCAATCCCTTGCTTGCGTGGATGTCGGAATGCCGGGATGTTTCCGTTGAGAATTTCGGAAAACAGGTACTCAAATCGGACGCCCCCACGCTGGCAAGCATAAAAGATCGGATGCAAATCGCCGGTTCGCCGGACACCGGTGTTGTCGGCGAACCGGCGATTTTTGCCAGTAGCTCATCAAGCTGCGATCGACCAAAGAAGACGTGCCGAACCCAGCCGCGTTCCGTCCTTAGGGTCAGCGGGAGGACAATTCCTCCGAGAGAGAGAACTTCAATTTGCCGTTTCGTTGCGCCGAGATATTCGGGGAGATCGCAAAGGGGGATCGCGGTCTGGAACGCCTCAACCATCGAAACCGTAGTGACTGCGTCAAATACCATTTTCCCGCTTCCAGGTAGCTTACGACACGGGTAGAGGCTTCGAGCGGGAATACGCGCTGTCTTACACGAAGGGCAGGTTTGGGCCAAATGTAACGCCAGTATTTCTCCAGCCGAATATTGCCGAGGCCAATCAGATGCAGGAATTTGCCCAAACCTTGACTTGTTCTGCGAGCTTAAGGAGTTGGTCCTCAAGCGTCGTGCCTGTCACCCGTTTACGGGGCTTCAGGTCATGATCGCCGTCTTCCAGCCAGTGCAGGGTCACGGCATTGGACAGATCGTATTCCTGCACCTCTTCCCGCGTGCCGAATGGGTCGCGGGTGCCTTGGCAGATGAGGGTTGGACAAGTGATCTCGGCAAGGTTCTCACCACGTCGATTGCCGGGCTTCTTCGGCGGATGGAACGGGAAGCCGAGGCACAGCATGCCTTTGATCCGCCCCGCGTCATAAAGGTCCTGAGCGATCAGGCTGGCCACGCGGCCGCCCATGCTTTTCCCACCAATGATTAGCGGACCATCGCAGCCAAGCGCATCAATGGCGGCGAGGAATTCTGGCGCGTAGGTGTCGGCCTTTGCCGGTGGGCGTTTAGAGCCGCCAGTGCGACGGGCGGACATGTAGCTGAACTCAAAGCGGGCGACGCGGAAGCCTTGGGCATCCAGCCCTTCGGCAACCGTATCCATCCAAGGGGTGTCCATCGCTGCGCCAGAACCATGGGCCAGAAGGATCGTGGTTCGCCCCGTTTCGTCTCCGTTCAGCAGGAAATCCATCGTGCCCTCCTACGAGATCAGGCTGCGGCGAGATCAGGCTGCGGCGCCTGTGCGCTTAGCCTCTTCGACGGCCAGTGCGGCCATCTTCAGAGCTGCCTCACGGCTGCTGGCAACCGCGATGAACCGTCCGTTGTGACAGAACTTTGCGCCTTTGACGCTGCTGGCTTCTTCCAATGCCTCGTCGGTCAGGCCAGCCCATGCGGCGGGCAGATCGGCGCGTTGTTCAAAGCTGTCACCGCTGATGCGAATACCGCCGATGGACCAGTCGTTGTCACGCGGGGCCACCACAAACAGCAGGTGGTCGGCGCCGGTCGCCTCAATGGCCGAGCGGAAGGGCATGCCCATGGGCAACTCCAGAATGCGCGAGGTGCCAGCATCGTGGATCGCCTTGATGACCATGGATTCGGCACGACGCTTGGCAGCTTTCTTGGTGATCGACGCCTCGACAAACGCCCGTGCGATCGGCAGCGCCTCTGCGAAGGCTTCATCATCCGCGTCCGCGCTGCGGTTGTCGAAGACGGGCTTCAGGCTTTCCAACAGGACCGAGAGGGTCAAAGGCGTCAGCGGACCTGCGACCGAAGGGTTCATCGCGCCGTTGTCGATCAGATCGATGGGCAGGACAAAGCTCTGCTCAAAGCTGGCGTGGATGTCTTCCAGATCGGCCTCGGGGATCTCCAAAGCGCGGAGGTAGTCAAGGCCGTAATGCTTCCAGATCAGACCGAAGGAACTGTAGGGCTGTTCGTCCTCACGCAGGGGATTGGGGCGCTGGTGGTGGTCAAAAATACCCGCCTCAGCGTCATAATCGCGGCCGACATCATAGATGATCTTGCCCTCACCGGGGGTGATCCACGCGGCGTCACGGGTGCGCACCACCTCGGCCTGCGGGAACAGGCGGGTCAGGATGACCGAGGAAAGAAGTTCGTCCGCGTGAAAACCGCCATTGTGGGTGACGAGGTGGGTAATGATCATGATGGGCACTCTGGCAGATCTGGAAATACAACGGGCGACCGGTTGGGTCGCCCTGAGGAAATCGTGTTCGGGGGGGATTTCGGCGGCGACGCGACGAGCATCAACATGCTGTGCGCCGCGCTCACCAGTATCTAAATCCGGGGCTCCGCGAAATCTTTGCACCGATTCCGCGACAACCTTGCCCCGATTTACACCCTCAGTGGGTCCAGGGACCGCGCCGGTTGGTGGCGAAGTTGTCGCCATAGCCGCCGGGGCGGATGTTGGTCTTGCGGGTCTTCGGTTCGACCACCTCGGCGGTGATGCCGTGATCCTTGGCGTATTCCAGCGCCTCTTCCTTGCTGTCAAAACGCAGGCGGACCTGGCTTTGGGTATCGGCAGAGGAGGTCCAGCCCATCAGAGGATCAACCTCGCGGGCGCTTGCGGGTGCAAACTCCAGAACCCATTTCCGCGTCTTGGCCATGCCCGAGGTCATGGCGTTTCTCGCTGGCCGGTAAATACGCGCTTGCATTGCAGTCTCCTACTCATCCGATGCTGCCTATATGCGATGATACGCGCGCTGCGGCAAGATCGATTTACCCTTAGTATTGCGACAATGCTAACCCGGTTGCCTGCTGCGCCTGCGCCGCAACAGCGGTTGGATCAGGCGGCGATAGCTGAGCGCCGCGCCGGTATAGGTCATCACCAGGGCAAATGCGGCCGCCAATCCCGCCAAAGTCTGCCCCAAGAGGCCAAAAACCTCTCCGGTGTGCAGGAACCGCAGGAATATCCGCGCCTGCTGACCCGCGCTGCGGTCAGAGAAGTCACTGCGGTCCAATACCGCCCCATCCCGGGCATCCATGGTCAGCGTTACCTGTTTCGTCGGCTGGCGGCCGGTACCGCTGTCGACGGTGATGCGGATTTTTTCTGCAAGCGGCAGCGCAACTTCCATCCGCTGCCAGTCCGGAATATTCGCGCTAGCCTGCAACAGCGCCAGATCCAGACCTGAAACCTCAGCCACGGCGTCCGACGCGCTCTGCCCGGCCCCTGCCCGCCGACGCAGTTGCACCGGTTCTTCGCCATAAAGGCGGAACACAAGATCGCTGGCCCAAGGGTAAGAAATCACCACGCCTGACACCGCAATCGCCAGCAGGGGCACAAGCGCCCAGAAGCCGAAGACATGGTGCCAGTTGTAATCGCGGGCCTTGCTGCTGGGCAGGCCTTTGCGAAACCACAGGTTCATGCGGACCATCCGCCATTTCCACGCCCGGGGCCACCAAAGGTAGAGGCCGCTGGCCAGAAGGAACAGAAAGCCAAGGTTCGCGGCCCCTGTCACCGCCCTGCCCAGATCGCGCCCATCGCCAGAGAGCGCAAACCAGCGGTGCAGATGTTCAACCGTGGAAAAGAATGCAGCGACTCCCGCCCCCTGTTCCGGCAGCAAATCGCCAGTGAATGGATCAAGAAACAGTGTGGAATTTCGCCCGACCTGCACGGCCACGGGGGCATCAGGATCTTTTGCAAAACGAAGCGCTGTCGCCCGCCCCCCTGTTTCAATCGCGGCGACGCCTGCCAGTTCATCCGCAGACAGCCTCTCTGTGCCCACTTCGGACACCGCGGGTGTCTGCGCCCAACGGGTGATCTGCACCTCATAGGTCAGCAACAGCCCCGTCAGTGACAGCATCAGCACCACAAGGGCAACCATCAGGCCGACCGTCAAATGACTCCAGAAAATAAGCTTCCGCATGGTTTTGTCCCCGGATCGTTTTACGCCACTCTTTCTGCAACGCAGCAGGCTGCAATCTCCGTCGCAGTGCCGTGCAATTTTTCGGGAACTTGCCCAGGACTTGCCCCTGCCCCCTTGATCTGGAACAAAAAGAGATCAAGTGTATGGCCGCCAGACTGAGGAGCGCCAATGCCCTACGCCCATTCCGACAAATCGCTGCCGATGATGACCGAACGCGAGGCCGTCCAGCGCCCCAAGCTGGAAGGTGGCAAGAGCTTTGTGATGAACACGGAGTTCAGCCCGGCCGGGGATCAGCCCACCGCAATTGCGGAGCTGAGCGCCGGCGTCAACGAAGGTGAGCGCAATCAGGTGCTCTTGGGCGCCACTGGTACGGGCAAGACCTTCACCATGGCCAAGGTGATCGAGGAAACCCAGCGCCCGGCCATCATTCTGGCCCCCAACAAGACGCTGGCGGCGCAGCTCTACGGTGAATTCAAGGGTTTCTTCCCGGAGAACTCGGTCGAGTATTTCGTATCCTTCTACGACTACTACCAGCCCGAGGCCTATGTGCCCCGCAGCGACACCTATATCGAGAAGGAAAGCCAGATCAACGAACAGATCGACCGGATGCGCCACTCGGCCACCCGGGCGCTTCTGGAGCGCGATGACGTGATCATCATCGCCTCGGTCTCCTGTATCTACGGTATCGGCAGCGTCGAGACCTACTCGGCAATGACCCAGGATCTGAAGGTCGGTGAGATGTACGACCAGCGGCAGGTGATGGCCGATCTGGTGGCCCAGCAGTACAAGCGCAACGATCAGGCGTTCCAGCGCGGCTCGTTCCGGGTGCGGGGAGACACGCTTGAGGTCTTCCCCGCACACCTTGAGGACCGCGCGTGGAAACTGTCGTTCTTTGGCGAGGAACTGGAGGCGATAACCGAATTCGATCCGCTAACCGGGGAGCGCACGGGGTCCTTCGATCAGATCCGGGTCTATGCGAACTCCCACTATGTGACGCCGAAACCGACGCTGAACCAGGCGGTTATCGAGATCAAGAAAGAGCTCCGGATGCGGCTGGATCAGCTGGTTGGCGACGGCAAGCTTCTGGAGGCGCAGCGGCTGGAGCAACGCACCAATTTCGACATTGAAATGCTGGAGGCCACCGGCCACTGCAACGGGATCGAGAACTACTCGCGCTATCTGACGGGCCGCGCGCCCGGCGAGCCGCCCCCTACCCTGTTTGAATTCATCCCTGACAACGCGATTGTCTTTGCTGACGAAAGCCACGTCTCGGTGCCGCAGATCGGCGCCATGTACAAGGGCGACCACCGGCGCAAGTTCACCCTGGCCGAACACGGCTTCCGGCTGCCTTCCTGCATGGACAACCGCCCGCTGAAGTTTGAGGAATGGGATGCAATGCGGCCGCAGTCGGTCTTTGTCTCGGCCACCCCCGCCGCGTGGGAACTGGAACAGGCTGGCGGCGTTTTTGCCGAACAGGTGATCCGACCCACGGGTCTGTTGGACCCAATGGTCGAAATCCGCCCCGTCGACATGCAGGTGGACGACCTGCTGGACGAGATCCGTAAGGTATCTGCCGATGGCTTCCGCACGCTGTGTACCGTTCTGACCAAGCGCATGGCCGAGGATCTGACCGAATACCTGCACGAGCAGGGTATCAAGGTGCGCTACATGCACAGCGACATCGACACGCTGGAGCGGATCGAGATCCTGCGCGATCTGCGGCTTGGGGCCTTTGACGTGCTGGTGGGGATCAACCTCTTGCGGGAGGGCCTTGATATTCCCGAATGCGGGTTGGTGGCCATTCTGGATGCCGATAAGGAAGGTTTCCTGCGCTCTGAAACCTCGCTGATCCAGACCATCGGCCGCGCGGCGCGGAATGCCGATGGCCGGGTGATCATGTATGCCGACCGCATTACCGGATCGATGGAGCGGGCCATCGGAGAAACCGACCGCCGCCGCGCCAAGCAGATCGCCTATAACGAGGAACACGGCATCACGCCGGAAACCGTCAAGAAGAACGTCGAGGACGTCATGGCGGGTCTCTACCAGGGCGATGTGGACATGAACCGCGTCACCGCCAATATCGACAAGCCGATGCATGGAGCCAATCTCGAAGCCCACCTCAACGGGCTGCGGGAGCAGATGCGCAAGGCCGCCGAGAATCTGGAGTTCGAGGAAGCCGCCCGCCTGCGGGACGAGGTCAAACGGCTGGAGGCCGTGGATCTGGCGGTCTCAGACGATCCGCTGGCCCGCCAATCCGCCGTCGATGCGGCTGCTGAGGCTGCGGTGAAAACCCGCGGCAGGTCCACGGCGGGCAAGCCAGGACAACGCGGCGGCAATGTGAAACGAAAATGGAAGTGATCTGAGCCTGTTCAGATCCTGTGCAGGGGACTGCAAGACGTCCCCTGTCCCGGTTTGCCTCCTTGCCTGACCATCATTCTGTGTTAGCCTGACATTGGTACACAGGAGTTTTGTTTATGAGTATTTTTCGCGTTGCCACCCTCGGTCTGTTTTTGGTCTCTGCCGGAGCGCTTCACGCTGGCGGCGATGCAGGTTACGGAGGCAGCGGGTCCTCTGTCGGCCTGTCCGCAGCAACAAGCAAAAGCGTCGCCAATACCCTATCGCGGGGCTTCAGCCGCTGCGAGAATGTCGATTGGGTCTACCGCTACGATTGCTACCGGCTGGTTTACAAACGGTCTGGCGACAAACTGCGCGGCAACACGGCCTATTCCGAAGCGCAGAAGGCGCTGGACCTTGTCGAGAACACCCTTAGCGCTGCGATTGCCAAGAACCGCGATCCGGGTACGAAACCCAAACGTCGTGGGTTTGAGGTATACACTCCGGTCAAACCCTCTGCCCTGCCGAGGATGAAACAACAGACGCGGAAGGCGATCCAGCAAGCCGAAACCATCCTGCTGCGGGCGCCAGAGGAAAAACAGGTCTATTATGCCCGCATTGCCGACGCGCTGAATTCCAACAAGGCGCTGCTCCGCTCCGCTCTGTTGAAGGGCGTACAGCCGGGCAGCACAGCCGTGCGGCTGGCCGCCGTGGCTTTGCACCGTTTGGTCGGGCTGGCTGGATGATCAGACCTGTCGATCCGGTTAGGCATCGGATCAAAACAGATCGGGGGCACGATACACGCGCCCCCGTTCTCACTTCTGAAAGTTCAGGAATTACCGTTCCAGATCACCTCAGCGTACCACATGCACGGCGCAACCGGCGTGCCGCACCACCTGCGCCGCGGTCGAGCCCAAGAGCAGATCCTGCATGCCCGGACGGTGCGACGCGATAATGATCAGATCGGGGTTGTTCTGCTCGGCCCAATCGAGGATCGACCGCCCCGAATGCCCTTCAATGACCAGACCTTTGGCATTGGGCAGGGTATCCGCCAGTGCCGACAGCTCGCTTTCCAGCGCGGCGCGGGCCTCGGCCATGTAATCGGCCGGCATATAGGTGATCGCGTAGGACGGGATCTGTTCCACCACATGCAGCAGGGTGATCTTTGCCTCAGGCGTCGCCAAGAGGCGCGCCAGTTTCAAAGGCGCGGATACATCGCGGTCAGGGTCAAAGGAAATCGGTACAAGAATATTGTGATACATTGGGTCCTCCAGTCATTCGGGCTTGGGGACAACATGCCCGGCGCGTGCCCCCAAGGCCTTGATCCATATCAGTCTATTTGCAGATCTCAGTCAAAGGTGGCGGCAACTTCGTACATCACCGGTTCGAAACTGCGGCACAGGGCGCTGATCTGGCGGTTGCGTTCACGCATTTCCTCCGAGCGCAGCATCGCCATGAAATCCTCGCGCCGTTTCCACTGGGAATAGTTTGCGATCCGGGTTTGCGCATCATTCACATGCAGCCCCGCCGCAATGAACCCTGGCTGCCGGGAAATGAAATTGTCATAGGCGTCTGTCAGCGCATCCAGCAGATCCTGACAGGTTCCCGGTGTCATTTCAAAAGTGGTGACGACCGTCTGAATATCGGCCGTTTTGGAAATTGTCGGCATCGTTTCCTCCCGTGATTGGCCCTGAACACCTCCACCCTACGACGATTTTGCCGCAAACAAGACTGTTTTCCGCGTGCAACTTGAGTTTGTGGCAAAAACATCCAAAGGTAGATTCAAAGTCAGCAAAGCAACCCAAGGGAGTTTCAATTGCGGATCTGGATCCTCTCCTGCCTGTTCAGCCTGCTTCTGGCGCCGCCCACGCTGGCCGGGGCTTGGCTGCGTCAGACAGGCCAGGGTTTTGTTGCCGCCAGCGCCACCCTGCGGCAAACCGAGGATGGCACTCTGCGCCATGAGCTGGGGTATTTCGGGGAATACGGCTGGTCGCCGCGGCTGACCCTTGGGGTGGATCTGAACCAGAACGACCGGCAAACGGGCCACGCCCTGCTGTTTGCCCGGATCCCGCTGCTGCGCGGCCACAGTCGGCCTCGGTTTGCACTGACAGTCGCCGCTGGCGGCAGCCATCAGCATGGCCATTGGAGCCCCATGTCCCGCACCACCCTGTCTGTTGGCCATGAATTTACCACCGCCCGTGCCAGCGGCTGGATCTCTGTCGATGCCAGCTATGAATACCGCGCCTACGCCCCGGATCCGATATGGAAACTGGATGCCACCATCGGCCTCAATACCGGAAAGGCCTTTTCGCCGATGCTGCAGATCGAAACCTCCCGCAGCGTCGGGGCGCCATTGACCTATGCCATCACCCCAAGACTGCGCTACCGGACGGCACCCGGTCAGGAACTGGTTGTGGGGCTGGAGCACAAACAGGCCAACAGGCAGAGCCTTGGCCTGAAAATATCCCTGTGGCATAGGTTCTGAAACAGGCTCAGGACAACAATCCGATGACAGATCCAATCCGCCCCACCGATGACGAGGCGCGTAGCCTTGCCCGGTCACTGATGGAGAACGCACGTTTCGCCGCCCTGGGAGTCATTACCGAGGATGGCACACCGCTGGTCACGCGTGTGGCCTTTGGCCTGTCGCCAGAAGGGCATCCGATCAGCCTGATCTCGACCCTCTCCGCCCATACGCGTGCTTTGCAGAACAACGCGGCCTGTTCCTTTCTCGTCGGGGAGCCGGGTGACAAGGGTGATCCCCTGACGCATCCCCGGCTCAGCCTGCAGGGTCATGCGCAGTTCATCCCCAATACCGGCGAAGAACACGCCCGCCTGGCCGCGCATTACCTGCAGGACCACCCCAAGGCGAAGCTCTACATCGGGTTTGGCGATTTTGCCTTTGTCCGGCTGGACGTGACAGCAGGACATCTGAACGGCGGCTTTGGCAAGGCCTTTGTCCTGACCCCAGATGATCTGACACCCCCCGCCTGAGTGGCGCGCTAGCGGTCCACCCGCACGATCACCTGCACCTCTCCCTTGACCGCGTCCTGCCAGTTCAGCTTGACCCGGTCCTTACCGCTACCCTGCTCGACCTCGGCATAAGGCATGGCATAGCGTTTGCTGCCACCAGACGTGCTGATCGGCCCCAGAGCGGTAATCGCATCCACCTTGCGCGCGTGGCCTTCAAACGGCAGCTGCCCATCCGTGTCGATGGTCCAGGTCGTGGCGGCGCTGCCTTGGGTGTATTCCAGCCGCAGAGGACTGGCGGCGGGAGAGGTGATCCCGTGAAAGGTATTGCCTTCGAAAAAGACCATCTTGCTGCGGCTGAAATCCAGCCCGGAGAAACTGGTATCCACCCGTTCAGCCCGGTCTATGAATCCATTGATCGACCGGAACTTGTTGCCCGAGACCGTGACACCGTTCAGGAAATGCCCGGTGCCATAGGGTTTGACCACGATATAGCTGAACCAGGGCGCGACCTCACCAGACAGAAACACATTGTCAGTGATCGACAGGGCGCTGAAGGAAAAGCCTGAACTGAAATCCGGCGTCGGGTCCTGTTCATTCGTCCATTCGACAAAACAATTGTCGACGTAATTGTCGGACACGGTCGTCGAACAATAGGTATTCGTCAGCACCAGCCCGGCGGTGCGCACGCCATTGGCGATACTGTCACCCTGAAAGAAATGGTTGCCGATTACCGTATTATTCGCCCCGGCCAACAGCGCAAAATGGCGGAATTTGCTGGCACGGTTGTTGCGCAGCTTGGCATCATTGGCGTTGACGTTGATGGCCACGCTGCTCCGATCCGGCACATCAAGCGGCTCTTCGGCGGACAGGAACTGGCAATTGTCGACCAGAATGCCCTGACAGCCCGACCCGATCGAGGTGATCCCGCGATCCTTGGGCCTGGAGATGAAGCAATGATCGAGACTGAAGACGGTGCCCGCTGACGGCAGGCGCAGGGCGCTGCAATGGGAATTGCACTGCACCTCGACCTCGGTCATGCCAAATTTGCTGAGTTGGCTGAAGCCTGAGAAATCCAGCAGATACTTGAAGTCCTTGAAGGTGAAATTCTGCGTGCCCACCGCGTCATAAAGCGGCGCGTTCAGCGTCAGCTCGCCCGCGCCGGTGTTTTTGGCCCGCACGTAGATTTCGCGCCCCACCCCGCTGCCTTCGACCAATGCGCCAATGGGGATATTGGCGATATTCGCGACATTGCGCAGCCTGCGCGGATCGCTGCTGTCGTAGGTCGCCTGAGAGCTCACGGTTTCGGTATCCCAGGCCGCGCCGCCCACGGCGGAAAACTGACCGTTGCGGATCACCCGACGGGTGGCATAAGAGCTGCGGTTCGGCACCGCCGCCTGCATGTCGATCGGTTTAGTCACGGTGATCATGCGCCCCCGCAGATCCAGCGATTCATGATCCACGTTGTTGAGCAGCGCCTGAAATGCCTTCTTGAAGGCAAGCTCTTCGTCACCAAAGGCAGCGGCATAGGCGGGAAAATTGAAATTGCGCCGCATGAGCAGCATCTTGTCTGTCGGCATGGAGAGCGTGCCTTCGTACACCACCTCATTGTCCATCGACACCGTTTCGGCCAGATAGAATTCCCCTTCCGGCACCAGAACCCGGCGCCCGTCGGCGGCAGCATCGGCGGCTTCAAAGGCGGCTGCGTTGTCGTGAACCCCGTCCCCGATGGCGCCAAAATCCGTCACATCCACAAGGCTGATCATATCACGCAGAAAGGCGCTTGTGATATCGGTGATCTCGATATCGTCGATCCGCACAACGCCGCCATTGGGGCCAATCAGGTCCAGTCCGAAATGCCCGTGGTCGGCGGCAAGCCCCCAGGGCATGTCCACCCCACTGCGACTGCCGGTCCCGACGATGGCCGTGACTTCCACCACCTGCCCGTAGGACGCCAGCGTCGTGCTGGTTCCGGTTTCGACCACCCCGGACAGGTGGCTGTTATTGGCCTGCCCGGCCCAGCCCGCCACCCGCACAGTTGGAAGTGCGCCGCTGATCGCCTTGATACGCGCGCGAACCTGCAGGTAGCACCCCGGCAAGATCGGCGTCTGTCCCATGAAACGCAGCTTTTGCGTGTTGTCGAGCTTTTGTAGCTCAAGGCAGCCGCCAAAATCCGCATCCGCCGCCACGTAGGCCGCGTTCACCACCCCGTCATAAGTATCCGAGCCTGGCGTACCATTGCCGCTGGACCACTGATCCAGCCCTTCCTCGAAGGGTGAAGGCGTCAGTTGCAAGCCATCGGTGATCACCTTGTTCATGGGAAACCCTTTCCTATGCCACGACGCGCAAGCAGCGCAGATCGGAAAGGGTTTAGAATGTCCGGCTTAATCCGGCGTCAGACAGGCGCGCGCTGCCCCTGCACCGGGCCAGCCGCTCTGGCGAGAAACACTATGCGTTGCCTTGCGGCACTTTCAGGATTTGCACGGCGTTGATTTTCCAATCGCTGCCGCCCCCGACAACCTGATAATCCAGCAGGTGCAGCCGCCCGTCCTGATCTGTGATCAGCACCCGTTGCCAGAGGTTTCCAGCGATCTCCCGTAGCTGCAAATAGCGGATCCGGCTGGGGCTGAGAACCATGGGATAGCCGCGCTCGACCATCTGACCAAAGCGTTCGGGCGTGCCAAACAGGCTGCGGATGCGGGGGGAGGCAAAATCGAAGGCCCGAGTGATGTCATCGTCGCGAAACGCCTCGATCTGGGCCCCGATCACGCCAGTGATCCGGTCCCTGTCCTCTGCCCCCGCAGGCAGCGCCAGAAGCACCAGCGAAAACACAAAACTTGCAAACCTGAACATTGGCGACCTCCAACGATGCCTAGATGTGTTAGCTAGGCCAGGAATGCGGCAGGTCAAAAATTAGATGACAAGGGAGTAGCTTGCGGGCCGTCAAAAAAAGGGCGCCGCATTTGGCGCCCTTTCCATCTGTGTCTCGCGGTGACCTTCAGACCAGCTCGCCAGCCAGCGCTTTGTCGATCAGGGCCACGGTTTCTTCCACGCCGTAAAGGGCGACGAAGCCGCCAAAGCGCGGACCCTGGCTGGCGCCCAGCAGAACCTCATAAAGCGCCTTGAACCAGTCGCGCATGTTTTCCTTGCCGAAATGCTCGCGACCCACCTCAAAGACGATGCCTTGCAGCGCTTCGCCCGTGGTCTCTCCGTCCCAGGATGCCAGTTTGCCGCGGAATTCCTCCAGCGCCGCACGCTCGGCGTCGCTCGGCGCGCGGAACACTTTCTGCGGCTCGACGAAGTCTTCGTAGTATTTGACGGCAAAGCCCGCCGCCGCATCCAGATCGGGGTGGGTCTGCGGTGTCGCATCGGGTGCATAACGGCGGATAAAGCCCCAGAGCGTTTCCTTGTCATGTGCCGACGCCACCGAGGCCAGGTTCAGCAGCATCGAGAAAGGCACCACCATTTTGGATTCCGGCACGTCGCCGCCGTGGATGTGCCAAACCGGGTTGTTGAGCTGCCCCTTGAGATCCTGACCGTGGTAGGCCCGAAGCTGCTGATGGTATTCATCCATCGCCTTGGGGATCACGTCGAAATGCATCCGCTTGGCCGTTTTCGGCTTTTGATACATGAAATAGGCAAGGCTCTCGGAAGAGGCATAGGTCAGCCATTCGTCGATCGACACGCCATTGCCCGAGGTCTTGGAGATCTTCTGGCCGTTCTCGTCGAGGAACAGTTCATAAGTAAAATGTTCAGGCGCGCGCCAGCCCAGGATCCGGCAGATCTTGTCATAGATCGGCGTGTTGGTGCTGTGGTCCTTGCCGTACATTTCGAAATCAACTTCCAGCGCCGCCCAGCGCGCGCCGAAATCCGGTTTCCACTGCAGTTTCACGTTGCCGCCGGTGACCGGCAGGGTCCATTCCTTGCCGTCCTCATCGTCAAAGGTGATGCTGTGGTTTTCCGCATCCACCTTTTTCATCGGTACGTATAGAACGCGGCCGGTTTCCGGGTGGATCGGCAGGAAGATCGAATAGGTCTGGCGCCGTTCCTCGCGCAGAGATTTCAGCATGACCTCCATGATCTCGTCATAGCGTTCACAGGCACGCTTCAGGATCTCGTCAAACTGGCCCGAGCCATAGAATTCGGTCGCCGAGTAGAATTCATACTCGAACCCGAAGGTATCCAGGAACCGGCGCAGCATGGCATTGTTGTGGTGGCCAAAGCTGTCGTGGGTGCCAAAGGGATCGGGCACCGAGGTCAGCGGCTTTTGCAGGTGGTCGTGCAGGCTTTCGGCATTCGGGACATTGCCCGGCACCTTACGCATGCCGTCCAGATCGTCGGAAAAGCAGATCAGCTTGGTCGGGATGTCGGAGATCACCTCGAAGGCGCGCTTGATCATCGTGGTGCGCGCAACCTCGCCAAAGGTGCCGATATGAGGCAGACCCGAGGGGCCATAGCCGGTTTCAAACAGCACATAGCCCTTGTCCGGCGCGCCCTTGGCATAACGTTTGAGAATGCGGCGTGCTTCTTCAAACGGCCAGGCTTTGCTCGTCAGAGCGGTTTCGCGCAGTTCAGACATGTTGTTCTCCATCGGGGCCGCCAATCGGCCTATATCCGCTTTACCGGTATGCGTCTTGCATCCGGCCTCCTCCTCTATTGTGCCGGTGCGGCATAAGTCAATAAACACTGGCGCCAAACCCCGTTGCCCCGCGCAACAAAACCTGCCGGATCCGCCTGTCGGCGGCAAAACACCGCCCCGGGGGCCGACCTGCGGACCGGCATGGTTGCACCCGCAGAAAACCCCGCATATCGTCCGTGATGTACAGTGGTTTTACAAAAGGTTGCCCCCATGAGCGAGCAAGCCCCCCATCCGATGACGCCGCAGGATTGCCTCGTGGCGCTGATGGTGGCGATTTCGGCCTCGGACGAGAACATCCGCACCGCCGAGCTGGTCAAGATCCAATCCGCAGTCAACATGTTGCCGGTCTTTGCCGACTATGACATCGACCGGATCAACACGATCTCGCAGACCGTTTTCGACCTATTCGAGCAGGAGGACGGGCTGGACGCCCTGTTTGGCCTGATCCGGGACAACCTGCCAGAACGCCTGTTCGAAACCGCCTATGCGCTGGCCTGTGACGTGGCTGCTGCCGATGGCACGCTGGCGGAATCCGAGCTGCGCCTTTTGGAAGAAATGCGGTATGAGCTGAACATCGACCGCTTGCATGCCGCCGCCATTGAACGCGGCGCCCGCGCGCGGCACATGGTTTAGGCACGGCCCCACTTAGGACCCACACACAAGAACCTGCCCGCAGCAGCTTTATGCTCGGGACGTTCGCAAGCAAATTCTGACGGATTCTGACGGGCGCAAGGCGCGATACTCCACGCCCTGCGCCCCTTGACCATCACAGCATGGTATAATCCGTCAGGCCGAAATCTTCGATATCGCCATAGGTTCCAAGCAGCAGGCTGTTGCGCCCCCATTCCAGCAGGAACCCGCGGTCAAAGTATTCCCCGGCCCAGGGGCCTGAGCTGAACTCATCCTCCATATTGATAAAGGTGACCGTGATCTCTTTGCCGGTGCGGATGATCAAGTCGGCACCGTTGTTGTCAGTATCGTGGATCCAGTCGTGACCGGACCTCTTACCAAAGACAAAGGTATCGCGTCCGGCCGCGTCAACCATCTTGTCGTTTCCGCGGCCGCCGTTGACACGGTCATTGCCAGCGCCAGCTTCGATGTAATCATCGCCTCCACCGCCAAAGATCTTGTCGCGTCGCCCGTCCCAGTAGCCGACGTCGCCATAAATCTCATCATCCCCTCGACCGCCTTTCAGGGTGTCTTTTCCCAACCCGCCGCGGATGAAGTCGTTGCCGTTCCCCCCGCTCACGAAATCGCGCCCTTCACCGCTGAGGATCGTGTCGTCCCCGGCGCGGCCAAAGATTTTGTCCCGGCCATCCATATTGAACTGGGTGCCGTAGCCAAAGAACATCTGATCCGGGTCAATGACATCCACCGAGGGAACGCCGTTGTAAACCCAGCCATTTCCGTAAAGCAGTTCCTCTACGGTGCCATCAAAGCCACCGTTGTCCTCGAACTCCATCGCCTCGGTCAGATCGGTAACATCGATCCGTAGGCCCCGCATGTTGAAGATCTTGGCGGTCCCACCATCATCGGTCAGTTGCTCCACTTTGATGTGGCGAATCTCCCCGCCGGTAACCTCATCGCCCTGATAGGTGAAACCGACGCCCTTGATCGTCATCCGCAGGTCGAGCGGAAAGCCCGCAAACCCCAACTGCCCCTCAACGACCAGGGAGCGGTCAGTTGATGTCTTGATGGGGAAATCATCATTCCCGACGATTCCGTTGAAAAGATTGAAGATGTTATGCGCTTGGGCAAACCCCAACTCGTCTGCGTTCTGTCCCCAAGAAACCTTCGCACGCATTATTTCCACCCCTTAATACTGTCACCAGATTGAACTCTACACCTAGCTACCGCTAACAGATCGATGGATTTGTTCCAAGTATTGCGCCTCGCCTCCATTTCGCCGACCGATGGCTCAAATAGAAAATCAGCGACTCAAACCGGATAACGCGTTCAGACGGCTGAAAACTTAGGCGATTACCTTTGCCGACCGTTGCACGGCAGGCATACACAAAAGCAGCATAGCGAATTAACAGCCGTAAAAAATTCGCAAAAGTTAATGGAACCGCCCGCGGCTACTGCAACCATAAGGATTGCAAAACACTTCGGAAGATCCTGAAAAGATTGTTTATCCTTCCGTTGCACCGAAAATTTTGAAAAACACGCCCACACCTCAAATCGTTTATTGATTGCAACAATTCAACGTTTTGCACGTCTCGACAGACCCTTTTTCCTGCCGATTACTAAGGCAAGAGTTATTATGTGAGGACGATTTGATGTTGAAAATTATCAAGCCCCGAACTCGGCGGGAAAGAAAGTTCGAAGAACAGCAGGCGGTTCTGGACGTCATCGACAGGACACAGGCCGTTATCGAGTTTGCGACAGACGGCACAATCCTAAAAGCAAACAAGAATTTCCTCGAAACCCTGGGCTATGAACTCAGCGAGATCGAAGGGCATCATCATTCGATGTTCGTCAAGCCGGAAGACGCGCAATCGGCGGATTATGCGACCTTCTGGTCGGGATTGGCATCGGGGGAATATTATTCGGACCGCTTCGAACGAGTTTCGAAATCCGGCGAACCTGTCTGGATACAGGCAACCTATGCGCCCGTATTCGACTCTGAAGGCAAGGTGCGCAAAGTCATCAAGATTGCCACCGACGTGTCCGATGCCAGCGCCCGCCAGGAAGCCATGGATGGCATCCTTGCCGGGCTTGAGGCCATCAGCCAGGGCGATCTGCGGCACCGGGTCGAGGTATCAGACATCAAAGAACTGAGCACCCTCGGCACCACCTTCAATGCGGCCATCGAAAAACTGGAGCAAGTGGTTCTATCGGTCAAACAGGTTGCATCGACAGTCTCCGCAGCCGCCGACGGGATCGAGGGCTCTTCAGGAGAACTGTCGTCACGCACGGAATCCCAGGCGGCGACATTGGAAGAAACTGCCGCCGCAGTGGAAGAGCTGTCATCAGCGGTCAATTCCTCGGCCAATCTGGCGCAGGATGTCAAAGGCATCGCAGATACGGCGCAGCGGACTGCTAAGGACAGCAATAAAGTCATGGACCGGGCCGTCGACGCGATGGAGGCGATCGAGCAATCCTCCGAGGAAATCGGAAGCATTGTGTCCCTCATTGACGACATTTCGTTTCAGACCAACCTTCTGGCTCTGAATGCCGCCGTCGAGGCCGCCCGTGCCGGAGAGGCAGGCAGGGGGTTTTCGGTGGTTGCGGCCGAGGTCCGAACGCTGGCCCAGCGCTCGGGCAGCGCTGCAGGGGAAATCAAAAAGCTGATCGAACGCAGCTCTTCGCAGGTGCATTCGGGTGTGGATGTCGTGGCACAGGTCGGCCAGGAACTTCAGACCATCATTGGCGGCGCATCGGACATCTCCGAACGCATCGGTCATATCGCCAGTGGCGCCAAGGAACAGGCCGCCGCCTTGCAAGAGATCAACGTTGGCATCGGTCAGCTTGATCAGGTCACGCAGCGCAATGCCGCAATGGTGGAAGAAACCAGCGCGGTCAGTCTGGACCTGTCGCACAACGCCCGGCTGCTGCAGCAGCGTGTCGCTACTTTCAAGGTCAGCGGTGACGCGGGGCAAGACACCGTCCGGGCTGTCCGAGCCACCCCGGAAACGCCCCTACAAACACACCGTCCGGCGGCCTGAGACGGGGGGAAAACCCTTCCCGAGCACTGGCTTTCTTCGACCCCCAACGAACAAACCGCGCCGCAGCAATGCGGCACGGTTTGGTATTCTAGCCTTCAGACTGGTTCAGCCCTTGGCGTAGCCGATGCTTTGCAGGGCGTCCTTTATCTCATCCAGGATGGCCGGATCGTCGATGGTTGCGGGCATCTTGTAGGGCGTGCCGTCTGCGATATTGACCATGGTGCCGCGCAGGATCTTGCCAGACCGCGTCTTGGGCAGGCGATCCACCACCACGGCCAGTTTGAATGCCGCAACCGGGCCGATCTTTTCGCGTACCAGCTTCACGACCTCAGAGACGATCTCTTCGCCCGGGCGGTTGGTGCCCGCGTTCAGGCAAAGAAAGCCAACCGGCATCTGCCCCTTCAACTGATCACTAACGCCGATCACCGCGCATTCGGCAACATCGGGGTGCGAGGCCAGAACCTCCTCCATGCCGCCGGTGGACAGGCGATGGCCGGCCACGTTGATCACATCATCAGTGCGCGCCATGATATAGAGGTAACCATCCTCATCCTTCATGCCTGCATCGCCGGTTTCATAGTAGCCCGGGAAGGTGGTGAGGTAGCTTTTCTTGAAGCGTTCCTCGGCATTCCAAAGGTTCGGCAGGGTGCCCGGCGGCAAGGGCAGCTTCACCGCGATGGCGCCAAGTTCACCTGCAGGCATCGGATTGCCGCCCTCATCCAGGATATCCACCTCATAGCCCGGCATCGGCACGGCGGGCGAGCCAAGCTTGGTCGGCAGTTCCTCGATCCCCAGCGGGTTCGCAGCGATGGACCAGCCGGTTTCAGTCTGCCACCAGTGGTCGACCACCGGCACCTTCAGTTGATCCTGCGCCCAGGTGATGGTGTCGGGGTCAGCACGCTCGCCCGCCAGATACACCTGTTTCAGGCAGGACAGATCGTATTTACCGACGAATTCGCCCTTGGGGTCTTCGCGTTTCACGGCGCGGAACGCCGTAGGCGCGGTGAAGAAGCTCTTGACGTTATGCTCGGAAATCACCCGCCAGAAAGTACCCGCATCGGGGGTGCCCACAGGCTTACCTTCGAACACGATTGTGGTGTTGCCATGGATCAGTGGCCCATAGCAGATGTAGCTGTGCCCGACGACCCAGCCCACATCAGAGGCCGCCCAGAACACGTCGCCCGGATCTACGTTATAGATGTTCTTCATAGACCAGTTCAGTGCCACCAGCTGCCCGCCGGTGTGGCGGATCACGCCCTTGGGTTGCCCCGTAGTCCCGGAGGTATAGAGGATATACGCCGGGTGGTTGCCCTCGACCGGCACGCAATCGACCGGTTCGACCCCGTATTGGAAGCCGTGCCAGTTGACATCACGCCCTTCAACCAGCTCGGCAACCTCTTGTTCACGCTGGAAGATCACGCAGAAGTCGGGCTTGTGCGTGGCCAGATCAATGGCCCCATCCAAGAGCGGCTTGTAGTGGACCACTCGGCCCGGCTCCAACCCGCAGGAGGCAGCGATGATCGCCTTGGGAGTGGCATCGTCGATGCGCACCGCCAGTTCGTTTGCCGCAAAACCGCCAAAGACCACCGAATGCACCGCGCCGATACGGGCGCAGGCCAGCATCGCCTCAAGGGCTTCGGGTATCATCGGCATGTAGATGATGACCCGGTCACCCTTTTCAACGCCCTTGGCCCGCAGCGCGCCGGCCAGCGTGGCGACGCGGTTGCGCAGCTCGACGAATGAAATCTCGCGCTTGGTATGGGTGATCGGGCTGTCATAGATGATCGCCGTCTGCTCACCCCGTCCGTTTTCCACGTGGCGGTCAACGGCGTTGTAGCAGGTGTTGACCATGCCGTCGGCGAACCATTCATACAGCCCGCCGCCAAGATCGCTCAGCGCCCGGCTCGGAGCCTGGTCCCAGTCGATCGCTTTCGCGGCCTCCATCCAGAACCCCTCAGGATCCGATTTCCAGCTGGCATATACGTCTTGATACGACATGGCGTCCTCCTCGCTCCTCGATGCAAAAGAGTTATGCCCAAGCGATGCGCCCGAGCAAGCCGCCGAAGGAACGTGGCGTCACAGTGTAGCAGAAATTTGCAATTTCGGCCTGTTACGCCCTGCAAATATATGCAAACGCGGCGGAGCCTTACGTATTAAGGCGCAATTTCTGAAAATCTGCAAAGTTGCAAAGCCGATTTGGCTAAGGCCTGCCGCTACGCCTTCGAATCAATGCGCAGCACTCCACGCGTCAGGACGCCCATCTCGCGTTCCGCGCGGCATGCGCACAGCCCTGCCCGTTCCCGCAGCAAGTCGCAAAATGATCCCTGGTTTTGCCGCATATTCCCTTGCAACCCGACGCGCGGCGTCTAACCTGCCGGCAGGAGAATTACATATGACACAAAGCGATATCTGGCGTCTCAGCGCCACCGAATTGACCACCCAGACCCGTGCCGGGGACATTTCCGCCGAGGCTGCGGTTCAGTCCTCGATCGACCGCATGCAGGCCGCTAATCCCGCGCTCAATGCGGTGGTCGAAGACCTGAGCAGTGAGGCGCTGGAACGCGCCCGGACCCTCGATAAGGCACGCGCTGCAGGCGCTGCGCCCGGCCCGCTGCATGGGGTGCCGGTCACCATCAAGATTAACGTCGATCAGACGGGTCATGCGACCTCGAACGGGGTCACTGCGTTAAAGGATCTCATCGCCCCGGCGGATGCCCCGGTGGTCGAGAACCTGCACAAGGCCGGTGCCGTCGTGATTGGGCGCACCAATACGCCGGAGTTTTCATTCCGTGCCGATACCTACAACCCGCTGCACGGACGCACCTATAATCCATGGGGGCGGCATATTTCGCCGGGTGGCTCTTCTGGCGGCGCAGGTTCAGCCGTAATGGCCGGGATCGGCGCGCTGGGGCATGGCAATGATATCGGCGGCTCTCTGCGCTTTCCCGCTGCGGCCAACGGCGCGGTCACGGTGAAACCGGGCCTGGGCCGTGTGCCTGCCTGGAACCCCAGCCAGAAGGCAGAGCGCGGCATGTTGGCGCAATCCATGTCGGTGCAGGGTCTGATCACCCGTTCGGCCGAGGATCTGCATCTGGCAATGCCGACGATGATCGCCCCCGATGCGCGCGATCCCTTCCACGTCCCCCTGCCCTGGCGCGGGGAAGCCCCCGAAGGACCGATCAAGGTCGCCTTTACCCGCAATACCCATGGCTATGATCTGCACCCCGAGGTCGAGGCGGCGCTGCTGACCGCCCGCGATGCGCTGAGCGATGCCGGTTACGTGGTGGAAGAGGTCGAGCCGCCCAATGTGTTCGAGGCAGGCCGCAACGGCTATCGCGCCCTGATGGGCGAGGTCTACGCGATGATGAAAAAGGACGTGGATGCCGCCGGATCGCAAACCGTACGCGACATCTTCGAGGTCTACTTCCAGGAGTTCCCGCCTTTCATGGGCGATGAGCTGCTGCAGATGATGGCAAAACGCAGCCATTATGCGCGGGAGTGGTCCCTTTTCCAGCAGGACTATCCGCTCGTGCTGACCCCCTTCCTGCCGCAGCCCTTCTTCAAACCGGATCGCGACACCGAAGGCGCGGAAGGCGTGCACGAGGTGCTGGGCTGCGCGGTCTATTCCTATGCGATGAACTTCATGGGGCTGCCCGCAGGCTGCGTTCCCTCCCGGCTGGCGCAGCTGGAGCAAGGCCCGCAGCCGATCAACGTCCAGATCGTATCGCCGCGCTGGCGCGAAGACATGGCGGTCGATGCCTGCGCCGCGATCGAGGCTCGCGTTGGCCGTATGCATCTGCCGCTGTGGGAGATGATGGATCAGGGCTGACACAGCCTGCCCCAACCTTGAACACCTTTATAAAGGGGCGCTGCAAACCGCAGCGCCCCTTTTCACATCTCAGTCTTCTGGATCAGGTGAACTGCTCCGAGATCAGCCGCTCTTCCAGTCCGTGGCCGGGATCAAACAGGATTTTGTGCCGGATGCTTGTATCCGTCCGGATCTCCACCCAGTCGATATTCTCGAATGAGATTGAATCCGCTTCGGCCATCACCGGGCGTTTGTCGGCCTCCAGCACGTCAAAACGCACATTGGCGGTACTGGGCAGCAGCGCTCCGCGCCAACGCCGCGGGCGAAAGGCGGCCACCGCCGTCAGGGCCAGGACGTCGGCGCCGATGGGCAGAATGGGGCCGTGGGCAGAGTAGTTATAGGCGGTAGAGCCGGCGGGCGTGGACACCAGCGCCCCGTCGCAAACCAGCTCGGCCAGCCGCTGCCGCCCATCCACCGAAATCTTCAGCCGCGCCGCCTGTGGCCCGGCGCGGAGCAGCGACACCTCGTTGATCGCAAGCGCGTGGTGGATCTTTCCATCCCGGTCCATTGCCGTCATCGATAGCGGGTTGATGATTTCCTGTTCCGCTTCCCGCAGCCGATCGATCAGCGCCTCTTCGTGATATTCGTTCATCAGGAAGCCGACGGTGCCCCGGTTCATGCCATAGACCGGCGCGGGCAGATCGACGGTTTCGTGCATGGTGCGCAGCATGAAGCCGTCTCCGCCCAAAGCCACGATCACTTCCGCCTCCTGCGGCGGAACATTTCCATAGCGGTCGACCAAAGCCTTGAGCGCGATTTGCGCCACCTTGGCGGAGCTGGCCAGAAAGGCGATTCTCATGAAGCTATTCTCATTGGGGCCACCCTGAGGTCACGACTGGGGGCGCAGGGCGCGGAAATCTGTTTCCGGTGGTGCGCATTCGGTTCCGAAACAAGCACAGCTGCCCCACAAAGACCAGAGTGGCCGTTCTGCCGCAGGTAATAGTCGCTTTACGGGCTTTTAGATCGGCCGTGTTTCCGATAGGAAATCGCGCAATCCCACCTCCAACCCGACGGAGCCAGCATGACCGAGACCACCCGTGACCCCGGTTTTTTCACCCAGTCCCTCGCCGATCGCGATCCCGAACTGTATTCTTCGATCACTGACGAGCTGGGCCGCCAGCGCGACGAGATCGAGCTGATCGCATCGGAGAACATCGTTTCTGCCGCAGTGATGGAAGCACAGGGATCCGTGCTGACCAACAAATACGCCGAAGGCTACCCGGGGCGCCGCTACTACGGTGGCTGCCAGTATGTCGACGTGGCGGAAAACCTGGCGATCGAACGCGCCAAGGAACTGTTCGGCTGCGGCTTTGCCAATGTTCAGCCGAACTCGGGCAGCCAAGCCAACCAGGGCGTCTTCCAGGCGCTGATCAAACCCGGCGACACCATCCTTGGTATGGATCTCGCCTCGGGCGGTCACCTGACCCACGGCGCCGCGCCCAACCAGTCGGGCAAATGGTTCAACGCCGTGCACTATGGCGTGCGCCGAGACGACAACCTGATCGACTACGATCAGGTCGAAGCGATGGCGCTGGAGCACCAGCCCAAGCTGATCATCGCCGGCGGCTCCGCCATCCCGCGGGTCATCGACTTTGCCCGCTTCCGCGCAATCGCAGATAAGGTTGGTGCCTATCTGCACGTGGATATGGCCCACTTCGCCGGTCTCGTGGCCGCAGGTGAGCATCCCTCGCCCTTCCCGCATGCGCATGTGGTGACCACCACCACCCACAAGACCCTGCGCGGCCCGCGCGGCGGCATGATCCTGACCAACGATGCCGACATCGCCAAGAAGGTGAACTCGGCCATCTTCCCCGGTATCCAGGGCGGCCCGCTGATGCACGTGATCGCGGCCAAGGCCGTGGCGTTCGGAGAGGCGCTGCGTCCCGAGTTCAAAAGCTACCAGAAGCAGGTGCGCGCCAATGCCGTGGCCCTTGCTGATCAGCTGATCAAGGGCGGTCTGGACATCGTCACCGGCGGCACCGACACCCATGTGATGCTGGTCGACCTGCGCCCCAAGGGCGTGACCGGCAATATCGTGGACAAGGCCCTTGGCCGTGCGCATATCACCACCAACAAGAACGGCATCCCGTTTGACCCGGAAAAGCCGACCGTGACCTCGGGCATCCGCCTTGGCACCCCGGCGGGCACCACCCGCGGCTTTGGCGAGGAAGAGTTCCGTCACATCGCCGACCTGATCGTCGAGGTGATCGACGGTCTGGCCGCCAACGGTGAAGACGGAAACGAGGCGGTGGAAGAAGCCGTACGCGGCAAGGTCGCGGCCCTCTGCGCCCGCTTCCCGCTCTACCCGAACCTCTGATCCCAGAACGGTTCTTTATGCTTCCAGTGCCCGGCGCGATGACATCGCGCCGGGCATTTTCCTTGCCGAATGTCGGTTTATCGGGCAATGGATATTCCCAAGGCGGGGAGTAGCGCCTGACAGGACCGTCTCCGCCCTGCGCAGTTTGGTAACCATTTATTTTGTTTGAGATCTTGTAACATGGCGAATTTTCCCGCCGGTCCCAACCGCACCCGCCGCCTTGAACGCCGACTTGGCGATGCCATGCGGGCCCGCCTGCCCTTTGCCGTGGCGGAATTTGTTATGTTCGGTCTCAAGCAAGCTTGGGCTGCCATATTCGGAGCCTTGCTCCTGTTCGGCATTCTCTTCAGCAATCACATCTGGCAGCCGGACTGGGTGCTCGCGCGCTATGATGCGCTGCTGATGTACGCGCTGGCCTTGCAGGCGCTGCTTTTGTGGACCGGGATGGAGAGCTGGCGCGAAGTTCGCGTGATCCTGCTGTTTCACCTGACCGGCACCGCAATGGAGATCTTCAAGGTCCATATGGGCAGTTGGAGCTATCCGGGCGACGGTCTGTTCAAGATATATCAGGTGCCGGTTTTTTCCGGTTTCATGTATGCCTCGGTGGGCTCCTATATGGCGCGGGTCATCCGGCTATTCGACATGCGCTTTGCACCCTATCCGCCCTACTGGATGCCCCTTCTGCTTGCGGCGGCGATCTATGGCAATTTCTTCGCCCATCACTTCCTGCCGGACATGCGCGTCGCGCTTTTTGCGGCAACGGTGATCATTTTCCTGCGCACCCGTATCTGGTTCAGCATCGGCCATAACCGCTATTGGATGCCGCTCCCGCTTGCGGCCTTTCTATCCAGCTTCTTCCTGTGGTTGGCTGAAAACATCGGCACCGGCACGCGCACCTGGCTTTATCATGGGCAGGCTCCGACAGATTGGGTGAGCCTTGCCAAGATGGGGTCTTGGTATCTGTTGCTCTACGTAAGCTTTGCCACGGTTACCCTGGTTTTCCGCGAAGCGCTGAGCAACAAGCCGCTGTACGCCTCGCGTCCCCGTGTCAAAGACCCCACCGGCGCAGCAAAGGCGCCCTGGCTGCGCTAGACGAACCCGCGCCAGCGCAACACGAGGATCAGCAGCGCCACGACGGCCAGCAGGGAAAACGCCATGCTGCCCAGCATCTGCAACAGCCGGTCCTTGCGCCGCTCCGCCAGATTGATGCTGCGCAGATGGGCCGTAACCTCGCGGCTGGCTCCATGCAGCGCCGCCTGATCCAGCGTCAGGCTCAGCTTCGGATGCTCCAGCAGCGGCAGGGCTTCGGCCAGTCTCATCCCCTGTCGGTAGATCCGTCGCGGCAACTGCCGACGCGCCTTGCGTAGGGCCAAAGGCAGATCACCCGAGGCCTGCGTACGCTCGGCCAGCAGGCTGCGGATTTCTTCGATTTCCTCAAGGACGGTCTGTGACATCGTTCTGGGCTCCGGTCTGGCGGCGTCCTGCCTGCCAAGGCGCAACCTACCGCGTTCACATAGCTGGCTCAATGGGGCTGGCGCCGCTGCGCCATCGCGTTTATCACCTGCCCCCATGCTGAACACGATCCTGCACGGTACCCCGACTGACCGCCCGCCTCTTCTGATCGCCCACGGGCTTTATGGCTCGGCCCGTAACTGGGGCGTCATTGCCAAACGCCTGTCCGACGAGCGCCAGGTGATCGCAGTTGATATGCGCAACCATGGCAGTAGCCCTTGGAGCGACAGCCACAGCTATCCCGATATGGCCGAGGATCTGGCCGAGGTGATCGCGGCCCACGGCGGACAGATGGATGTGATCGGCCACTCCATGGGCGGCAAGGCCTCGATGATGCTGGCGCTGCTGCACCCGCAGGCGGTGCGGCGCCTGCTGGTCGCCGACATTGCCCCGGTCAGCTACACCCACAGTCAGATCCAGTTCATCGAAGCCATGCGGCAGGTGGATCTGGAACAGGTGACGCGTCGCTCGGATGCCCATGCACAGCTAGCCAAACTGGGTGTGGAACCAGCTTTGCAGAGCTTCTTCACGCAATCGCTTGATATTCAGGGAAAACGCTGGCTACTGAACCTTGATGCGCTGGCCAATCATATGCCCGACATCATGTCCTTTCCGCAGGTTGAGGCCAGCTGGGACGGGCTTGCGCTGTTTCTGTCCGGCGCCAATTCGGACTATGTGCTGCCGGAGCACAGGCCGCAGATCCGGGCCAAGTTCCCCAACGCGCGGTTCGCCAAGATTTCCGATGCCGGGCACTGGCTGCATGCAGAAAACCCGCGCGCCTTTGAACAGACGGCACGGGCCTTTTTCAACGCCTGAACAGGCTGTGTCATGATCCGGGCCACCCTGATCCTGGAACGGCCCGGATGATCGCGATTACATGCCCTTGTCGACCGGCTCTTCGATCGAGGCACCGGCTGCTGCCCAATCGGACAGGCCGCCGGTGTTGTAAACGGTTTCATAGCCCATATCCTTGAGCAGCTTGCCCGCAAGGGCCGCCCGGCCACCGCTCGCACAATGCAGCAAGATCGGACGATCCATCTTCAGGGTGTCGTCGTGGAACGGGCTGGCCGGATCGGCGCGGAATTCCAGCATGCCGCGGGGGATATGGTGCGACCCCCGCACCCGGCCATTGGCCGACAGTTCCGGCGCATCACGGATATCCAGCAGCAAGGCGCCTTGCTCCAGCAGTTTCTGCGCCTCTTCCACCGGCAGGCGCTCCACGGCGGCGTTGGCGTCTTGCATCATCTGTTGCAGAGTCAGGGGCATGACAGTTTCCTTTTCTTGATCAGCAGGTTCAGCCGCCCATCCATCATCGGCGGCTCCTCTCGCAGCACGCTACGCGCGAAGCCATCCGGGCGGCAACCCCGCAAAGGCCGCGCCTCAACCAGCCGTGATCGCCTCCCTGCCGAAAGTGTGCCCACGCCAACCGGAACAAGGTTGCCATGGGCCGGTTTCCTCAGCGCGCGCTGATCTTTTCCGGTTTCGCCATCCATTCGCGCCCCTTCAGCATGGCCTTCCAGTAGATCGGCGGCAGGATCTTCTCCTTCAGCAGCCAGGCTGTGCGCGAAGGCTTGGTGCCGTCCAGCAGGAACTTCGGGAAACTCGGCAGCATGGCGCCGCCATAGCCGAACTCGGCCAAGACGATCTTGCCACGCTCCACGGTCAGCGGACAGGAGCCATAGCCGTTGTATTGCGCGACCGGCGCCTTGCCTTCGATATCCGCCGCCAGGTTTTCCGCCACGATGGGCGCCTGAATACGTGCCGCGGCAGCGGTTTTGGCATTTGGTGCGTTCATCACATCGCCCAGCGACCAGATATTGTCATAGCTTGTGTGGCGCAGGGTGGACTGATCCACATCGACCCAGCCTGCGGCATCGGCTAGCGGCGACACCCGGATGAAATCCGGCGCCGTCTGCGGCGGGCAGACATGCATCATGTCGAACTCCATCTCGACCCGTTCGACCGGCGTGTCCGGCTTGGCCAAATCAAACCAGGCCTTGCGTGCCTCGCCATCGACCGCCACCAGATTGTGGAAGAAGTTCAGATGAGCGCCGTATTTCTTCACATAGCCTTCGAGCGCGGGCACATAGTCCTTGACCCCGAACAACACGCCACCGGCGTTGTTGAAATGAATGTCGATATCCTTCAGCACCCCGTTTCGCAGCCAGGCATCGCCCGACAGGTACATTGCCTTTTGCGGCGCCCCGGCGCATTTGATCGGCATCGGCGGCTGGGTGAAGATCGCCCGCCCCTTTTTCAGCCCCCGCACCAGCTCCCAGGTGTAGGGCGCCAGATCGTAGCGGTAGTTTGAGGTGACGCCGTTCTTGCCCAGCGTTTCGACCAGTCCTTCGACCTTGTGCCAGTCCAGTTTCAGCCCCGGACAGACGACCAGCCGGTCGTATTTCACCACCCGGCAGCCATCCAGAACGACGGCATCGTCCTTAGGCTCAAAGGCCGCGACCGCCGCCTTGATCCAATGCACATCCTTGGGGATCAGCGATCCCATGGTCCGCACCGTGTCTTGCGCGTCAAAGATACCGCCACCGACCATGGTCCAGCCCGGTTGATAATAATGGATATCCGCCGGGTCGATGATCGCGATATCAAGATCCGGCTTGCGGGATTTCAGGCTGGAGGCCACCGAGATCCCGGCCGCGCCGCCGCCGACGATGACCACGTCGAACCGCGCATCCGCCCGGTCGGTCGGCGTCTTGCCGCCATTGGCAATCCGGCGCACAACCCCGCCCATGTCATAGCCAGCCGCATTGGTCGTGGCGAGGATATCCGCAACGCTGAGCCGGTCGGCCTGCGACAGCGACCACAAGGTCGCCGAGCGGGTGCCCGAGCGGCAATAGGCCAGCACCGGCCCCGGCAACTCCGTCAGGGCCGCACCGAACCCGGCGGCATCCGCGTCGCTGACCTTGCCCGACACGATCGGCAGGTAGCGCGCCTCAAGCCCCAGCTTTTCAGCCGCAGCCTGAATTTCGTCAAAGGTGGGCTGATCCGCCCCCTCCCCGTCCGGCCGGTTGCAGATGATCGCCCGATACCCCGCATCGCGGATCGCGGGCAGGTCCGCGATGGTGATCTGCGGGCTGACCGACAGGCCGCTGGTCAATGTCTTGAAGTCCATGGTGTCTCCTCACGTCTGGTGGCGCGCGACCAGCAAAACCAGCCCGTGCAGCTCCCGAAAGTCAAATCACCGGACCTGACATCGGCAAACACTGCAGCCCCCTCTCACAAAACTACATTCATTTTATAAGTTTTAGCGCTACACCCGTCGGTGACTTAGTCACCAAAGCCGCAGATGCCGGACATCACCCCGGGGCATCACGCCTTTGCGGCGTCTTCCGCCAGGCTCAGCAGAGCCCCGCGATCCTGAATATGGACGCTTCCCCGCGCCTGCCGAATCCATCCGCGGCGCTGGAATTCCTGCAATTGCCGCGACACCACCTCGCGGGCGGTGCCCAGTTCGACGGCGAGCCGCTGGTGCGTGGTCTCGATCCGGTCATCGCCTTTGGAAATCTCCAGCAGCCGCTGCGCCAGCCGCACGTCCATCCGCTGGAATGCGATTTCATCGATCACCAGAAACAGATCGGTAATCCGCCGCGAAAAGGCGGTGAAGACAAAATTCCGGAACGAGGGTGACTGCGCCACCAGATCGTCAAAAACCAGACGTGGCACAGCGGCGGCCCGCACCTCGGTTTCCGCGATACCTTCGGCGGAATATTCCGCATAGCCCATCAGGCAGGCGGTGGTGAGAACGCAGCTTTCGCCACCGCCCACACGGTAGAGGACGATTTCACGGCCACTGTCCGACAAATGCTGAACCCGAACGGTGCCCTCCAACAGGAACAGCATATGCTCGGCCGTTTTGCCCGGCCCAAACAGAACAGTCCCCGCAGGCACATCGATCAGGGTGCTGCGCTGTAGCAGCACCTGTCTGGCCGGGGTTTCCAGCTGCGAAAGACCGGGAAACTGAACGACCCAATCCCGGCTTTCGCTCTCCGCCGTCACGTTGCGCTCTCAGGTCGGGGGTCCAGCGGCGCGATCCGGGCCAATAGGTCGTCCCTGTTCGAAGCGATATCTGCGATGGTCACTTCTTCCAGCACCGCCATGAAGGCCCGGGTAGCCTCCTGAATCTTTCGGGAGAGTTTGCAAACCCCCATCAGCGGGCAGGTATTCTTGTCGGGGTTGAAACACTCCACCACTTCCATCGGCCCCTCGGTCAGGCGCACCACATCCGCGACCACGATTTCGTGAGCAGGCCGCCCCAGACGAAAACCGCCGCCGCGCCCGCGCTGGGTCTGCAGGTAGCCCGCCTTGCCCAGTTCATGCACGATTTTCACCACGTGGGGGCGCGACAGCCCATGGATCTGCACCATGTCCTCGACCCGCACCAATGCGGGCGCCTTCAGCGCTGCCAACTGCAGGGAACGCAGTGCATAATTGGTATATCTGGTCAGTTTCATGATTGTCTCCCCGGCGCCGCAGGGTACGCAGCAGGGCCAGTATAGAACCGCAGTCAGGGCAGCGAAAGTGCGACCGCGGCGCACGTGTTCTCCCATTATCACAACGCGGCCAAACCGGCGCATCCGGCCTGAATAGCGAGGCCGGAAAATGCTGAGTGACATTAACTCTATTATTACAAGTTTTATGAAATTTGTGAGCCAGCACGTCACGCTGCATTCGAACAAACCTCGGACCAACAAGGCGCAATATGAACGACTGGACTTCCGGCTATGTGGCCGATCTTGATTACACACATGACTTTTTTCGCGAACTGGCGCCGTCCCACCTCGCCTTCTGCGCCGTCTCTCAAGGGAAGAAACACGGGCTGAACCGATCCAAGCTGACCTATTGTGAACTGGGCTGCGGTCAGGGGGTTTCGGCAAATCTGCTGGCAGCGGCCAACCCGCATATCGAATTCCACGCGATGGATTTCAACCCGGCTCATATGGTTGGCGCCCGGGCACTGGCCGAAGAAGCAAAGCTGGACAACATGCATTTCCACGAACAGTCGTTCGAATACTTCGCCAATGCGCCGGGCCTGCCCGAAACCTTTGACGTGATCGCGCTGCACGGGGTCTATAGCTGGGTCTCCAAAGAAAACCAGCAGCATATCCTCGACTTCCTATCGAAGCGGCTGAAATCCGGCGGCATGGTCTACATCAGCTACAACACGCAACCCGGTTGGGCGGCGGCCGTGCCCCTGCGCCGCATCCTGGTGGACCGCACGGCGCAAGGCAATGGTCCCCTAGCCGAGCGGATCAGCGATGCGATCCAGCACCTGGAACAACTGGATCAGGCCGGAGCGGGGTATATTTCCTCGAATCCGTCGCTGTCCGCATGGATTGAAAAGATCAAGAACATGTCGCCCAACTATCTTGCGCATGAGTATCTCAACAGGGACTGGACCCCGTTCCATTTCGCCGATGTGGCCAGCGACATGTCCCAGGCCAAACTGTCCTTCATGGCCTCGACCGATCCGATGGATCATCTGGACGAAGTGTCATTTTCCGCCGAGCAGCTGGCCCTTCTGAACGCGGAAACCGATCCGGTGCGCCGTCAGGGCCTGCGGGATCTTTTGCTGAACGAGCAATTCCGCACCGACCTGTTTATCCGGGGGGAACTGCCCCACACGGCACGCGGCGCCATCGGCGCCTGGTTTGAAACCACGCTGGCGCTGTCGCGCCGCTATGGCGGTGGGCGACTGACCTTCAAGGGGCGTCAGGGAGACCTGGCGCTGCAACCAGAGCAATACGCGCCGGTGCTGACGGCGCTGCAGGACGGCCCGCTAACGGTCCGCGATCTGCTGGATCAGGGCGCCTTCGGGCAAAACACATGGGAGGCCATCACCCGTATCCTGACCGTTCTGATCGGCGCAGGCCACATCACCCCCTGCTTGCCGCAGGAGGGTCTGGAAGAACGCGCCGCACATTGCCGCGCCTTCAATATCGCTGTGTGCAAACGCGCTGAAGACAGCGAAACCCTGCGTTTTCTGGCTTCACCCGTGACTGGCGGCGGCATCGAAATGGACAGGTTTGAACAGCTGTTCCTGCTGGCCCGCAGCGAAGGGCTGCAAACACCGAATGAGTGGGCCGAGCTTGCCTGGCAGATCCTCGCGCCGCAGGGCTATCGCCTGCACGCCGATGGTCGCATTCTGGAAACACCTGAGGAAAACCTTGCGGTTCTGCGGGTACGGGCCAACACGTTTGCAGCCCAGCGCCTGCCGCTCTGCGAAAGCCTCGGCCTCACGCTTGAGCCACCAATGCCGAACCCAGAGGCCCAGCCCCAGTCGCAGGCTGTCGCCTGACGGGGCCAACGGCTCCTACATATCCGACCTCCGGTAGCTGCCGGGGGTCGTACCCGTCCAGCGTTTGAAAGCGCGGTGGAAATTCGCGGCAGAGGCAAAGCCCACGTCCTGCGACACCGCCTCGATGCTCTTTGCCCCAAGTGACAGATCGCGGATGGCAATATCGCGCCGCAAACCGTCCTTGATCTCCTGAAACGAAGTGTTTTCGGCATCAAGACGCCGGATCAGCGTGCGGGGCGTCAGGTTCAGCGCACGCGCCGCATCTTCCAGATTGCAACTCAGCCGCTCTGATTGCAGCAGCAGCTCACGCACGCGCAACATCACCGCATGCTCCCGGAAGCTGGTAAAGATCCAGTCCCTCGGCGCCCGGATCAGAAACTCCTGCATCTCGGCCTCGCTGCGCGACACTGGCAGCCGGTCCAGCGTTCCGTCGAAGGTCAGCGAGGAACTCACCTCACCAAACCTGACCGGCGCGGGAAACAGGATCGGGTAATCCTCCGCAAACTCAGGCTTTTGGAAGGCAAAGCTGACCTCCCGCAGCGGCAATTCTCGCCCCGCCACCCATGAGGCAATCCCATGGGCAAGCTTTAGCAATAGCATATGGCCGAACCTGTTCTGGCCGCCATCACCCTGCGGCTCCAGAACAATCTGCAGCCTGTCCTCCCCGGTCTCAAGCCGCACGCGGCAATCATCCAGGACCAGATTCCAGAACGAGCTAAAGCGAAACAAGGCCGCCGAAAGCGACGACGCCCCGAGTACCGAGGTGCAGAGCAGTTTCAGCGCCCCGGACCGGACCGGGCGGCTCCACAACCCCATCATTTCATCGCCGGTTTCACTGGCCACCAACTGGTAAAGCCGCACGATCTGGTCATGGGTGACACGCCCCAACGGCTGCGCCGCATCATCCAATCCGATCTGATCAAGGAATCCTGCAAGCTGGCCCGGCGCGCAATGCACCCGCAAGGTCGACAGCCAATCTTCGAGAAAGGCCCGCGATACCGTCGGCAGGATCAGTGCGCCCTGCGCATGTTCCGGGGGGAGCGGCGACATGGTATTTGTCACTTTTAGCAAGTTTCGCGTCCGCAGAGGATATAGACCACACTCAGACCAATGTCTATCTGGCGGGAATGGCAACCGCTAAAGAAAGGCCGCCCCATGACATTTGATGCCCCGGTCAAAGACATGATTTTCAATATCCAGCATCTTGCGGGATGGTCAGAGGTGACCAGCCTGCCTGCCTATGACGGGCTGGAACTCGAGGATGCGGCGGCTGCCCTCACCGAACTTGCGCGGTTCACGGCCGAAGAGATTGCCCCGCTCAACGCACCCGGCGACCAGTCCGGCGCACGTCTTGAAAATGGCCGGGTGATCCTGCCCGATGGCTTTACCGAGGCCTATGGCAAGTTCGTCGAAATGGGCTGGCAAAGCCTGCCCCACCCGGAGGATTTCGGCGGTCAGGGCCTGCCCCGCGCCGTCGGCGCCGCCGCTACGGAAATGCTGAACGCCGCCAACATGAGCTTTGCCCTTTGCCCCCTGCTGACCGATGGCGCGGTCGAGGCGCTGCTGACAGCCGGGTCAGAGGAAACCAAGGCGATCTATCTTGAAAATCTGGTGTCCGGCAAATGGACCGGCACCATGAACCTGACCGAACCGCAGGCCGGCAGCGATCTGGCCCTGTTGCGCAGCCGCGCCGAACGGCGGGACGACGGCACCTATGCGATCACCGGCACCAAGATCTTCATCACCTATGGTGAGCATGACATGGCCGAAAACACCATTCATCTGGTGCTGGCCCGCACGCCGGATGCCCCCGCAGGCGTCAAAGGCATCAGCCTGTTTCTGGTGCCGAAATATATGGTCAATTCCGACGGCACCCCGGGCACGCGCAACGCCGTGAACTGCGCCAGCATCGAACACAAGCTGGGCATCACGGCCAGCCCGACCGCAGTCCTGAACTTCGAAGGCGCCACCGGCTTTTTGATCGGCGAAGAAAACTCCGGGCTGCGCTACATGTTCGAGATGATGAACTCCGCCCGCTATGCCGTTGGTCTGCAAGGGGTTGCCATTGCCGAACGCGCCTATCAGCAGGCTGTCAGCTTCGCCCGAGAACGCATTCAATCAAGCCCGGTCGATGGCTCCAGCCGCGAGGCGGTGGCAATCATCAACCACCCCGACGTCCGCCGGATGCTGATGCGCATGCGCGCAGTGACCGAAGGCGGCCGAGCGATGGCGGCCTTCACCGCCCGCTGGCAGGATCTGGCGAAACATTCCGCCAGCGGCGAAGAGCGCGCTGCAGCCACCGCAATCTCGGAGTTCCTGACACCGCTGGTCAAAGGTTTCTGCACCGAGATGGGCGTCGAGGTCGCCTCGACCGGGGTGCAGGTGCACGGCGGCATGGGCTTTATCGAGGAAACCGGCGCGGCCCAGCACTACCGCGACGCGCGCATCCTGCCGATCTATGAAGGCACCACCGCGATCCAGGCCAATGATCTGGTGGGCCGCAAGACACTGCGCGATGGCGGCGAAACCGCGCTGCGGCTGGCCGGGATGATTGCGCAGACCGAGACGGATCTGGCGCAAGGCTCTGCCGAGGCGAAATCGGTCGGCGCGCGGCTGTCCGATGCGCGGCAAGCCTTTGAGGCTGTGGTTCACCACATGGCCGCAACCGGCAAGGAAGATCCCAAGGCGGCCTTTGGCGCCGGGGTCCCCTATCTGATGCTGGCGGGCAACCTGGTGGCAGGCTGGCAGCTGGCGCGCTCCCTGATGGCTGCCGAAACCGCATTGCAGGCAGGCGAGGACCCGGCCTTCATGCAGGCCAAGATCGCCACGGCACGCTTTTACGCTGATCACATCCTGAACGATGCCGGGACGCAAGCTGACCGGATCCTCAATGGCTCGGACAGCCTGCTGGCTGCGGTGCTCTGACCTCCCCCAATCCCTGGCAGGTGGCCCTAGGGGCCGCCGCCCTTTTCCCACATTTTCCGAAAGGACATCCCCATGACCGTCGAAATCGACATCTCCCGTTTCACCAACCTGGCCATTAACGCGCAGGAGGATGGCGTCTGGGTGGTGACACTCAACCGGCCGACCAAACGCAACGCGCTGGATATCGACACCATCGAAGAACTGGTTGAGTTCTTCTCACTGGCGCCGCGCGCTGGGGTCAAGGCAGTGGTGCTGGCCGGGGCTGGCGATCACTTCTGCGCGGGTCTCGACCTCATTGAACACCACGACGAAGACCGCAGCCCGGCCGATTTCATGCACGTCTGCCTGCGCTGGCACGAAGCCTTCAACAAGATGGAGTACGGCGGCGTTCCGATCATCGCAGCCCTGCAGGGCGCGGTTGTTGGCGGCGGGCTGGAGCTGGCCAGCTCGGCCCATATCCGGGTGATGGACCAGACCACCTATTTCGCCCTACCCGAAGGTCAGCGCGGCCTGTTCACCGGCGGCGGCGCCACCATCCGAGTCACCGATCTGGTCGGCAAATCCCGCATGATCGACATGATGCTGACCGGCCGGGTCTACAAAGGCCAGGAAGCCAGCGATCTGGGCCTTGCGCAATATATCGTCGAAGGCTCCAGTCTGGACAAGGCGATGGAACTGGCCCGCCGCGCTGCCGAAAACCTGCCCCTGTCGAACTTTGCCATCTGTTCGGCCGTCAGCCACATGCAGAACATGTCGGCGCTGGATGCAGCCTATGCCGAAGCCGTGGTGGCCGGCGTGGTGAACACCCAACCAGACGCGCGCGCGCGTCTGGCGGCCTTTGCCGACAAAAGCGCCGCCCGCGTGCGCCCCGACAGCTGATCTCAGCCGTCCTTTGGAACTATTGGTCCGGGCGGCTCCGCCCGGACCGCATGCCTCCCGGCCGACGCGTGCCGACGAGCGACGAATGCGCGCAGCTCGACAGAGAGCACATCGCAGCAGCTGGTGTCTCACAAGTTGAAATCCCCCCGCTACGACAGACCAACTGTCTGTTCCGACGTTAAAATTCGGTACCACTTGCCCCAATCCGTCCACGGAACCCCCGGTTTCTGTAGGACATCCGGGACTATTTGCTCTAAATTGATCATCATAAATGCCTTGAACTTCACCTCGCCACCGGGTCCAAAGCCGTTGCTCGTTGGGAGAAGACAAGATGACCGCGATCGAAGGGTTTTACAGGGCCGAATTCATGACACCAGAGCACCACGGGTTCGGTGTTCTGGCCATCGCGGGTGGAACCGCCCGCGGGGGCGACTCGATCATGTCCTACGTTGGCAGTTGCGACTGCTCCGGCGGTGATGTGACCCTTGACCTGGAGGTCTGCCGCCATTCGCATCTGGGACAAATGCAGCCGATTTTCAAAACGGACTGCTGCACCCTGTGCATCACGGGCAAGCAGATCGAAGGCGGCCGGATCGCTGGCACCGGACACAGCCCCGAAGCCCCTGACATTCCGTTCAAGCTGATCCTGACCAAGCTGCGCGATTGACAAGGCGACGCAGCGCGCGTTGCGCCAGCGCCGTAATGCAGTGACCCGCGAACGCCGGATCGCAAATAGGTGTCTTGCCTCCCCCGCGACGCGTTGATAGGCAGCGCCACGAAATCCGGTCGCAGCCTACCCGGATACCAAAACAAGGGCCCAACATGAAAACACTTGTCATCTGCTCAGGCGGACTCGATTCCGTGTCGCTTGCGCATATCGTCGCCGCGGAGCGTCAGCTCACCCGGCTTGTTTCCTTTGACTATGGCCAGCGCCACCGCAAGGAACTGGACTTTGCCGCCGCTGCCGCGCAGCGCCTTAATGTCCCCCACCACCTGATCGACATGCGCCCCATCGGCGCCGCGCTGACCGGATCGGCGCTCACCGACGACATCGACGTCCCCGACGGTCATTATGCCGAAGAAACGATGCGCATCACCGTCGTGCCAAACCGCAACGCCATCATGCTCGCCATCGGGTTCGGCGTTGCCGCCGCCAACGGGGATGAGGCCGTCGCCACCGCCGTACATGGCGGCGATCACTTCATCTATCCCGATTGCCGCCCCGGGTTCACCCGCGCGTTCGAAACCATGCAGAAAGCCGCGCTAGACGGCTATGCCGACGTGGATCTCTACACGCCCTTTGTGGAACGCAGCAAAGCCGACATCGTCGCCGATGGCGCCCGCCACGGCACCCCCTTTGCCGAGACCTGGTCCTGTTACAAGGGCGGCGATCTGCACTGCGGGCGCTGCGGCACCTGCGTCGAGCGCCGCGAGGCCTTTCACCTCGCCGGGGTCGCGGATCCGACAGCCTATGCCGACCCGGACTACTGGCTTTCCGCCATTGCCGGAAAGGAGGGGCGCTGATGTTCCGCATCCGCAAGGAGTTTCATTTCTCCGCCTCGCATCAGCTTTCCCATCTGCCGGACGACCACCAATGCGCGCGCCTGCATGGGCACAATTACATCGTTGTGGTGGAACTGGCCGCCGAGGCACTGAACGATGACGGGTTCGTGCGCGATTACCACGACCTGAAACCGCTCAAGACCTACATCGACGAGACCTTCGATCACCGGCACCTGAACGACGTGCTGGATATGCCCTCGACGGCTGAAAACATGGCGCGCCATTTCCATGACTGGTGCGCGGCCCGCTGGCCTGAAACCAGCGCGGTTCTGGTCAGTGAGACGCCAAAAACCTGGGCTGAATACCGGCCATGACCCTGCGTATTGCCGAGATTTTCGGCCCCACGATCCAGGGCGAAGGCGCCCTGATCGGTGAGCCGACCGTATTCGTACGCGCAGGGGGCTGCGACTATCGCTGCAGCTGGTGCGACAGCCTGCACGCGGTGGACAGCGCCTATCGCCACACCTGGACACCGATGAGTGACGCGGAGATCTGGGACGAGGTTCTGCGCCTGTCAGGCGGGCAGGCCCTGACGGTCTCGCTCAGCGGCGGAAACCCCGCGATCCAGGACTTCGCCCCGCTCATCACGCGCGGCCGGGCGGCGGGCTACCGGTTCGCCTGCGAAACGCAAGGATCGGTGTCCCGCCCCTGGTTCGGCGCGCTTGATACGCTGGTGCTCTCCCCGAAACCGCCCTCAAGCGGTGAGAGCGTCGACTGGGCAGCCTTTGCCGCCTGCGTAAAGGCCGGGCAGAGCGCCCGGCAGGTGGTTATGAAGATCGTTATCTTTGACGAGGCTGATTATTCTTGGGCCAAAGAGGCCCATGCGCGCCACCCGGACCTGCCACTTTACCTGCAACCGGGCAATCCCGATGTGGATCCGGACTCCCCTGTGGATCCACAGGATCTTGCAGACCGGTTGGAGTGGCTGACCGAACGCGCCATGACAGATGGCTGGTTCACCCCCCGTATCCTGCCGCAACTGCATGTCCTGATCTGGGGCAACAAGCGCGGCGTCTGACCGATTGGAGTTTTCCATGACAAACGATATCTACAGCAATCTCAAACAGCTGGGCGGCGAAACCCGTATTCCCACCAGCCCCGAAGAGGCGGAACTGGAGCGGGTGCCCAACCCGCAGGCAGATGTGGACTACAACGTGCGTTTCACAGCGCCGGAATTCACTTCGCTCTGCCCGATGACCGGACAGCCGGATTTTGCCCATCTGGTGATCGACTATGTGCCCGGCGACTGGCTAGTGGAATCAAAATCGCTGAAGCTGTTTCTGACCTCCTTCCGCAATCATGGTGCCTTTCACGAGGACTGCACAATCTCCATCGCACGTCGGCTGGTGGATTTTCTTGATCCCAGATGGCTGCGCATCGGCGGCTACTGGTATCCGCGTGGCGGCATTCCGATTGATGTCTTCTGGCAAACCGGCCCACTGCCTGAGAGCGTGTGGATCCCGGACCAAGGCGTGCCGCCCTATCGCGGACGGGGTTGATCGCCTAGCGGCAAACAACACAACAATCCACCTAGGGGGCGTCAGGCCTGACGCCCCAGCCAATCGCGACGATTAGGGAAAAGACATCGCGCAAGGCCGCAATTGCGTCACCGGGTCGCTATGGCCAATGGTTGGCCAGCCGCCGGTGAGAATTCACCCGAACCAGATCTCCCCAGCAGATTTCCGAGATGGCGACGCTATGCGCAGACGCATCGCCATGCGAGAACTGGCCTGAAAACTTTTCTGCCGCGCAGAGATGATTTTGCCATACAAACGAAGGGGGAATGGTGGGTGATGAGAGACTCGAACTCCCGACATCTTCGGTGTAAACGAAGCGCTCTACCAACTGAGCTAATCACCCGATGAAGCGGGATTTAGAGAAATCCCCGTGGCAGCGCAAGAGCTTCCTCGCGTTTTTTGTCACAAAAATTCGCTCAGCGTAAAACCGTTTCACGGCCCTGCTCCAGAACATAGACGCAGCCCTGTCCATTCGACAATTTTGCCTGCTCCGATCTGTCCAATCCGCATATGATTCCGCGCATCACCTGCCCCAGAAGACCATGCGCCACCACGACCGAAGGCGCACTGAGCGTTTGCAGGAAATCCAGTGTCCGCGCGTGGAAGCGCTCGTACCCCTCACCGCCGGGCGCCGCGCAGAACATATCCAGCGGCGTGGTGTTCCGCGCAAAGATATCCGGGTAGTCCTGCTCCAGATCCACCAGCCGGTGGCCCTGAAAATCACCGGCGTGAACTTCGGCCAGACGGGCGTCCGTGGTAAATGCGCGACCTGCCAGAGCGATCTCTGCGGTCTGCTGCGCCCGGCCCAGAGGCGAGACATAGCACGGCGGGTTTTCCGCATGCAGAATCGGCTGCATCAATTCGGCCTGACGCTGCGCATGTTCCAACCCCAGCGGGCTGAGACGGGACTCCAACTGCCCCTGAACGCGGCGCTCGGCGTTCCATTCGGTCTGCCCGTGGCGCAATAGCCAGATTTTGGGATACTTGCTCATGTAATGCTGCCTCATTTTCTTACCGAGCGAGGCGCCCCGGCCTGCCCGCTGTTGGAGGCAAGATGGGGGAATTTCCGGGGTCTGTCCATCCCAACGCGCGCAACAGTCCCCCTGCACGCTACCTAAAGCTGAGCGAGGGCGCCGTCTTCCTTGACCGCCTGCATCGCCACATAGGTCGAAGTCGAGGCCACATGCGGCAGCGAGGAAATCTTCTCTCCCAGCACCGCGCGATAAGCCGACATCGAATGGGTGCGCACCTTCAAAAGGTAGTCGAAATGGGAGGCCATCAAATGCACCTGCTCAATCTCCGGGATCCGCGCTACGGCAGCGTTGAATTTCGCAAGCGCCGCCTCGCGGGTGTCTTCCAGCTTGACCTCGACAAAGGCGACGTGATCAAGCCCCAGTCGGATCGGATCCAGCAAGGCCCGATAACCGGTAATTATGCCTTCGGCCTCCAGCCGTTTCAGCCGGGTCTGGGTTGGCGATTTGGACAGGCCGATGCGGCGGGCCAGATCCGCAACCGAAATCCGGCCATCCTCGCCCAGCACATGCAGAATCGCGCGGTCATACCCATCAAGATCGCTATAGTTCAATTGCCCCTCCTAGAGCGCAAATTTGCGGCAATTGAACTGAGTATCCCCCACAATTAGGCGAATGTCCCGCAATATTTGCTGTATTCTGGGCATCAGACTTTTTGCGGAACATACTGGAGCCTTCTGCATGACACACGCCCCCGCCCCCCAGAGCCCCGACACACAGCAGGATCAACTGCGGTATCGCATTGATGCAGGCACCTACGTCGATCAGGACGCCATGCGCGACCAGCTGGTTGCCACCGCCGCCCTGCCCGCAGCCGAACGTGCGGCGATCTGCGCCAATGCAGCCGCCCTGGTGCGGGATATCCGTGGCCAATCGGCCCCGGGGCTGATGGAGGTGTTCCTGGCGGAGTACGGTCTGTCGACCGATGAAGGGATCGCCCTGATGTGTCTAGCGGAGGCGCTGCTGCGGGTGCCGGATGCCGATACCATCGATGCCCTGATCGAGGACAAGATCGCGCCGTCTGACTGGGGCAAACACCTCGGTCACTCCTCCTCCTCGCTGGTCAATGCCTCGACCTGGGCCCTGATGCTGACCGGCAAGGTTCTGGATGAGGCCAAGCCAAGCCCCGTGCGCGCATTGCGCGGCGCCGTCAAACGTCTGGGTGAGCCGGTGATCCGCACCGCCGTGGGCCGCGCGATGAAGGAAATGGGCCGCCAGTTCGTTCTGGGCGAAAGCATCGAAAGCGCGATGAAGCGCGCCGCTGGAATGGAGGCCAAGGGCTACACCTATTCTTACGACATGCTGGGCGAAGCCGCGCGTACCGAAGCGGACGCCTCCCGCTATCACCTGTCCTATTCCAAGGCGATTTCCGCCATTGCCGTGGCCTGCGGCAGCGATGACATCCGCAAGAACCCCGGCATTTCCGTGAAACTCTCGGCGCTGCACCCGCGTTATGAACTGGCGCAGGAAGCCCGGGTGATGCAGCAACTGGTGCCGCGGCTGAAGGCGCTGGCGCTGCTGGCCAAGGCCGCAGGTATGGGGCTGAACGTCGATGCGGAAGAGGCTGACCGCCTGTCGCTGTCGCTGGAGGTGATCGAAGCGGTGGTGTCGGATCCGGCGCTGGCAGGCTGGGACGGTTTTGGCGTCGTGGTGCAGGCCTATGGGCCGCGCACCGGGCTGGCGATTGATGCGCTTTACCAGATGGCCGAAAAATACGACCGCCGGTTTATGGTGCGGCTGGTCAAAGGCGCCTATTGGGACACCGAGATCAAGCGCGCCCAGGTCGAAGGCATCGACGGCTTCCCGGTCTACACCAACAAATCCCTGACCGATGTGTCCTATATCGCCAATGCCCGCAAACTGCTGGGCATGACGGACCGCATCTATCCGCAATTTGCCACCCACAACGCCCATACGGTCAGCGCCATCCTGCATATGGCCAGCGACAGTAGTGTCTACGAATTCCAGCGCCTGCACGGCATGGGCGAAACCCTGCACCAGATGGTCAAGGAGCAGAACGGCACCAACTGCCGGATCTACGCGCCCGTTGGAGCGCACCGTGATCTGCTGGCCTATCTGGTGCGGCGTCTGCTGGAAAACGGTGCCAACAGCTCTTTTGTGAACCAGATCGTGGATGAGAACGTCCCGCCCGAGGTGGTGGCCGCCGATCCCTTCGATGCGGTTGCCGATGTCAGCCGCAGCATCCCCACTGGCCCCGAGATGTTTGCGCCCGAGCGCAGCAACTCCATGGGGTTTGATCTGGGCCACGCGCCGACGCTGGCTGCCATCGAAGCCGCCCGTGCACCCTGGCGCGACCACCAATGGCAGGCAGGTCCCCTGCTGGCAGGCACAGCCGCACCGGATGCCGCCGAGGATGTGACCAATCCCTCGGATCTGACGCCAGTGGGACAGCTCACCCCATCGAGCGTGGCGGATATCGAAACGGCGCTCGCATCCGCCCGGCCCTGGAACGCCTCTGCTGCGGATCGGGCGGCGACCCTCAACAAGGCTGCAGATCTGTACGAGGCAAACTACGGCGAACTCTTCGCGCTGCTGGCACGGGAGGCGGGTAAATCCATCCCCGATGCCGTGGCCGAACTGCGCGAAGCGGTGGACTTCCTGCGCTACTACGCCGCCCGCATTCCGGATGCTGCGCCAGCCGGGATCTTCACCTGCATTTCGCCCTGGAATTTCCCGCTCGCGATCTTCTCGGGGCAGGTCTCTGCCGCGCTGGCTGCTGGCAACGCCGTTCTGGCCAAACCGGCCGAGCAGACGCCGCTGATCGCTCAACGCGCCGTGCAGCTGCTGCATGAGGCAGGCGTTCCGCGGTCCGCCCTGCAACTGGTGCCCGGTCCCGGCTCGCGCGTTGGTGCGGCCCTAACCTCGGACCCGCGCGTTGGCGGCGTGGCCTTTACCGGCTCAACCGCAACAGCCCTGCGTATCCGCCGCGCCATGGCGGCAAACCTGAAACCCGGCGCGCCGCTGATCGCGGAGACCGGCGGGCTGAACGCGATGATCGTGGATTCCACTGCGCTGCCGGAACAGGCCGTGCAATCGATCCTCGAAAGCGCCTTTCAATCCGCAGGCCAGCGCTGCAGTGCCCTGCGCTGCCTCTATGTGCAGGAAGACATCGCGGATGATTTCCTGAAGATGCTGAAAGGCGCGATGGACACGCTGACCCTTGGCGACCCCTGGCATCTGTCCACCGACAGCGGCCCGGTCATCGACGCAACCGCACGCGCGGGCATTCTGGCCCATATCGACGCCGCGCGCGCCGAAGGCCGGGTGATAAAAGAGATGCAGACACCGCAGGGCGGCACCTTTGTGGCACCGACCCTGATCGAGGTACCCGGCATCGCCGCGCTGGAGCAGGAAATCTTTGGCCCGGTGCTGCATGTGGCGCGTTTCAAATCGCGGGATCTGGACAGGGTGATCGCCGAGATCAACGGCACCGGTTATGGTCTGACCTTTGGCCTGCACACCCGGATCGATGACAGGGTGCAGCACGTTTGCGACCGGATCCACGCGGGCAATATCTACGTCAACCGCAACCAGATCGGCGCCATTGTCGGCAGCCAGCCCTTTGGCGGCGAAGGCCTGTCCGGCACCGGCCCCAAGGCGGGTGGCCCCTTCTACCTGTCGCGCTTCTGCGCGCCGGATCGTCAAAACAGCGCAGAGACCTGGTCAGGCGCTGCAGGCCAGCTGCCCGGCGCAATTGGGACGGCGACGGCGCCCGTCAACACCTCTCTGCCCGGGCCGACCGGCGAATCCAACCGGTTGACCGTCACCGCCCGCCCGCCGCTTGTGTGCATGGGGCCGGGGGCCAAGGCTGCCGCCGCACAGGCCAAGGCGGTCATGCAGCTTGGCGGCACCGCCATTCAGGCGAACGGCATGCTCGACCTGCAGCAGCTTGTGAACCTTCAGGACATCGCGGGTGTTCTGTGGTGGGGCGATGAGGACGCCGGTCGCCAGATCGAAGAGACCCTCGCCAAACGGGACGGCCCCATCGTACCGCTGATCCCCGGACAGCCCGACCGTGCCCGGGTCCTGGCCGAGCGCCACGTCTGCGTCGATACGACGGCCGCCGGCGGCAACGCCGCGCTGCTGGGCGGCAGCGCCTGACGGTCAAGATCCGGCAACAGCTCCGCCCGATAACTGCTTGACGCTGGGCCGAAACCGGCCCAGCGTTCCCGCATGTTTCCGCTGCGTGATCACAATCCATCCGGGCGCACGCCCTATGTCGTCTACCTGCTGATGGCAGTGAATATCGCGGTGTTTCTATATGCCGTGACCACCTACACCAGCCCCCGGCTGATGGCAGGCTTCTACTATACCTACGGCATCGTTCCGGCTGAACTCTCCTACGGTCGCCATCTCAGCAGCTTGTTCACCTCGATGTTCCTGCACGCGGGTTTCATGCATCTGGCCGGGAATATGCTGTTCCTTTGGATTTTCGGCGACAACCTCGAAGACGAGATGGGCCACCTGCCGTTTCTGGGTTTCTACCTATTGGCAGGGCTTGGCGCCGGACTGATCCACGTGATGGCAGGCCCAATGTCCAACGTGCCCACGGTCGGGGCATCCGGTGCGATTGCCGGGGTCATGGGGGGCTACCTTCTGATGTTTCCAAAGGCGCGGGTGGATATCCTTCTGGTGCTCATCATCTATTTCCGGGTCTTTTCGATCCCTGCCTTCATCATGCTGGGGGGCTGGCTGGCGCTGCAATTCATCGGCGGGCTTGGCGCTGATCCCAACACCGGCGGGGTCGCCTATTGGGCGCATACGGGCGGTTTCGTCGTTGGCATGGCGCTCTGCCTGCCCCTGTGGATGAAACGCGGCGGCCCTGTGTTCTGGAACCGTACCCATGGTCGCCCCGATCATCCTGATACCCATTACACCTATAGCCCGAGCCGCATTCCCCGCCTGCCCCGCAAGAGCCGCCATCCGCATTCAAGGCCGGGTCCTTGGGGCAAATAACCAAATCCCGCGCAGGTGGATAAATGAAGAAGCGCGCGCAACCGCTGGGATTGCACGCGCTTCTTCATGTGGAATTCTTGTGGACGTCCTGGGGATAACCCCGGCACCCCTGTCTTGGGATCAGCCCCGGATCACTTTCGCAAAGGCTTCGAACATCGGCTCGTTCGCGCAGACGACTTCGCCGGATTCGAGAATGCTCTCCTCGGGGTCCAGCGCCTCGATCAACCCGCCGGCCTCTTTGACGATGATGATGCCAGCCGCCATGTCCCAGGCGTTCAGGCGACGTTCCCAGAACCCTTCGTAGCGGCCAGCCGCCACATAGGCCATGTCCAGCGCCGCAGCGCCCCAGCGGCGCACACCGGCGCAGGCGGGCATCAGCCGCGCCAGATCCTGCAGGGTCGCAGGCAGATCCGAGCGGCCACCAAACGGCAAACCGGTTGCAAAAATGGATTCGATCATCCGGTGACGGCCCGACACCCGGATGCGGGTGTCGTTCATCCAGGCACCGGCGCCCTTTTCGGCAAAGAACATCTCGTCCTTGGCGGCATCATAGATCACCCCGGCCACGATCTTGCCCTTGTGCTCAAGCGCGATCGAAATGGCCCAATGCGGCAGGCCATGCAGGAAGTTGGTGGTGCCATCCAGCGGATCCACGATCCAGCGGCGGGTGGGATCCTCGCCGGGGGTCTCTCCGCCCTCTTCGGCCAGCCAGCCATAGGTCGGGCGCGCGCCCATCAGTTCATCCTTGAGGATCTTTTCCGCGGCGATATCCGCCCGGGACACAAAGTCACCCGCGCCTTTCATCGAGACCTGAAGGTTCTCAACCTCGCGAAAGTCTTTCACGAGGGAGCGGCCTGCCTTGCGGGCGGCCTTGATCATCACATTAAGGTTCGCGCTGCCAATCATATCTGCAGACTCCTGTGTCGGTCGGGGAGATGCCGGTCAAACCGTGCCTATACGCGCCCTGCCCCTTCTTGCCAAGAGCCAATACCCTGCAATTCCGGGACAGCGCCTTTGCCTTCTTTGCCGTCGGGTTATTTTCGAGGATGGTTGCATTCCGCAAAACTGAACTACACAGTTCAGATAAGCCGCATCGCCCCAGTGAGACACAGGTGAGACGGACAGTGACACAATGGATAGGGAGATCCAAATGACCGAACAGATGCAGCGTATCGTGCTGGCCAGCCGCCCGGACGGCGAGCCCACGGATGACAATTTCCGCCTTGAAACCGTTGACCTGCCGCAGCCCGGCGAGGGCGAAGTGCTTGTTAAATCGCACTATATGTCGCTGGACCCCTATATGCGTGGCCGCATGGACGATGCCAAATCCTATGCCGCGCCGGTGCCTATCGGCGGCACCATGGAGGCCGGCGCCGTGGGTGAGGTCATCGCGTCGAACAGCCCGCACTTCAAACCGGGCGATTTCGCCTTTGGCATGCTAGGTTGGGCCAGCCACGGCTGCCTGCCAGCCAAGGAACTGCGCAAGCTGGATCCGGCGCAGGGTCCGATCACTGCAGCGCTTGGCGTGCTGGGCATGCCCGGTTTTACCGGATGGCATGGCTTGACCGCCTATGGCCGACCTGAAGCGGGCGAAACCCTGGTGGTGGCCGCCGCTACCGGTCCCGTTGGTTCAATGGTCGGACAACTGGCCAAACTGGCAGGCCTGCGCGTTGTCGGCATCGCGGGCGGCGCCGACAAATGCAAACTGGCGACCGAGACCTTCGGCTTTGACGCCTGCCTGGATCACCGTGCCTATGCGGATGCGAAATCCCTGCGCAAGGATCTGGCCGAGGCCTGCCCCAAGGGCATCGACATTTATTTCGAAAACGTCGGCGGCAAGGTGCTGGAGGCGGTGCTGCCGCTGATGAACCCGCATGGACGTATCCCGATCTGCGGCATGATCGCCTGGTACAACGCCGGCGGTCTGGGCGCAGGCGCATCGGATGTGGCGCTGACCGGGCCGAACATCTGGCGCAATATCCTGGTGAAATTCCTGTCGGTGAACGGCTTCATCATCTCGAATCATTTCGACCGCTACCCGGAGTTCCTGAAAGAAGTCGCGCCCAAGGTTGCCTCGGGTGAGATCCGCTTCCTTGAGGACATCGCCACTGGTCTGGAAAACGCCCCCGAGGCGTTCCGGTCGCTGCTAAAGGGCGGCAATACTGGCAAGCAGATCGTCAAACTGATCTGACCGCCTGTTTACGTCCAAGAAACCGCCCCCGCCGAGATCAGCCCGGCGGGGGCACTGCCAAACGCTTTATTGCTGCTGAAGCTTGCGCGCCTCGACCTTGGCCAGGCGGATCAGCTCTTGCATATAGGGCTTTTCGCGGTCCTCGCTGCGCACCGCAGCATAAAGCCTGCGGGTAATCCCCTCTGCGGTCAGCGGCCGGGTCACATAGTCCGAGGAATACTTGACCTCGCGCACCACCCAATCTGGCAGAACAGACACCCCCCGGTTCGACGCCACCAGCAAGAGGATCACGGCAGTCAACTCGACCTGACGGATAGACGCAGGCTCGACCCCCGCCGGTGTCAGGAGCTGGCTGAACACATCCAGACGGGATTTTTCCACCGGATAGGTGATCAGCGTCTGATCCCGGAAATCCTCAGCCTCGATATAGGGTTTTGCCGCCAGCGGGTTCTGCGATGAGGCGACAAAGACCGGTCGGTAATCAAACAACTCGATGAATTCGACGCCCGGCAGCGTATCCGGGTCGGAGGAGACCACCAGATCCACCTCTTCCTTTTGCAGCGCGGGCAGTGCGTCAAAGGCGAGGCCCGGGCGGATATCCACATCCACGTCCGACCAGCTTTTGCGAAAGGCCTCAAGCACGGGGAACAGCCATTCGAAACAGGCATGGCATTCGATGGCGATATGCATCCGCCCGGCGTGACCCTCGCGCAGGTTGGAAAACTCGGCCTGTGCGGCCTCGACCTGCGGCAGCACCTGTTCGGCCAAACGCAATAGCCGCAGCCCGGCAGGCGACAATTTCATCGGCTTGGAGCGGCGCAGGAACAACTCCACCCCCGCTTGTTCCTCCAGCCCCTTGATCTGATGGCTGAGCGCGCTTTGCGTGATGTTCAGCTGCTCGGCCGCGCGGGCCAGACCGCCGGCTTCGTGGATGGCCTTGATCGTGCGCAGATGGCGGAATTCGATGTGCATTCTATCGCGTCGCTCATGTTGTTCTTGAGAATTATGAGTTTGTCTCACAATGCTGCGTGTGCAACAAGAGGTCAAATCAGTCGGAGATCCCCTAATGAAGACCCCTGACATCTCGTTCGAGTTCTTTCCGCCGCAGTCGCTTGAGGCTTCTTTCCGCCTTTGGGACACGGTTCAGGTTCTGGCACCGCTGGACCCGCGTTTTGTATCTGTCACCTATGGCGCCGGTGGCACCACCCGCGATCTGACCCGCGATGCGGTGGCGACGCTGCACAAATCCTCGGGCCTTAATGTGGCCGCGCACCTGACCTGCGTGCAGGCGACCAAGGCCGAAACGATGGAGATCGCGGACCGCTTTGCCGAGGCAGGCGTGTCTGAAATCGTTGCCCTGCGCGGGGACCCTCCCAAGGGCGAAGGCAAGTTCACCCCGCACCCCGACGGGTTCGCCAATTCGGTTGAACTGATCGAGGCCCTGGCGGACACCGGAAAATTCACCGTGCGTGTCGGCGCCTACCCCGACCAGCACCCCGATGCCGCAACCGCCCAGGCCGATGTCGACTGGCTGAAGCGCAAGCTGGACGCAGGCGCGGACGAAGCGTTGACCCAGTTCTTCTTTGAACCCGAAACCTTCTTCCGCTTCCGCGATGCCTGCGAAAAGGCGGGCATTGACGGCTCGAAACTGACGCCGGGCATTCTGCCGATCGAGAACTGGAAAGGCGCCCGCAATTTCGCCCGCCGCTGCGGCACCAAGATCCCCGCCTGGGTCGAGGATGCCTTTGAAAAGGCGCTGCGCGATGACCGCGCTGATCTGCTGGCCACCGCGATGTGCAGCGAGCTCTGCACCGAGTTGCTGGAAGGCGGCGTCGAGAAGCTGCATTTCTACACGCTGAACCGTCCCGAGCTGACCCGCGATGTCTGTTTCGCCCTTGGCATCACGCCCAAGGTCTCGCTCGAGAACGTGGCGTAAGACTTGCTGGCGCCGTAAGCCGCGCCTAGCCTCATTCCAAAATGGAACTCTGATTGCCCGGCCTTGGCGCCGGGCACTTCAATTGGATGGGGCATCTCTTTCATGTTCATTGCAAAATCGCCTGCGGACCTGCTGTCGATGTCGGAAATTACCCAGCTTTCGGGCCTTGAATTCATGCAAGGTATTCTGGATGGCAAACTGCCCGGCCCGCCCATCGGTGCGCAGCTGGGCTATGCTCTGCACGAGGTTGGCGACGGCCGCATTGTCTTCCGTGGCACGCCAGAGTTTTCCATGACCAACCCCATGGGCACCGTTCATGGCGGCTGGTACGGTACGCTCTTGGACAGCGCCATGGCCTGCGCGGTGATGACCCGCGTGCCCAAGGGATCCGCCTATACGACGCTGGAATACAAGATCAACATCCTGCGCTCAATTCCACTGGGCGTCACAGTGGATTGCATCGGCGTCACCGATCATGTCGGCCGCTCCACTGGCGTGGCCCACGGCGAAATCCGTGGCGTCGAAGATGGTAAGCTTTACGCGACAGGTTCAACCACCTGCATCGTGATGAAACTGCCCGATCCGAAAGGCTGATCAACCCGCCGCGCGCCTCAGCGTGCTGCGCGCGAGGGCCAGAACAGGCGCCAGGCCGAGCGCTTTTCCTTGATCACAAAACCCTTAGCACTGCTGTGCAGACGCTCGCTCGGGTCCTTGCCCACCGGACGGCGACTGCGCAGCAAGAAGATCTTACCCCAGCCGCGCCAGGTGCCGACCGATGGCGCGCCGGGATCCACCGGGAACCGCATGCGCCAATCCTGCGGCAACGGCAATCCGCAATCCTCGGCCTTTTCCAGCATCCAGACCAGCGACAGGTTCGCGAGCGGCCGCGCCGCCTCAAAACCGCCAAGCTGCCCGCCCACATCCCCATGGGCGCCGCGGAACCACATCTGCTCCACCCGGCCGTTGAACCCGTCGGGACAGGACCACAGCACCGGAGCAAAGACGTCGCGGGTCTCCTCCAGCGCCAGCGCATGATAGCCATTCTTCACATGCGGGCCCAATTCATCATTGTGAAAGCCATGCGGGTCCTTGGACCAGCGCCACAGCACCGGCAGACGAAAGCCCAGCGCCTTGACCGTGTCCCAGACGCCGATCATTTCGATCTGGGTTTCAGCGTGGCAATAGGCATCGTGAAAGGCGCGCGCGATCTCCGCGTCCTGCCCCTGCTGGTAATGGCGGTAGGCAGTGCGGATATTGCGTTCGGTGGCGTGTTCGGGCCGCAGCAGGCCCACCTCGCCGATCACACCAGCCAATGAGCGTACCGCATAGGCCCCGCGGCTGTATCCGATCAGGAAGATACTGTCGCCAGGTCGGTAGCGCGAGGCGAGATAGCCATAGGCACGACGGATCTGCCGGTTGATCCCAGTGCCCACCATGACATCCCGTGCACTGGACCAGCCAGTCCATTGCACACCGGTTTCGTAGAATACGGAAACTTCCGGGCCGACCTCCTTGCACAGAAGGTAAGTCTGCCCGGCATGGGATTCATGGCCCGGCCGCAGCGAGGTCATGGTCCCGTCCAGAATGATCACATGGGCCTGCGGCCCGCGCAGCGCGGTCTCGGCGGAATGCTCGGACCGCAAAGGCCGTCCGAGCCATCCAAAGACACGTTTACTCAGCTGCGACAGAGACATCCCTTAGCACTTCCCATAGTTTCAACGGCGTGAACGGCATGTCCATCTGGTGCACACCGCGTGCCCAGACCGCATCCTGCACCGCATTGGCGACCGCCGCCATGGCGCCCACGGTTCCGGCCTCGCCGCAGCCCTTCATCCCCATCGGGTTCTGGGTCGAGGGTACGGCCTCGGTCGCAAAGCCGATCATCGGCATATCTGACGCCCGCGGCATGGCATAGTCCATGAACGTTGCCGTGAGCAGCTGCCCCTCTTCGTCATAGACCACATGTTCCAGCATGGCCTGGCCCAGCCCTTGCGCAACACCGCCGTGCACCTGCCCTTCGGCCAGCGCCGGGTTGATCAGGTTACCAAAGTCATCCACCACGGTATAGCGGTCAACCTCGGACGCGCCGGTTTCCGGATCGATCACCACTTCGCAGATATGAGCCCCGTTCGGGAACGAGCGCCCCGGCAGCGTGGCCCGCGCCGAGTGACGCAGCAAGTCGGTCCGGCCCTGCGCGCGGGCCATCTCGGCCGCTTCAAGAACGGTCGGGGTAACGTTAGATCCCGGCGCGCGGAAGGTTTCACCATCAAATTCGAGTGCGTCTTCCTCGACGCCCATTTCATCGGCGAGGAAAGGCGTGAAGGCCGCGACCATCGCATCGACGGTGGCAAGGGTGGCATTGGCCTGCGTGGTGACCGAGCGCGACCCGCCGGTGCCGCCGCCTTTGGCGATCAGGTCACTGTCGCCCTGCACCACGTGGATCTGGTCTGCGGGAATGCCAGTCTGATCGGCAAGGAACTGGGCATAAACGGTTTCATGCCCCTGTCCGTTGCTTTGCGTGCCGACATAGATATTCACCCGGCCGTCCTCCAGAAACTCCACTTCCGCGCCTTCCGAAGGATCACCCAAAATGCTTTCGATATAGTAACACAGGCCGACGCCCCGCAGTTTGCCCGATGCTGCATCTGCAGCCTTGCGGGCCGGATAGCCTGCCATATCAGCCTCTTCCGCGGCGCGGCTCAGCACCCGGTTGAAATCGCCGACATCATAGCTTTCACCAGTTACGGTGGCATAAGGAAAGGCTGCCGGGGCGATGAAATTGCGGCGCCGCAGCTCCCAGGGATCAACGCCAAGTTCACGCGCGGCCCGGTCCATCACCCGCTCCAGCACATAAATCGCCTCGGGGCGGCCGGCGCCGCGATAGGCATCAACCTGGGTGGTGTTGGTATAGATCCCTTCGACACGCAACCAGGCGGTCTGGATGTCATAGACCCCGGCCAGAACGCGGCTGAACAGGGTCGTCTGGATGATCTGACCAAAAGGCGCGTTGTAGGCGCCAAGGTTGCAACGGGTGTTCACCCGATAGGCGGTGATCTTCAGATCCGCATCAAAGGCCAGTTCCGCCAGCGAGGTCAGATCGCGCCCACCATTGTCCGACAGCATCGATTCCGTGCGGTCCCCAACCCAAAGCACCGGTCGCCCCAGAACCTTCGCCGCATGGGCGACAGCATAATATTCCGGATAGGGCTGCGATTTCATGCCAAAGCCACCGCCCACATCCGGGGTCACCACATGTACCTGTTCTTCTTCAAGGCGCAGTTTCTTGGCGAGGTTGGATTTGACGCCCCAGACGCCCTGCCCGCCAAAGGTGAAATGCAGACGGTCGTCCTGCCATTCGGCGAAACAGCCACGCGGCTCCATCGAGTTGACGATGATCCGGTTGTCCTCAACCTGCAGCGCCACGGTATGGGCGGCCTCGGCAAAGGCAGCCTCGGTTGCGGCCTCATCGCCCATGCCCCAGTCAAAGCCGAGGTTGTCCGGCACATCCGGGTGCAGCGGCTCACCGCCCGGCGCGATGTCCATTTTCACCGGCAGGTCGTCGATTTCCAGCTCGATCAATTCTCCGGCATCACGGGCCTGATCCATGGTTTCGGCCACAACAACCGCCACAGGTTCGCCCACATGACGCACGCGATCATGGGCCAGCATCGGCCGATGCGGTGCCGCCGCGCCCGATCCGTCGCGATTCTTGATCAGAATGCCATCGATTCCGGTGTCATAGCCCGCCTCCTGATAGTCGGCGTAAGTCACCACCATCTGTACGCCGTCGGCGGCGCGGGCATCTTCGACGTCCAGACGGGTGATCGTGCCATGCGCCACAGGACTGCGCAGAACCCAGCAGCGCAAGGCGCCCTGGGGCGCAGAATCCTCGATATAGCGGCCGTGTCCCGTCAGGAACCGGACATCCTCGACCCGTTTCACCGGCTGGCTTTTTCCGAACTTTTCCATGCTCATCCCCTTCGCGCGCTCAGTGCTGCTTTGGGGCCGACATTAGCCTCGCGTGCCAGCTTGTCCAGAGAGCTCGATCACGGTGGCCACATCCGAAAGGCCATAGCCATTGAATTGCGTGCTCATGGCGGAAGAATAAGCACCAAGCCCGGGGAACAGCACATAATCGCCTGTCACGCTGTCTTCGGGCAGCGGCAGACCATCCGGCAGACGGTCCAGACTGTCGCAGGTCGGGCCGAACACGATGCGCGGCTTGCGCGGCGCCGACCGGTGCTGCCCCTCGGCGCTGACCACGGTCACGCGCCCGGGCAAACCCATGTCGCGGATGTCGACCAGCCCGCCATAGATCCCATCGTTGAGGTAGACCACGCCGCCGCCCTGGCGGAGGCCTTTGATGCGGGCGGCAAGGGTAAAGGCCTCAGACACCATCGCCCGGCCCGGCTCGCAGATCAGCTCTGGCGCGGCGTCACCAAAGGCATCGCACACAGCAGTCCCAATGGCGGAAAACACCGTCTCAAGATCCGGCGCCACGCCATCGCGGTTGGCGGCAAAGCCACCGCCGACGTTCAGTCGCGCCACCTTTACCCCGGCGGCATCGACGATCCGGCGTGCGGCGTGGATATATTCGACCCAAGCCGAGGCATCCTCGCATTGGGTGCCGGGATGAAAACACAGAGCCGGTGTCCAGCCTTCTGCCGCCACCCTTTGCAGCAGCGCGATCGCCTCTTCCGGGGCGGCACCGAACTTGCTGCCAAAATCATAGGCTGCGCCCTCGACCGGCAAGGCAAAGCGCACCGCGATCTCGCAGGTGCGCGGCACATCGGCCAGCTTGTCCAGCTCGCTTGCCTCATCCACCGACCAGCTGGCCACGCCGTGGGCAATACCTGCGGCGATTTCCACATCCGAGCGCACCGGGTTATTGTAATGCATCACAGCATCCGCACTGGCCGCGCGCACCGCCTCCATTTCCGCTGGCGAGGCCACATCAAAGGCCGACACGCCTGCGGCAACCAAATTGGACAGAACCGCAGGATGGGGGTTCGCCTTGACTGCATAGGTCACCAGCCCCGGAAAGCCGGTCAGGAACCGGTCCGCCACCGCGTGCAGCACCCGCGGCGAGAAATAGAGGATGGGATGATCCGGCTGCCGCCGCGCAAGATGCGTTTCGGGGTCAAGCCAGAGCGGAGGAATATGCTGCATAAGATCAAAGCCTTGTTGGACGGACTGCGTGCCGATTGACGGTTTTCTTACATTTTCGCCCAGTAGCGCGTCGATTTCCCCCGTCACTATTGATATTATGACGGAAATTTCCGTCATTATGGCGCACACAAAATGCAGATAGACGAAACAGACCAGCGACTTCTGGCGCTTTTGCGCGACAATGCCCGCCGCCCGGTGGCCGAACTGGCGCGTCACCTCAATCTTGCGCGCACCACCGTTCAAACCCGGATCGAACGGCTGGAAACGCTGGGCGTTATCGCCGGGTACACGCTGAAAATCTCCCCTGCAGTGCGCCCGCCCTTACAGGCGACAGTGCTGATCTCCATCGAACCCCGCAGCGGCCCCGAGGTTCTGGCCCGTCTGCGCAGCCTTCCGGGGGTCGAAGTGGTGCATACGACCTCGGGCCGGTTCGACCTGTTGGCGCAGGTCGTGGCGCAAACCACGGATGAACTGGATGAAACCATCGACCGCATTGGCGAGGCGCGCGGCGTGCGTTCGTCGGAAAGCCTGATCCACCTGTCGACCAAACTGGACCGCAGCGGCAGCCGGGGCTAGGCGCCGCGCCCATCCTTCAACACCGGTGAAAAAGGAATTTACGGGGTACCAAAAGTAGTGCGCCCGGCCGACTTTGCGGGCATCCGCATCAAAGTCTGGCCGGGCGTCTCGTGAATGGCGGACCGAGGGGAGGACCCGCTGTTCTCTTCATAAACCACCTTAGCGGCTCAGAGTTAAACCACCGTTACCGCCCCGCGCGTTGACGGCGCCAAAACCCGCATTACTCCCCCCGCCTGCCTTATTTTCCTGCCCGCCTTGGCACTTTCCCTTTGCCGCCCCGTTCTATATGGGAGAACGCGACGAAAAATGACACGCACGCAGGACCAAACCGATGGCGATGGAAAAGACATTCAACGCAGCCGAAGCCGAAAGCCGTCTTTACGCGGCCTGGGAAGAGGCGGGCTGTTTCAAGGCAGGCGCAAACGCGAAGCCCGAGGCTTCCACCTATTGCATCATGATCCCGCCCCCCAATGTCACCGGCGTCCTGCACATGGGCCATGCTTTCAACAACACGCTGCAGGACATCCTGATCCGCTGGAAACGCATGCAGGGCTTTGACACCCTGTGGCAGCCTGGACAGGACCACGCCGGCATCGCCACCCAGATGGTTGTGGAACGCGAACTGGCGAAGAACCAGCAGCCCTCCCGCGCCGAACTCGGCCGGGAAAAGTTCCTGGAAAAGGTCTGGGACTGGAAAAGCCAGTCCGGCGGCACCATCGTCAACCAGCTGAAACGCCTCGGCGCCTCCTGTGACTGGTCGCGCAACGCCTTCACCATGTCAGGCGCCCCCGGTGCCCCGGAAGGCGAAGAGGGCAACTTCCACGATGCCGTGATCAAGGTCTTCGTGGAGATGTTCAACAAGGGCCTGATCTACCGCGGCAAGCGGCTGGTGAACTGGGACCCGCATTTTGAGACCGCGATTTCCGACCTTGAGGTGGAGAATATCGAGGTTGCGGGCCACATGTGGCACTTCAAATACCCTCTCGCGGGCGGTGCAACCTATACCTACGTCGAAAAGGACGAGGACGGGAATGTCACGCTTGAGGAAGAGCGCGATTACATCTCCATCGCCACTACCCGCCCTGAAACAATGCTGGGCGATGGCGCCGTGGCCGTGCACCCCGATGACGCGCGCTATGCCCCCATCGTAGGCAAGCTGGTCGAGATCCCAGTGGGCCCCAAGGAACACCGCCGCCTGATCCCGATCATCACCGATGAATACCCCGACCCCGACTTCGGCTCGGGTGCGGTGAAGATCACCGGCGCACATGATTTCAACGACTACCAAGTGGCCAAGCGCGGCGGTATCCCGATGTACCGCCTGATGGACACCAAGGGCGCGATGCGTGCCGATGGTGCGCCTTACGAAGAGGCCGCAACCACGGCCATGGCCGTCGCCAAGGGCGAACAGACCCTTTCGGAGGCCGAAGCCGACGCTATCAACCTAGTGCCTGAGGACCTTCGCGGTCTGGACCGCTTTGAGGCCCGCAAGGCCGTTGTTCAGCAGATCACCGACGAAGGTCTCGCCGTGATGGTGAAAGAGGCCAAGACGGACGACGAGGGCAACCTGGTCGAAACCATGGTGCCGCTGGTCGAGAACAAGCCGATCATGCAGCCCTTTGGCGACCGCTCCAAGGTGGTGATCGAACCGATGCTGACCGACCAGTGGTTCGTGGACGCTGAAAAGGTCGTCGGCCCGGCGCTGGAGGCCGTGAAGGACGGCACCGTCAGGATCCTGCCGGAATCGGGTGAGAAGACCTATTACCACTGGCTGGAAAACATCGAACCCTGGTGCATCTCGCGCCAGCTGTGGTGGGGCCACCAGATCCCGGTCTGGTACGGCTTTGACCTCTCCGGTGAAGGGTTCACCGACGATGAAGGCGATGGCGCGCTTGATCTGGTCGAAAGCCTGCGCCTGATGTGGGAGCAGAAGCTGCTGATCGGCGAAGAGCCGCGTCATTGCGCCGCTGATTTCGACAGCGTCAAACCGCAATTCGACGACATTCTGGTTGGCCTGCCGACGCCGCTGAACCACGCGCAGGTGGTTGAAGTCGAAACCCGCGCCGATGCGGTCAAGGCCTTTGCCGCCGCGCTGGCCGAGTATGAGACCACGCAGGATCCGACCAAACTGGTCTACCCGGTCTGGCGTGACCCCGATGTGCTCGACACCTGGTTCTCTTCCGGTCTGTGGCCAATCGGCACGCTGGGCTGGCCTGAACAGACCGAGGAACTGGGCAAATACTTCCCGACCTCGACGCTGGTCACCGGGCAGGACATCCTGTTCTTCTGGGTTGCCCGCATGATGATGATGCAGCTGGCCGTCGTGGATCAGATCCCGTTCGACACTGTTTACCTCCATGGCCTTGTGCGTGATGCCAAGGGCAAGAAGATGTCGAAATCCACCGGCAACGTCATCGACCCGCTGGATATCATTGACGAATACGGCGCCGATGCGCTGCGTTTCACCAATGCGGCGATGGCGAGCCTCGGCGGGGTGCTGAAGCTCGATATGCAGCGGATCGCCGGCTACCGGAACTTTGGCACCAAGCTGTGGAACGCCATCCGCTTTGCCGAGATGAACGAGGTCTTCGCCGATGCGGTGCCGCAGACCGATGTGGCCGATCTGAAGCCCGCGCAGGCCGTCAACGCCTGGATCATCGGCGAAACCGCCCGCGTGCGTGAGGAAGTGGACGCGGCGCTTGAGGCCTATCGTTTCAACGATGCGGCGCAGGCGCTTTACGCCTTTGTCTGGGGCAAGGTCTGCGACTGGTATGTGGAGCTGTCCAAGCCATTGTTGCAGGGTGAAGACGCCGCAGCCCAGGCCGAGACCCGCGAGACCATGCGCTGGGTCATGGATCAGTGTCTGATCCTTCTGCACCCGATCATGCCCTTCATCACCGAAGAGCTGTGGGGCCAGACCGGAACCCGTGCCAAGATGCTGGTGCATGCTGATTGGCCCGCCTACGCCGCAGCTGACCTGGTCAATACCGAGGCCGACCGGGAGATCAACTGGGTGATCTCGGTCATCGAGAACACCCGCTCTGCCCGCGCCCAGATGCATGTGCCTGCGGGCCTCAAGGTCGCCATGTTGGTGACCGAGATCGACGAGGCCGCCCAGACCGCATGGGACCGCAACGAGGCGCTGATCAAACGCCTTGCGCGGATCGACAGCCTGACCAAGGTCGACAGCCTGCCGAAGGGCTGTGTCTCGATCTCGGCGCCCGGCGCTTCCTTCGGCCTGCCGCTCGCCGATATCATCGACATCGACGAGGAAAAGGCACGCCTTGAGAAAACCCTTGGCAAACTGGCCAAGGAACTTGGCGGCCTGCGCGGCCGGTTGAACAATCCGAAGTTCGTGGCCTCCGCCCCCGATGAGGTGGTGGAAGAAGCGCGCGAGAACCTTGCCGCCCGCGAAGAGGAAGAAACCAAGATCAAAGAGGCGCTTGCCCGCCTTTCTGAACTCGGCTGACATACCCCTTGAAGCCGCCCGCGCAAAACGGGCGGCTTTCACTAGGCGCAACCCCGTTATTTAACGAATTTTTTAGATTTTCCGGAACCGAACGGGGAAATTCAGGCCAAGGCGGCCATTGTTTTTGTGTCGCTTCTGTTTCAGCTTATCAAAAAGACAAAAAGGATTCCGAATGCCAAAGGGATATTGGGTTGCCCATGTCGATGTTGACGATATGGAGCGTTACAAGGACTACGTGGCGGCCAATGCGGCGCCCTTTGCCGAATACGGCGCTAAATTCCTGGTGCGCGGCGGCGCGAAAGAAGTCCGCGAAGGACAAACACGCGCCCGCACCGTCGTGATCGAATTCAAGGATTTCGACACCGCAAAAGCCTGCTACGACTCGGTCGCCTATCAAGACGCCAAGGCGCTGCGCGATCCGGTCTCGACCGGCGACATGGAAATCATCGAAGGCTACGACGGTTAGAAACTGTTGGCCCCACCGGCGTTGCAGGGTATCCTGATCTCATGCTCAAAAAGCTCTTTCAAGCCTTCCGCCCGCCGCAGCCCCCGGCGCTGCCGGATCCCGACGCTGAACTGGCCCTCGGGGCGCTGATGGTGCGCGTGGCACAGTCCGACCGGGAATATCAGCTGGAAGAGATCAGCCTGATCGACCGGATTCTGGCGCGGCTATATCAGCATAACGCCATTGAAGCGGCCAAGGTGCGCGCCAGCTGCGAAAAATTGCACGCCGCAGCGCCCGAGACCGATACATTCGGCCGCCTGATCCGCGAAACCACCGGGCTTGACGAACGGCTCGCCGCGCTGGACGCCCTGTGGGAAGTGGTGCTGGCGGATGGCGACGAACACGAGGGCGAAGTCAAGATCGTGGAAGACGCCCGCAAGGCCATGGGCCTGTCCTATGCCGACAACGAAACCGCGCGGGAGCGGGCGCGCCGCAAACTCGCCAACGCCTCAGAGGAAACTCAGACTTGTTCCAGGACCTCCTGAACCGCCTTCTGTCCCCCGCGAAGGTCACCCTCGCGGATGAGGACGCCAGACTGGCGCTCTGCGCCCTTCTGGTGCGCGTCGCACGATCGGATCACAACTACTCCGAAGAGGAAAAGGACCGGATCGACCGCATCAACCAATCCCGCTACGGGCTGGACATGGGAGGCGCGATCTTGCTGCGCGAAGAGGCAGAGGCGATGGAGGCCGAAGCCCCCGACACCGTCCGTTTCACCCGCGCCATCAAGGATGCCGTACGCTACGAGGACCGCACCGCGGTGATCGAGGCGCTGTGGATGGTTGCCTTGGCTGACGGCCACAGGGATGACAGCGAGGATACGTTGCTCCGGCTCTCCTCCAGCCTGCTTGGGGTGAACGACCGGGACAGCGCCCTGGCCAGACAACGTGCGGAGGCTGCACTGTGATTGCTTTTCTTGGAATGTACGACCGCCCGGAAACCGCCGAGGCCAATGACCGTCTTTGGGCGGCAATACGTGAGGCGCTGGACGGCGAATGGGACGTCCCGGAGGCGCTGGACCGCAAAAGCGATCCCTGGAGCGCCTGGACGGCAAAGAACCTGCTGCTGGCCCAGACCTGCGGCTGCCCGCTGCGCACCCGTCTATACGGCGAGGTACAGCTGATCGGGACCGCCGATTACGGCCACGCAGGCTGCGCGCCGGGGCATTACTACAGCGTCTTTGTTGCCCGCAAGGATGCAGATGTCTCCCGCCTGAGCCAGCTTGATGGCAAGGTCTTTGCCTATAACGACGGCCTGTCGCAATCCGGCTGGGCCGGACCGCTGATCCATATGCAGGATGAAGGCATGCTGCCCGGCGAATTGCTGGAGACTGGTGGCCACCGGGAGTCTGCTCTGGCCGTGGCAGAGGGGCGAGCCGATTTTGCCGCCCTTGATATCCTATCTTGGGAATTGATGCAGCAATACGACGATTTCGCCGCCGACCTTCAGGCCTTTGAGCGCACTGCCGAGACCCCCGGCCTGCCCTTTATCACGGCCATCGGGAACGCACCCGACGTGCTGTTCAAGGCGATTGAAACCGCGATTTCCAACCTCGACGAGGACACGCTGGCGACGCTGCACCTCAAGGGCATCGTACAAATTCCCATGTCCGATTATCTGGCGGTGCCGACACCGCCCGGCCCGGTGCTGACCGGACAAAAGATCCGCGCCCGCGCCAAGGCCTGATGCATTGTCCGTTTTGTCGGCAGGCCTGACCGTTTCGCAGGAAACCACGGATCTTTGTGCGGTTTGAACATTGCAATTCGGCTTTTTTTGGGTCCAATAAGACAAAATTTTATCCAACCGGACGACGCGCACCTTGACCGAAACAACGACCAAAGCAACGCCTGCGAGCAAAACTGCACCCGACGCCACTCCGGTTCTGGAGATGCGCGGTCTGCATAAATCCTATGGCGATCTGGAGGTCATCAAGGGCGTCGACATCACCGCCCCGCGCGGCGCCGTGGTGTCGCTGATCGGCTCATCCGGGTCTGGCAAATCGACGCTGCTGCGCTGCTGCAACCTTCTGGAAGACAGCCAGCAGGGGGAAATCCTGTTCAAGGGCGAGCCGATCAAATGGGTCGGCAGCGGCCTGAGCCGTCGCCCTGCCGACGCAAAACAGGTTCTGCGCATCCGTACCAACCTGTCGATGGTGTTCCAGCAGTTCAACCTGTGGTCCCATATGACCATCCTGCAAAACGTGATGGAGGCGCCGCTAACGGTGCTGAAACGCGACCGCGCCGAGGTTGAAGCTTCTGCGCGCAAATATCTCGACAAGGTCGGCATCGGCGACAAATGCGACGTTTACCCAGCGCAGCTGTCGGGTGGCCAGCAGCAGCGCGCCGCCATCGCCCGCGCTCTGTGCATGGAGCCCGAAGCCCTGCTGTTCGACGAACCCACCTCGGCGCTCGACCCGGAACTGGAGCAGGAAGTCGTCAAGGTGATCAAGGATCTGGCCGCCGAAGGCCGTACCATGATGATCGTGACCCACGACATGAAGATGGCCGAGGACGTCTCTGATCACGTCGTGTTCCTGCATCAGGGATTGATCGAGGAGCAAGGCACCCCGGCCGAGGTCTTTGGCAACACCAAATCCGAACGACTGAAGGCTTTCCTGTCTTCGACCAAACGCTAAAACCAATAAAACGACCAATAACCAACCAAAACGGGAGTATACTCATGAAATCCATTCTTCTCGGCACCGCCGCCCTGGCCCTGACCGCGGGCGTGGCACTGGCAGATACCGTGCGTCTGGGCACCGAGGGCGCCTACCCTCCCTACAACTTCATCAACGACAAGGGTGAAGTGGACGGGTTCGAGCGCGAGCTGGGTGACGAGCTGTGCAAACGCGCCGAGCTGGCCTGCGAATGGGTCACCAACGACTGGGATTCGATCATCCCGAACCTGACCTCGGGCAACTACGACGCGATCATCGCGGGCATGTCGATCACCGAAGAGCGTGAGGAAGTCGTCGACTTCACCCAAGGCTATACCCCGCCGTCGCCCTCGGCCTATGCGGCGATGTCCAGCGATGTGGACCTGACCGGTGGCATCATCGCCGCCCAGACCGCGACCATCCAGGCCAACCACGTGGTCGACACCGGCGCGACCCTGGTGGAATACCCGACCCCGGATGAAACCATCGCAGCCGTGAAATCCGGCGAAGCCGATGCCGTTCTGGCCGACAAGGATTACCTGGAGCCGGAAGTCGAAGCCTCTGACCTGGTCTTCGTCGGTGACGATGTACCGCTGGGCGGTGGCATCGGCATGGCCTTCCGCGAAAGCGATGACGAGCTGCGCGGCAAGTTCGACGCCGCCATCACCTCGATGAAGGAAGACGGCAGCCTGAACGAGCTGATCACCAAATGGGAAGTCGGCGGCACCTGGTAAGCCACGCCTGCCCTTTCCAAGAGACTGGCAAAGGGGGGCACTGCTCCCCTTTGCTGTATTACCCCCGTTGCGCGCATGATCCGGCTCCGTCAGGAGGGATGCGGGTGACATAGACGACGAGGTCAGCCATTTTCTCCTATTGCTCAGACCCGGCCACCCTGGAGGGCCTCCAGTGGCTGTCATGTTACCTGACCACCGGAAAGCACATGGGATTTTATCTCGCTTTCGGGACGGTCCTGCTGCTGCTCGCCATCACTGCGCCGCTGGCGCTCCTGTTCGGCTTTGGTGGCGCTATTGCGGCCCGCTCTCATTTCCCGCCCCTGTCCTGGTTCGGCAAGGGATACATCGCCATCGTGCGCGGTGTGCCCGACATCGCCTTCTTCCTGTTCTTCGTCATCGCGCTGGATCAGGGAATTGAATGGCTGCGCCACAAGGTCAAATGCCCGGACTGGGATCAACCGATCCGCCAGGGCAGCGATTTTCTGGTCTGCGACATAGCCAAGATGCCGCTGGGCACCTCGCCGCAGTGGATCCACGAGGTCTACGGCTTCTCCCTTGCGGTGGTGACCTTCGCCATCGTGTTCGGCGCCTTTGCAGCCAACGTACTCTATGGTGCGATGAACGCGGTGCCGCGACCGCAGATCGAAACCGCCGAGGCCTATGGCATGACACGCAGGCAGGCCTTCTGGCGCATTCAGGTGCCGCAGATGTGGACCTATGCCCTGCCCGGCCTGTCGAACCTCTGGATGGTGCTGATCAAGGCGACGCCGCTGCTGTTCCTTCTGGGCGTCGAGGATATCGTCTACTGGGCGCGTGAACTGGGTGGTTCCAAGACGGCCAAGTTCACCGATTACCCGCACGGCGACTGGCGCATGTGGTATTTCCTGGCGCTGCTGGTCTTCTACCTCGCCTTTACCAAGGTGTCAGAGGTGGTGTTGGCCCGGATCACGACCCGCCTGTCGCATGGGCAAGCCACCCTGGGCGGTGAAGCGCAGAGGAAAGCCAAATGAGCTGTATCGAGACCATTCAGGCCTATGCCTTCCGCTCGCTTGGTTACGGGGAACGCCTGCTGCCGCGCAGTGATTTCACCCTGTGCGAACATTTCACCCTGATCGGATCAGGGATGATCTGGAACATCTATTTCGGCACCCTTGCGGTGATTACCGGCTTCTTCTTTGCCAATCTTCTGGCGGTGGCAAAAAACTCACAGTCCGCGGTCTGGCGCAAACCGGCAGAGTGGTTCATCTTCGTTTTCCGGGGATCGCCACTCTTCATCCAGTTCTTCTTTGCCTATTTCCTGTTCCTGGAAATGAAGGGCTTCTCGCCCATCCTTGATGCCTTCTCCTCGGCCTGGTTGGGGGCGCTGGTGGTGTTGTTCTTCAACACCTCGGCCTATAGCGCCGAGATCTTCTATGGTGCGCTGCGATCGATCCCCAAGGGCGATATCGAGGCGGCGGACGCCTATGGCCTGTCGGGCTGGCACCGGTTCCGGCGCATCATGTGGCCGACGATGATGCGTCTCGCCTGGCCGTCCTACACCAATGAGGCAATCTTCCTGTTCCACGCCACAACGCTGGTCTTCTTCTCCGGCTTCCCAGCCTGGCGGCAAAAGGGCGATGCGCTCTACTACGCGAATTACTTTGCGGACAAGACCTTCAACCCCTTTGTGCCCTATCCGATCCTGGCCTTCTATTTCATCCTGCTGACGCTTTTGATCATAGGTCTGTTTGGCCTTGTGAACAAAAGACTGAACCGGCACGTACCGAAGGAAAGACGGGTCAAAATGCGGTTCAGGCCAAGCCTTATCCGCTGAACGCCGCCACGGAATAGCACTTTGAAAATGGCTCCTTCGGGGGCCATTTTTTGTGCGCAGGCGCGGCTGCGACAATTTTTGATCAAATTTTGATTGCGTCTTTACGCGGCTCGGGTAGAACTATGGGCAGAAACAATGGAGCCCCCCATGGACCTGTCCGGCCTCAGAACCGTCCGCATTGCCGCCTGTGACATGAACGGACAGATGCGCGGCAAGCGCATGCCCGCAAGCGCAGCACATAAGTTGGATGATGGCACCGCGCGCATGCCGGTCTCGGTGCTCAACGTGGATATCTGGGGTCGCGACATCGAAGACAGCCCGCTGGTGTTCGAGACCGGCGATGCCGATGGTATCCTGCTGCCCACGGACCGGGGCGCCGTGCCCATGCCCTGGCTCAGCACGCCGTCCGCCCTGGTTCCGATGACCATGATGCTTGAGGATGGAACGCCGTTCATGGGCGACCCCCGTCAGGTTCTGGCCCACGTTCTGCAGCGCTATGCGGCACGGGGATGGAGTGTGGTTGCCGCCACCGAGATGGAATTCAACCTTGTGGATGATGGCGGCGCCCAACCCGGCCCGCCGATTGATCCGCTAACCGGACGCGAGCTGGACCAGCAATCGGTTCTGTCGGTGGCCGAGCTCGACGCCTTTGACGCCTTCTTTTCCGATGTCTACGAGGGCGCCGAGGCGATGGGCATTCCCGCCAAGGACGCCATCTCCGAGGCCGGCCTCGGCCAGTTCGAGATCAACCTTGACCATCAGGATGCCATGCGCTGCGCCGACGATGCCTGGCTGTTCAAGGCCTTGATCAAAGGTTTGGCACGCAAACACGGGTTTGCGGCGACCTTCATGGCGAAACCCTATGCCGAGGAAGCCGGCAATGGCATGCACGTGCATTTCTCGGTGGTGGACGAAGCCGGAAACAACATTTTCGACAATGGCACCGACGCCGGGTCAGAGCTGCTCCTGAACGCGGTGGCCGGTTGTCTGGCCGCCATGCCCGCCAGCACCCTGATCTTTGCGCCCCACGGCAATTCCTATGACCGGCTGATCCCCGGCGCCCATGCACCAACCAGCGCGGCCTGGGCCTATGAAAACCGTACTGCCGCAATCCGCATTCCCGGCGGCAGCCCCAAGGCGCGCCGGATCGAACACCGCGCCGCAGGCGGGGACATCAACCCCTACCTGATGCTGGCCACTGTACTTGGCGCGGCCCTTGTCGGGATCGAGGACGCAATGCAGCCGCCTGCCCCCTCGAGTGGGAATATCTATGACATCAAGGGCCTGCCGCAGCTTGCCGCGACATGGCAGGAAGCAATCGACCTGTTCGACAGCGATCCCATCATCGCCCGCATCCTGCCAAAAACCGCGATCCGCAATCTGGTGATGACAAAACGGCAGGAACTGGAGGAATTCGCCCGCCGCCCTAAAGAGAGCCACTGGCTGTCCTGGCTCGAAGCGGTATGATCCCTTGCCTGGCCTTTATGGCTCGGCTACAATAAATTTGATCAAATTTGGTGACCCATGAAAATCGGCATTCTGCAAACCGGCCATGCCCCGGACGACCTGATCGACAGCTCAGGTGACTACGACCAGATGTTCTGCGACCTGCTGGCCGGGCACGGTTTTGAATTCCAGACTTGGGCCGTAGTCGATGGGGCGTTCCCGGACGGTCCCGATGCGGCAGACGGCTGGATCATCACCGGATCCAAACACGGCGCCTATGAAGACCACGACTGGATCCCGCCGCTAGAGGAGTTGATCCGCAAGATCGACGCCGCGAAACGCCCCATGGCAGGGATCTGTTTCGGACATCAGATCATCGCACAGGCCCTCGGCGGTAAGGTCGCCAAATTCGATGGCGGCTGGGCGGTGGGTCACGTGACCTATGAACAGGACGGCCAGCCGGTGACCCTGAACGCCTGGCATCAGGATCAGGTTGTGACCCGCCCCAAAAGCGCCCGGGTGCTGGCCGGCAACGATTTCTGCGAAAACGGAATCCTGGCCTACGGTGACCACATCTGGACCGTGCAGCCCCACCCCGAATTCTCCAACAGTTTCGTACAGGGCCTGATCGAGAAACGCGGCCGCGGCGTAGTGCCGGACCCCACTCTGGAGCGCGCAGCCGAAGGCCTCAGCACCCCCGTAGACAACCTTAAGATCGCAACCTTCCTCGCAGAGTTTTTGAAGAAAGAGAGGACCTGATGTCCGCCTGGCTCGATACGCTTCCCGACGCCGCCAAATCCTACCTGGAGGGCCGTCGTCTTGACGAGGTGGAATGCGTTATCTCGGATCTGCCGGGCATCGCCCGCGGCAAGGCTGTCCCGGCCACCAAATTCGCCAAGCAGGAATATTTCCACCTGCCCGACAGCATCTTTTACCAGACCATTACCGGGGACTGGGGTGAGGCCGCCGACGAGGATGGCTTCATCGAAAAGGACATGACGCTTTATCCCGACATGACCACCGCCACGGCGGCGCCGTGGACCGGGGACTGGACGCTTCAGGTCATTCACGATGCCTTTGACCGCGACGGCAACCCAATTGCCTGCTCGCCCCGCAACGTGCTGAAACGCGTTGTGCAACTTTACCACGACAAGGGCTGGGAGCCGGTGGTGGCACCCGAGATGGAGTTCTTCCTGGTTGCCCGCAACGTGGATCCGGCCCATGAGATCAAACCGATGATGGGCCGCTCGGGCCGCCCCGCGGCGGCGCGCCAGGCTTATTCCATGACGGCCGTGGACGAATTCGGCCCGGTGATCGACGATATCTACGATTTCGCCGAGGCACAGGGGTTCGAGATCGACGGCATCACCCAGGAAGGCGGCGCCGGGCAGCTGGAAATCAACCTGCGCCACGGCGATCCGGTGAAACTGGCGGATGAGGTCTTCTACTTCAAACGCCTGATCCGTGAGGCCGCGCTGCGCCACGACTGTTTCGCCACTTTCATGGCCAAACCGATCGAGAATGAGCCCGGATCGGCCATGCATATCCACCATTCGATCATCGACAAGGCCTCCGGAGAGAACATCTTCTCCGGACCCCAGGGCGGTGAAACCGACGCCTTCTATCACTTTATCGCCGGTCTGCAGAACCACCTGCCCGCCGGGATCGCAGTGATGGCACCCTATGTGAATTCATACCGCCGCTACGTGAAGGATCACGCCGCGCCGATCAATCTGGAATGGGGCCGCGACAACCGCACCACCGGCATCCGGGTACCCCTGTCCAGCCCCTCGGCCCGCCGGGTGGAAAACCGCCTCGCTGGCATGGATTGTAATCCGTATCTAGGGATCGCCGTGTCGCTGGCCTGTGGCTATCTTGGACTGATCCAGGAAGAGCGCCCGCGCCGCCAGTTCAAGGGCGATGCCTACGAGGGCGAAGGCGATATTCCGCAGGTTATGGGCCAGGCCCTGGATCTGTTCGATACGGCCACCGAACTGCACGAAATCCTCGGCCCCGAGTTCGCGCGCGTCTATGGCATCGTCAAACGCAGCGAATACGAGGAATTCCTGCAGGTGATCTCCCCCTGGGAGCGTGAACACCTGCTGCTGAACGTCTAGGCAGCAACCGTTCCTGCCCACTTCCCGACCACCGTGCCGCTGCTGCGGCGCGCCCGCCCGCATGAGGTATTCTATGGCTTTGAACCTGCTTTATTCCAACGACCGCAAGGGTCAGTACCCTGCCAGCTGGTACAATGCGACGGCAACAGAGCATAAGCCCTATGACGCCCTGCACGGGGATATACGGGCCGATGTCTGCATCGTCGGCGCGGGCTACACCGGCCTGTCCGCCGCTCTGCATCTGGCGGAGGCAGGCATGGAGGTTGCGCTTCTCGACGCCCACCGCGTCGGCTTTGGCGCCTCCGGGCGCAATGGCGGGCAGCTCGGCAGCGGACAGCGGATGGATCAGGAAGATCTGGAAAGCTTCATGGGCGAAGCCGAGGCCCTGAAGCTCTGGCGGCTGGGGGAAGAGGCCAAGGATCTGGTTAAATCCCTGATCGCCCGGCACGATATCGACTGCCACCTGAAACCCGGCGTAGCCTGGACCGGCTCCTCATGCAGTGAGGTGTCGCATCTGCATGACTATGCGCGCCACCTGCAGGATTGGTACGGCTACGATCAGATCGAAGTTCTTAACGACGACGCATGCCTCAAGCTTTGCCCTTCGCCCGATTACAAGGGAGGCTTTCTGGATCATGGCGCCGGGCATCTGCACCCGCTGAACTATGCGCTTGGCCTCGCCCGTGCAGCCGAGGCCGCAGGCGCCAAGATATACGAGCAGAGTGAGGCGCTGGAGATCACCGAAGGCGCCGAGGTCACTGTGCGCACCGCCGAAGGCACGGTCACGGCAGACCACCTGATCCTGGCCTGCAACGGCTATCTTGGCGGACTCAACCGCCAGGTCGCGGCCAAGGTCATGCCGATCAATAATTTCATCGTCGCAACCGAGCCTTTGGGGGATCGCGCCAATCAGGTGTTGACCCGCGACGTGGCGGTGGCGGACAGCAAATTCGTGGTCAACTATTTCCGCCTCAGCCATGACAAGCGGCTACTGTTCGGCGGCGGCGAAAGCTATGGCTATCGCTTCCCCGCCGATATCGAAGCCGTAGTACGCAAGCCGATGCATCAGATCTTTCCGCATCTGAGCGAAGTGCGCGTCGATTACGCCTGGGGCGGCACGCTGGGCATCACCATGAAACGGATGCCCTATCTGGCACGGCTGGCGCCAAATGTCCTGTCGGCCTCCGGCTATTCTGGCCATGGGGTCGGCACCGCCACCCACGCCGGGCAATTGATGGCGCTGGCCATTCAGGGTGAGGCCGAGGGTTTTGACACCATGGCGCGGGTTCCCGCCCCGGCCTTCCCAGGCGGACCGCGCATGCGCTCACCGCTGCTGGCGCTCGCCATGACCTGGTACGCGCTGCGCGACCGGCTTGGTATCTGATCCGGCTCTGCTCCCCTCCCCTTTTACCATCCCCTGCCGGGACCGACGGCCAGAACGCACCCCGTGCCTTCTGGCCGTTGTCGCTCTACGCGCCTTCGCAACAGTTCTGTGAAATTTTCACCCCTGCGCCGGGAAATGCACCGTCGGCCTTGGCTTTGCGCGCCCATTGTTTTAGATTTATGAAATGATCCATTTGGGAAATTGAAATATGACGCAGCCACCGAATGTTCACGACGCCGAACCGATCCCCGCAGCAGCCCGCGAAGCCATTGATGCGCTGATGCAATCCGGCGATCTGTTTCGCTATACCGCGCCCCAGGATGCCCCTGTTGCCCTGCTGGAACAGGAATTCGCGGAACTCATTGGCTGCAAATATGCCCTCGCCGTCTCTTCCTGCTCGGCTGCGCTGTTCCTGTCGCTGAAGGCGCTGGACCTGCCGCGCGATGCCCGCGTCCTGATCCCCGGCTTCACCTTCGCCGCGGTGCCCTCTTCGGTGGTACATGCCGACTGCGTTCCCGTGCTCTGCGAAGTTGGCGAGAACTACCGCATCGACATGGCCGATTTTGAGGCCCGTCTGGATCAGGATATCGCGGCCGTCATCATCAGCCACATGCGCGGTCACACCTCGGATATGGACGCGATCATGGCGCTTTGCGATGCGCGCGGCATTCCGGTGATCGAAGATGCGGCGCATTCGCTTGGCACCACCTGGAACGGTCAGAACATCGGCACCATCGGCCGGGTCGGCTGCTTCTCCTTCCAGTCCTACAAGATGCTCAACGCAGGCGAAGGCGGCATCTTGATCACCGATGACGCCGAACTGGTTGCCCGCGCGGTCATTATGTCCGGCGCTTATGAGCACAACTGGCAAAAGCACAAAGGCCCCCGCGGCGAAAACACCCCGGATCTGGCGCAAGCCTTTGCCAAGTGGCAGAACCAGCTGCCGCTTTATAACCTTCGGATGAGCAACCTGTCCGCTGCCGTCATCCGCCCGCAGATCCCGGAACTGGCCCGCCGAGTCCGCGACGGTCTGAAGAATCACGATTACGTCGCCGGACGGCTGAACGCCGCGCCCTATTTCGATGTGCCCGCGCCGCTGGCGCCCGAGCGGCGCGCCCCGGATTCGATCCAGTTCAATCTGGTTGGCATGACCGAGGACGACATCAGGGCCTTCTCCAAATCCGCCGCGGAAAAAGGCGTCAAGGTGCAGGTCTTCGGCCTCTCCGAGGACAACGCCCGCGCCTTCTGGAACTGGCAGTTCCTCAAGGACCTGCCCGAGCTGCCGCAGACCCGCGCCATGCTGATGAAAGCCTGCGACGTGCGCCTTCCGGTCCGCCTCACCAAGGATGAGCTGGACGTGATCGTCGACATCCTGCTCACTGCCGCCAGCGAAACCATGGAACGGGTCGCCGCCTGAACCGGCCTTGCGGTCTGCTCCGCCGGGCGACCGCCCGGCGCCGGGCCCAACGGATCCGGATCCCCCCAATGGGGTGTCCGGGATCGGGCGGGAGCCTGCCGCCCCTTGCCGACTTATCGCGCAGTAAAGCCTGACCCAAGATACGAAAAAACCCGGGCTTGCCCCGGGTTTTTCTCTTTCATCCGATCAGACGCTTTTTCGTGCGTCCGTCACTTTATCTTCGACAGCTTGTCCTGCAATTCGCTCAGCTGGCGCTTGATCGATTCCAGATCTTCTTCGCCATCAGCATCCGATTTCGCGCCTTCCGGTTCCGGGCCGCTGCCGCCGCTCCAGCCGCCGGACAGGCCACCGGTCATTGCCTTGAGGAAAGCTTCCTGCTGAACCTTCATCGCTTCGAACCCCGGCATGGTGGCCATCGGGTTCATCGCCGACATGTTTTCCATCATCTTTGACTGGCTGTCGCGCAGCATGTCGAATGAGGTCTGCAGGAACTGCGGCATTACCCCGCCGCCTGGCACCATATAGCTGCGGACCAGATCATTCAGCACATTCACCGGCAGCACGTTTTCGCCGCGGCTTTCGTGTTCTGCAATGATCTGCAGCAGATACTGGCGTGTCAGGTCGTCCCCCGTTTTCAGGTCGACAATCTGGACCTCGCGTCCATCCCGGATAAACCCAGCAATATCCTCCAGCGTGACGTAGTCGCTGGTCTCCGTGTTATACAGCCGACGGCTGGCGTAGCGTTTGATAAGCAGGGGTTTTTCCTGTTCCGCCATGGTCATACCTCCCCAGACATGATGCATTGCAGAAATCCTATGCGAGCGCAGAACAAAAGAAAAGCCTCGCGCCGCTTTGGAAAACAATTGTTCTCACTGTCCCTCTGATCCGCCTTTGTGAACCATCGGTCAAAACTGTCTTCACATCAAGAAAACCACCTTGACCTAAAGTATACTTGAGATTTTACCCCAGACCTCACAATCAGTTTCAGACCGAAGGACGAAACATGCGGGTATTGCTGCTTGGCGCGACAGGATCAATCGGAACCGCCATCACGCGTGAACTGGTCGGCCGGGACCATCAGGTAATCGGTCTGGCCAGATCAGAGGCCAGCGCGCAGAAGATCGCCGCCCTTGGCGGTAGCCCCCTGCCCGGTGACCTGCGGCAGCCTGAGGCATGGGCGCCCGTGGTGAAAGAGGTCGATGCCGTTGTGCAGGCCGCCGCGACCTTTGATCAGGACATGGGAGAGACCGACGAGCGCGCCATAGAGGCGATCCTTGATCATGCCGCGGATCGGGGCACCTCGCTGAGATTGATCTATACGGGCGGTTGCTGGCTCTATGGCGCAACCGGCAACCGTATTGCCGATGAAGCTTCGCCCAAACGGCCGATTGCCAGTTTCGCCTGGATGACAGAACAAAGCCGGACAGTACTGCAGGCGAAGGGGGTTTCAGGCGCCGTAATCCACCCTGGGATGGTCTATCATGAAGACGGCGGCGGCGTCTTCGAACGCTACCTGACCGCAGCCCGCAGCGACCAGCCGATCGAAATCTGGGGCAGTTTAAATACTCGCTGGCCGCTGGTGCATCGTTACGATCTGGCGGTGGCCTATCGCATCCTGTTGGAGCGTCCCGATCTGACGGGGGAATTCAACGCCTGCGCCCAAAGCGGCGTCGCGGCATCGGACATCGTCGCCCATATCGCGCAGCAGACGGATCATGCGGGCGGGTATATGGTGCGCACGCTCAAACACGTTCTGTGTAAATACGGGGCCTGGGCCGAGGGGCCGACGCTGGACCAGCAGATGTGCGCAGAAAAGCTGCGGCGCCTGTGTGGCTGGGCACCGCGATACCGTTGTTACTCGATGGCCACCTTCTGACAGCCTGCACCGGGCGGCAACAAAAGCAACAGTCCGTAAAGACCGTTCCACAATATAAAAAGGGCAGGCCCGCGTGGCCTGCCCTTTCATCACAATCCGGCACTGATTGGGAGGAGAGCTGGTGCCGTCTTGTGGACTTTCTTATTTGGTTGCAGCTTTCTTGGCTGCGGTGGTCACCTCTTCGGTGGCCTTTTTCACGGCGGCAGTCGCCTCTTCGCTCATATCCTTGCCTGCTGCCATCAGCAGCTCGACGGTGTCGGTCTGTGCTTTCTTGGCGACTTCGGCAAAGGCAGCCATGTTTTCGGCAGCCACTTCAGCAGAGGCGCTGGCGAAATCGGTTGCGGCTTTGGCATAGTCGGCAGGCTCGGCCTGGACTTTGGACATCGCGCCCATCTTGGACAGGGTGTCTTTGGTCCATTTGGTCGAAATCTCGGCGGACTGCTCGGCAGCACCGATCGCAACGGCGGCCAGCTTTTCATTCAGAGCAGCAGAGCTCTTGAACGCGTCTTCCATGGCCTTGGTGTCCATGGGGAATGCGCCCATCATGTCTTTCATCATCGCGGTAAAATCTTGGGTCTTAGCCATCGTACTAGTTCCTCTCGTTGCCGTGGCAGGGAGATGCCCGCCCGCTGTGTCTGACAACAATATGCTTTCTGCATCGCAGCATTTCAAGAATTTTTTGCTGCAATGCAGAAAAATTATGGGAACCGCAGCAATATCAGGACTTTACCATCTTGCGCACATAGTCGCCGGGGGCCTGCACCAGTGGCGGATGGGTCGAATCACCCGGTTCGCGGGCTGGAACCTGCTTGCCGGAACGCTTTTTCAGCCAGGCTTCCCAGCGCGGCCACCAGGACCCTTCATGGAAGGTTGCGCCTTCCATCCAGGCAGCGGCATCCAGTTTCAGATCGTCATTGGTATAGTGACCATACTTGTTGCGGGTGGGCGGGTTCACGATGCCCGCGATATGGCCGGATTGCGATACGATGAAATTCTTGCTGCGCGATCCCATCTGCTGAACGCCTCGGTAGCAGTCCTTCCAGCGGGCGATGTGATCCGTTTCGCACGTGACGGCCATCAGCGGAATGTCGACATCCTTGAGCTGCAGCTTGTGCCCCAGCAACTCGAAACCGTCTTTGGCAAACTGGTTTCCCTGACATAGCCCACGCAGATATTGGATCGCCATCTTGCCCGGCAGGTTGGCGCCATCGCCGTTCCAGTAGAGCAGATCAAAGGCAGGAGGCGTCTCTCCCATCATATAACTGCGGATCGCCGGCCCGTAGACCAGGTCATTGGCGCGCAGGAAAGAGAAGGTCCGCGCCATGATATAGGAGGGCAGCATGCCATCGTCGCCGATCTGCTCCTCGATGGCATCCACGAAATCGTTTTGCAGGAAGGGCGTGAATTCCCCCTGATCGTCAAAATCGGTCAACGCGGTAAAGAAGGTCGCCGATTTCACCGATTTGTCGCCGCGCTGTTTCAGCAGAGACAGGGTCAGACCCAGCGTTGTGCCAGCGATGCAATATCCGACGGCGTTGATCTGTTTGACCTTGCAGATCTCCTTCACCTGCTCGATCGCGGTCAGGAAACCGTCCTGCACATAATCCTCAAGCCCCACATCCGAATAAGAGGCATCCGGATTGACCCAAGAGACCACGAACAAGGTATAGCCCTGATCGGTGACCCATTTGATCAGGCTGTTCTGCGCCTTGAGGTCGAGAATGTAGAACTTGTTGATCCAGGGCGGGAACAGCAGGATCGGCGTTTCATGCACCGTATCCGTGGTCGGGCGGTACTGGATCAGCTCCATCATGCGGTTGCGATAGACGACTTCACCCGGGGTGGTGGCCAGATTGCGGCCAATTTCAAAGGCGGTATCATCCGCCAGCCGGACCACTAGCTCGCCATCATTGGCTTCGAGATCTGCGACCAGATTTTCCAACCCCTTGATCAGCGACTGGCCCTCGGTCTCCAAAGCCCGCTCCAGCGCATCCGGATTGGTGGGCAGGAAATTGGTCGGCGCCATCATGTGAATGATCTGGTCCGCGAAATAGGACAGCCGCTGCCGGTCAACCCGGTCCAGATCGCCCGCCTCGTCAACAGCCTCGCGGATAGCGGCGGCATTGGTCATGTACTGCTGTTTGATAAAGCGGAAATAGGGGTTCTTGTCCCACATCGGGTTGGTGAAGCGGCGGTCCGAGGGTGCATCGTCGCCTTCCCCGTCCTGTTGCCCGGCCAGCGCCTGCTGGGCCTCGGCGAAATTCAGCACCGATTTGCCCCAGTATTCGATCTGATGTTCCAGCAGCTTTGCCGGGTTTTGCAGCATAGAAGCCCAGTAAGACGTTGCTGCACGTGCGAACAATTCCTGATTCGGACCGTCCAGTCCGGGATGATGCGGCTTCTTACTTGCCATCACCTCGACCAGCCGTTTCGACAGATGTTCTACCTTTTCTAAATTTTCCTTAAGTCGATCAATGTGTTCTGGAGAAGTTCCGGCACCCTGCACGTCACTTGTTGTCATCTTAAGGAATCCCCCCTAATCTTTCTGCTATGCAGAATACTTGCTCAGGTAGTCTACGAGAAAGTGACAGCAAGTTCTAATCTCTGCACTTAATCCGCCCATGATTTATGATAATGGGTTGCAGGGCGGACACCTAAAGGAGACACCCATGCGCTACATGATGTCCTACGACCTGATGGAAACGACCCGGAACATGAACCAGTGGCTGGGGGCGACCGCATTGTCGATGGCATCCTATCCGGCGTTTTCCGCGATCCCCAATCCGGCGCTCAACTGGCTGGCCGCATGGGGTGAGGTCACGGAGCGCACCTTTCAGCGCATGGTTGCCCGGCCCGACTGGGGCATCGGCACCTTCACCTGTGAAGACGGCAAGGACCATACCGTCGAAATCGACACGGTTCTGGAACGCCCCTTTGGCGATCTGATCCATTTCCGTGTCGTCGGCCGCGAAGTGCAGCCGCGCAAGGTGCTGCTGGTGGCGCCGATGTCCGGACACTACGCAACCCTGCTGCGCTCGACCGTCAAAAGCCTGGTGGAGAACTGCGAGGTCTATGTCACCGACTGGCACAACGCCCGGGACATCCCGGTCTCCGCTGGCAAGTTCGACATCGAGGATTACACCCTTTATCTGGTGGATTTCATGCGCGAGATGGGTCCTGAAACCCATGTCATCGCCGTTTGCCAGCCCGCCCCGCTGACCCTCGCCGCCACCGCCTATCTGGCCGAGCAGGACCCCGAAGCGCAGCCCTCCTCCCTGACCCTGATCGGTGGCCCGGTGGATCCGGATGCAACGCCGACCGAAGTCACCGATTTCGGCCGCCGCGTCACCATGGGCCAGCTTGAGGAGACCATGATCCAGCGGGTCGGTTTCAAATACGCAGGCGTCGGCCGCAAGGTCTATCCGGGCCTGTTGCAACTCTCGTCCTTCATGTCGATGAACATGGACCGCCATTCCAAGGCCTTCATGGATCAGATCCAGCGGGTCAGCAGTGGCGAAGCCTCTGATCACGACGCCCATAACCGGTTCTATGACGAATATCTGGCGGTGATGGACATGACTGCGGAATTCTACCTGTCGACCGTGGACCGCGTGTTCAAGAAAGGCGAGATCGCCAAGAACGAATTCGTCGTCGATGGTCACAAGGTCGATATCGGCAAGATCACCGATGTGGCGGTCAAGACCGTCGAAGGTGCCAATGATGATATCTCCGCCCCCGGGCAATGTATCGCGGCGCTGGACCTTTGCACCGGCCTGCCGGATTCGAAAAAGGCCAGTCATGTGGAACCGGGCGCCGGTCACTACGGGATCTTTGCGGGCCGCAGCTGGCGCAACAACATCCGGCCCTTGGTGATTGAATTCATGAATGCCAACAGCCGTCCAAAGGGTAAGGCAAAGCGGAGCAAACCCAAGATCGCAGCGGTCTGATCCGATGGCGCCGGAGCAGGACCATTCAGGCCGCGCCTTCTCCTGCTCTTGCGGGACAATGCAGGGATACATCACGCCAGAGGCGCTGAAATCCGGCACTCATATCGCCTGCTTCTGCGCCGATTGCCGCGCCAACGAGCTCTATCATCACAGACCGGATCCTGCCCCGGGTCCGGTGGCGCTGTTCCAGATGTCGCCGGATGGCATCCACATCACCCAAGGCGCGGAGGAGCTGCGCCTGATGCGGCTCAGCCCCAAGGGGTTGTTTCGCTGGTACGCAGGCTGCTGCGGCATGCCCTTCGCCAACACGCTTGCGAAACCCGGCCTGCCCTTCGCCGGGATGCGTACCAATCTGTTCGACCAACCCGAGATATTCGGCAAGATCCGCACCCGCGCCTTTGAACCCCAGCCGGGCAGACCGCCCCGCACCAAGGGCGCCGGGACTATGGTCTATGCCCTGTTCCGCCGCATGATCACCGCGCGCCTGTCCGGCAAGTGGAAAGAGACTCCTTTCTTTGACATCGAAACAGGCCGCCCAGTGAGCGAGCCAATCGTGCTGAGCAAGGCAGACCGAGACGCCCTGACACAGAGCTGAAGCCCCTCGCCACACATCGATACTCTGCCAGAAACGCCGGATCAGGCCTGATGGGCCGCCTCCGGCGCGCGCAACAACCATTGCAGCAACGCCCGATTCACCGCCTCGGGCTGCTCCAACACCGGCAGATGCCCTGCACCAGAGATCACCTCCAGCTCTGCATGCGGGATCAGGTCGGCCAGAAATTCATGCCGTTTGACGGGCGTCAGGCGATCATATTCGCCGCACAGGATCAGCGTCGGGACATGACAGCGCCGGGCCACGCCCTGCTGATCCATGCGGCGCTGCAAAGCCCGGCTTTGCGCGACGAACAGATCGCTGCCCAGATGCATCCCCATCTGCCGCACCGTGTTCAGAACTTCCAGCCGCCCCGGTCCGGGCGCTAGGCAATCCGCAGGCAGGGCCTTGGCAAGCATCTCTTCCAGCCGTCCGGTGCGGGCCGCCACGATCATCGGCTCCCGTTCGGCGGCCTGCGCCGGAGTTTCCGCCAGAGGCGTCGTGTCCATCAGGCACAGGCGGCTGACCCGATCCGGCGCACGGCGCAGGATCTCAAGCGCGATAATCCCGCCCATGGACAGCCCGGCCAAGGCAAACCGTTCGGGCAGCATGTTCAGGATGTGCGCGGCAATCGCCTCAATCCGGTCACCGCCCAGCAGCGGCGCCACCGTGACCGGCAGATAGGCCGAAAGCGCCACGATCTGCGGTGCAAAGACGCGCGCATCGCACATCATCCCGGGCAGCAGCACCAGAGGTTCTAATCCAAGCTGGGCCGAAGGATCCGGGGAGGTGGTGTATTGCATCTGCGGTGCCTCGCTGTTCTGCGCCCTGCAGTCTGCCGCAAGGTCACACAGGTCTCATACTGCAACTTTGTAGAGAGTTTTATGAAATTGCAAGAAGTTAGAGGTCAATTTGAGATCAATCTGCCTCGGGAAATCCATTCCAGCGAAAGGCGCCATCTTCAGACAGGGGCGAAAACGGATTATGGGCGATTTCCCAGATATGGCCATCCGGCGCGCGGAAGTACCCGATGTATCCGCCCCAGAACACCTCGCCTGCGGGGCGTAGCACCTCTGCCCCCGCAGCTCTGGCGGCCTCCGTCAGCACGTCCACCTCTTCGGCGCTGCGGGTGTTGTGGCTGAGCGTCATCGCCCCAGTGCCCAGCGCCTCAACCGGCAGACCGATATCCTCGGCCAGTTTTTCAATCGGATAAAGGCCCAGCGTCTGCGAAATCAGATCGAAGGCAACAACCCCATCCGGGCTTTGCGCCCTTTGCCAGCCCAGCGCCTCGTAAAAGGACGTCGCCACCTCCATATCCGGCACCCCCAGGGTGATCAGGCTAATCCTCTGTTCCATCACTTCACCTCCAGATCGGCCAGCCAGGACAGGATATCCTCTACGGCGGCCTCGGTTTGGCCCGGCGACATGATATCCCCGGCCATGACATGCGCATAGGGATCATCACCAGGACCGGGCGTGTGGTTCTTCACCTCGACCGGCCCGCCCCAGCGCGCCGCCACTCCAGTGGTCAAATCCGGGCGGACCACGCGGTCCCGCAGGGAATACCAGAACAGCGCCGGAATCTGCGCCTTCTCCACGGGCAACGCCATCACCGCGCGCACCAGCGCCGCCATCGGCATCGCCGCCACGGATGGGTAAGAGGTGGTCCAGAACCGACCATGTTCCGGGCTGCGCGCCGGAAAATTGCGTTCTTTCCCTACCAGTAGCGGCAGCCAATAGCGCGCAGCGGGCCAGGTTAGTAGCGGCGCTGCCGGATGATTGACGCCGTAGTTCGGGGAAATCATTGCGAGCCCCACCAGATCCTGCGAGAGCGCCGGATCAAGCGCCGCGGCGGTCATCAACGTCGCCCCTGTTGAGGTGGCGATCACCACCACCCGATCGCCGACCGCGCGCGCCGCCGCCAGGGCCTCGGCCACATCCTGCATCCAATCGTTGACCGTTGGTTCGGCCATCGCCGCGCCGGGGCGCCCGTGGCCCGCCAGCCGGGTATAGACAAGGTTCGCACCCAGCGCCGCCGCAACCCGATCCGGCACCGGGCGGATTTCCTCGGAGGTGGCAGAGAAGCCGTGGATATAGACCACCGACAGCGGCGTTCGCACTTCGGGCTGTCCGGCCCAGATCACCCGTTTTTCGGCGCCGGGCGTGATATCGGAATAGGTGCTCTCGACGGTTTCGAAATAGACACCGACCCCTTCGCCAAAACGGCGCGGCTCGAAAGAGGCTGAAAGGTCCACCGGTTCATAAGGCCCAAAGGCCCAGAGCGCCGCCCCGGCGGCCGTCAGGGCCAACCCGGCGCGGACCAGCCATTTTGCCGCCCGCCGTATCATGAAACGCCAAGCACCTCTTCCAGCGCCGCCTCGATCAGCTTCAGGCAGGCCTCATCGGAAAACCGGTGGTCTGCATCCTTGACCAATGTCAGCCGCATATCGGTGCATTCCGCATGATCGAGCAGCCGCAGCGCGGTCTCGGTGGAGACAGCCGTATCGGCCGTGCCTTGCAGGCAGCGCACCGGAAAAGGCAACGCCAGCGGGCTGCGCAAGACCAGACGGGTGCGGCCATCCTCGATCATCCGTTTGGAAATGCGGTAAGGCTCCATGTAATCGCTGGGCAGCTCCACATAACCCTGCGCATCCAGCTCAGCCTTCTGCGCATCGGTGAAACTCGCCCAGTATCCATCCTCGGTGAAATCCGGCGCGGCAGCGATGGTGACCATCCCGGCGATGCGTTCGGGTACGGCGCGCGCCAGAAGCAGCGCCTGCCAGCCGCCCATGGAAGAGCCGACCGGCACTATGGGCCCTTCGGTCAGTGCCGCAACAGCCGCCAGCGTGTCTTCGTGCCAATCGCCAATACAACCATCCTCAAACGTTTCCGAGCTTTCCCCGTGGCCGGAATAGTCAAACCGCAAAAAGGCGCGCCCCTGCGCCTGCGCCCAGGCCTCCAGATGGATGGCCTTGGTGCCCTCCATGTCGGACTTTAGCCCGCCAAGGAATACGATCACCGGCCCCACGCCATCAGTCTTGTGATAGGCGATGCGCCGCCCTTGGGGCGTTTCCAGATAGTTGGCCGTCATCTCGCGTGTCCTTCTGTCATGTCTTTCACCAATCCTCTGCCATGTCGTGGTGCCATATGCAAAACCAGCAACCCGCCGACGGGCGAGCTTATATGCTGAGCGCGAGGATGCGGGAAATCTCTGCCAGAGGCCGCCCCGACTGCGCCTGCCATGTATTGAATGCCTCTTGCGCCGCCAGCATGGCCTTTCTTGATCCCGGCGGGCCCGATATCACCCCCTCGGCAACAAGCCGGGCGACCACGTCTTTGGTAAAGACATAGCCATCGCGCCCCATCTGCCGCAGGACATAGCCGCCGGTGGTGCCGCCCAACCGGGACCCTTCGGATTTGAGCCACAATAGCAGTTCCCCAAACCGGTCATCCGGCCAATCGGCGATCTTGCGGCCAAAACCACCCGCCTCTGCCGAGACCTCTTGAATGAAAACCGCGTTTTCCTGAATGGCGCGCAGTTTCGGGGCGTTGCGGATGATCCGCTTGTCCTGCAACAGCGCATCAAACCATTCATCGGACATCAGCGCCACGCGCCCCACCTCGAACCCCTCGAAGGCGGCAACGATATCGTCCTCTTTGGCCTCGATCATCTTTGTGTTCATGCCGGTCGAAAAGATCCGCATCGCCATGGCCTGCAGCCAGATTGCATCCGGGATCTCTGCCACCTCCGCCTTGGGGCGGATCGTCGGCAGCTTGGCCGCAATTGCCTCGGGGCCGCCATGGCGATCCGCCGCCAAGTCCAATATCTCTTCAAAACTATGCATGGTGCTCTTTCTAATCGGGCAATCGGACAAAACACCCGGGGATCGTGACCCCGCACCCATCAAAAGGCAAGAATGGAAAGAAAACCAATATGCTGTGGCTTCTTCGTCTTTACTCAAGGTGAGGCCAAGACAGACTGCAGTGGTTGACAGCGCCAGCGCCTCGGTCAAAAAGGGGCACACACACCATAACCCGCAACCGGGCGTTCAGTGGGCGCCAAACCGACGAGGAGCAGCCGATATGGCCCAGATCTCTCTCACCCTTCCCGATGGCAATTCACGATCCTATGACGCAGGCGTAACCCCTGCCGAAGTGGCTGCCGATATTTCGACCTCGCTGGCCAAGAAAGCAATTTCGGCCACTGTCGATGGCAAGCATTGGGATCTGCAATGGCCGATCAATGCCGACGCCTCCATCGCCCTGCACACCATGAAGGACGAAGAGCAGGCGAATGAGCTGATCCGTCACGATCTGGCGCATATCATGGCCCGCGCGGTGCAGGAAATCTGGCCCGAGACCAAGGTCACCATCGGCCCGGTGATCGAAAACGGCTGGTATTACGATTTCGACCGCGCCGAACCCTTCACCCCCGAAGACCTTGGCGCCATCGAAAAGAAGATGAAGGAAATCATCAACAAGCGCGAACCCGTGACCACCGAGGTCTGGGACCGCGAACGTGCGGTGAAATTCTATGAAGCCAACAACGAGCCTTACAAGGTCGAGCTGATCGACGCCATTCCCGGCGACGAGCCGCTGCGCATGTACTGGCACGGCCACTGGCAGGATCTGTGTCGGGGTCCGCACCTGCAGCACACCGGACAGGTGCCGGGCGATGCCTTCAAGCTGATGTCCATCGCGGGCGCCTATTGGCGCGGCGACAGCGACCGCGCCATGCTGCAGCGGATCTATGGCGTCGCCTTCACCGGCAAGGAAAAGCTGAAAGCCTACCTCACCATGCTTGAGGAAGCTGCCAAGCGCGACCACCGCAAACTGGGCCGTGAAATGGACCTGTTCCACATGCAGGAAGAGGCCCCCGGTCAGGTGTTCTGGCACCCCAATGGCTGGAAGGTTTACACCACCCTGCAGGACTATATGCGCCGTCAGCAGGAACGCGGCGGCTATGTCGAGGTTAACACGCCGCAGGTCGTTGACCGCAAACTGTGGGAAGCCTCGGGCCACTGGGACAAGTACCAGGAAAACATGTTCATTGTCGAAGTGGACGAAGACCATGCCCGGGAAAAGGCGGTAAACGCGCTGAAGCCGATGAACTGCCCCTGCCACGTGCAGGTATTCAATCAGGGTCTGAAATCCTATCGCGATCTGCCGCTGCGCATGGCCGAGTTCGGCTCCTGTGCGCGCTATGAACCCTCGGGGGCGCTGCACGGCATCATGCGGGTGCGCGGCTTTACACAGGACGATGGCCACATCTTCTGCACCGAGGATCAGATCGAAAGCGAAACTGCGCGTTTCATCGACTTCCTGTCGAAGATCTACGCCGACCTTGGCTTCCACGACTGGACCATCAAACTGTCGACCCGCCCCGAGAAACGCATCGGCAGCGACGAAAGCTGGGACTTCGTGGAAAAAGCGCTTGGCGATGCCTGCAAGGCGGCCGGCTATGATTTCGAGATCCTCGAAGGCGAAGGCGCCTTTTATGGTCCCAAGTTGGAATTCACCCTGACCGATGCCATCGGCCGAAACTGGCAGTGCGGTACGCTTCAGGTGGACCCCAACCTGCCCGAACGCCTCGAAGCGACCTATGTGGGTCAGGACGGCGCCAAGCATCGTCCCTTCATGCTGCACCGCGCAACGCTCGGCTCCTTCGAACGTTTCATCGGCATCCTGATCGAGGAACACGCGGGCAAGCTGCCGTTCTGGCTGGCACCCCGTCAGGTGGTTGTCGCTTCCATCACCTCGGAAGCAGATGATTACGTTGCAGAAGTCGTGGAAACGCTGAAGGCCGCAGGCGTGCGCGCCGAGGCGGACATCCGCAACGAGAAGATCAACTACAAGGTCCGCGAACACTCGCTGGGCAAGGTGCCGGTGATTCTGGCGGTCGGCCACCGCGAGGTGGAAGAGCGCACCGTTTCCGTGCGGCGCCTCGGTGAAAAACAGACCAAGGTCGAAACCCTCGCCGATGTAACAAAATCCTTGGGCCTTGAGGCCACGCCGCCGGATCTGCTGTAACAATTGCAGCTACCGCTATCAAAAACCGGCTCCCAATCGGGGGCCGGTTTTCATTTTATAGTTGATTAACGTTCACAATCAGATGGTTAAGCTCCACTAGACTGTCACACTTCCTGACGCCCGCGTGACACACAGCCTCGTGAATTTAAAGACCTCCGGACCTGGGTTAGGGTTTTCACGTACCCCAAGGGTATACTCGATATACCGCAAAACCCGTTGAGGAGGACTTCATATGTCGAACCACGCAAAATCCCTCGCCGTCGCCAGCGCGGTTGCCGCTGCCCTGACCGCTGCAACCACCATGCCTGCCGCTGCGCAGAGCAAGGAAAAGTGCTACGGCATCTCCCTGGCCGGCCAGAACGATTGCGCCGCCGGCCCCGGCACCACCTGCGCGGGCAGCTCGGTCGTTGACTATCAGGGCAACGCCTGGACCCTGGTCGACGCAGGCACCTGCGCCGAAATCGAACTGCCGGAAATGGCAGACGGCACCGCGCGCAAAGGCTCGCTTGAGCCGCTGGAACGCGACCTGCCCGCATAATAATTGATTTCGTGAAGGGCGCGCGCCTGCCCGCCCTTCACATCTTCACCCCGCCCCAAGCCACGACCAGACGAGCAGGACACGCCATGCTGGACGCCGTACTTCCCAACCAACTGCCGACTACCCCCGGCGTGGGGTACAAGCCGCAGCATTTTGACGCCCTGATCCGGTCTGTGACGGATGAACACGGCCCCGGACCAGTGCGCTGGCTGGAAATCCATGCCGAGAATTACATGGGCGACGGCGGCCGCCCCATCGCGCAGCTGCGTCATCTGGCCGAGCGGTTTGCAATCTCCGTGCACGGCGTGGGCCTGTCGATTGGTGGTGAAGCGCCGCTGGACCGTGACCACCTTGCGCGGTTGAAAAAGCTGGTGAACTGGCTGAACCCGGCGAGCTTCTCTGAGCATCTGGCGTGGTCCACCCATGACAGCCATTTCCTGAACGATCTGCTACCCCTGCCCTATACCACAGAGACGCTAGAGCGGATCTGCGATCACATCGACCAACTGCAGACCACCATCGGCCGCAGCATGCTGCTGGAAAATCCCTCCAGCTATCTCGCCTTTGACGAAAGCGACTGGTCCGAGCCGGAATTTCTGGCCGAAATCAGCCGCCGTACTGGCTGCGGTCTGCTGCTGGACGTCAACAACGTCTTTGTCTCGGCGACCAATCTCGGGTTCTCGCCCACCGGATATATCGACGCCTTCGCGTTCGATAAGGTCGGCGAAATCCATCTGGGCGGGCACGACGAAGATGAAGACGATCACGGCGCGCCACTGCTGATCGACAGCCACGGGCGCGAGGTTGTGGACCCTGTCTGGTCTCTGCTCGACTACACCTTGGCCAAATCCGGTCCCAAACCTGTTCTGATCGAATGGGACACAGATGTGCCGGACTGGCCCATTCTGCGGAACGAGGCAATGCGCGCGGATCAGGCCCTGTCGAAAGTTGCCCCGGCACAGGTAGCGAGATGAAACTGTCGCAAACAGGTTTTGTCAGCGCCTTGCTGGCGCCGGATGCCCCGATTCCGGATGGGCTGTCGGATGGTGTTGGCCGTCCGGCTGGTCGCCGGTTTTCGGTCTACCGCAACAATGTGGCGGCCTCTCTGACAGAAGCCCTGCACGAAGGGTTCCCGGCGATCGCGGGCCTTTTGGGCAAGGAGAACATGGACGGGCTGGCCGGGCTTTACTTTCGCAAGCACCCGCCCGCCTCGCCCCTGATGATGCATTTCGGCGGCGATTTCCCTGATTTTCTGGCCGGGATGCAGCAGCTGAACCATCTGGGCTACTTGCCCGATGTGGCCCGTCTCGAACTTGCGCTGCGCCGCTCCTACCACGCAGCCGACGCAACGCCCGCAGCACGGGATGCGCTGGCCGGGATGTCCCCTGATGTGCTGATGTCACTGAAGGTGGGAATTGCCCCGGCGGTAGAACTGCTGCGCTCCGACTGGCCGCTGCATGACATCTGGCGTTTCGCCACGCAGCCCGGCGCCCCCAAACCCCGGGCCGAGGCGCAGGACGTGCTGATTACCCGGCCCGAATTCGATCCCATCGCCCAGCCGCTGCACCCCGGCGGCGCTGATTGGATCGACGCCCTGATCCAGGGTCAAAGCATCGGGGCAGCCTATGAGGCGGCCCTGCAAGCGAGCCCTGATTTCGACCTCTCCCAACCGCTGACCCTGCTCTTAGAGGGCGGCGGGCTGACCGATCTTATGATCTCATGACATAAAGGAAAACCAATGCGTTCTGTTGTTTCGCTCCACAACGCGGTCTTCGGCCTCATCGAAACCGCGGGAAGCTGGCTGTTGCCTGCCCTCACCCGTTTCGTCTTTGCTGCAACCCTGCTGATGTATTTCTGGGTCTCCGGCGTCACCAAGCTGGGTGATGGCATTTTGGGCCTGTTCAGCCCCTCTATGGGCGCCTATGCGCAGATCTTCCCGAAGCAATTCGAAGCCGTCGGCTATGACGTGTCGCAGCTCGGCGCATTCCACTGGCTGGTCGTCATGGCAGGCACCTGGGCCGAATTCATCCTGCCGCTGCTGCTGATCATCGGCCTGTTCACCCGTCTTGCCGCGCTTGGCATGATTGGCTTTGTCGTGGTGCAGTCCCTGACCGATATCTACGGTCACAACGGCACCGATCCGAAGACACTTGGCGCCTGGTTCGACCGCTTCCCGGACGGCATCATCCTGGATCAACGTCTGCTGTGGGTCTTCCTGCTCAGCGTACTGGTGATCAAAGGTGCCGGCGCCCTGTCGCTTGATGCAGTGCTGCGCCGCAAGTTCGCTGCGACCGATCCGGCCTGATCTCAACCGAAATCGTCACGCGTCATTCCCGCCATCCCCGCCAAAAACGGGGATGGCGTTTTTCGTTACCTTATTCGGGCAGAAGGGCCTGCTGAACGCTCTTGTCCCAGCCAAGGTACAGCTTGCCGTCATCTTCGATCAGGGGCCGTTTCATCAGCGCCGGATGTGCGCGCAGCAGATCAAGCGCCGGGGTTTCCCGTTCAGCGTCGCTGAGCTCCCGCCATGTGGTTGAGCGCGTATTGACCAGTTTGCCTTCAAATTCAGCATAGGCGCGCTCCAGAACATCATCCGGCACGCCATCGGCCCTGACATCCACCAGTGTAGCCTCTGGCAAGAGTTTCAGTGCCTTACGGCAAGTATCACAGTTCTTCAGTCCAAAAAGCTGCATCGTATCATTCTCTTTCGCTTTGGATCGTTTCCCGTAATTTACGGAAGATTTTGAGGTCTGGTCTTGATTTTTTGTTCACGCATGTAACAGTCGGACTTGCCTAGACATTTTTCGGATGCCGTATAGCTCCTCACGCAGCATTGTCCGGCGCCGAAGAAAGGCAATTGTGAACGCCTTGGCAATATCCGGGGCGCGTATAAGGTAGAAGGAGACACGGAACATGCCAAGTGGCACCGTGAAATGGTTCAATAACACAAAGGGTTACGGATTTATCGAACCCGACACAGGCGGCAAGGATGTCTTTGTTCACATCTCTCAGGTCGAACGTTCCGGATTAAAGGGACTCTCTGACAATATGAAAGTCGGTTACGAGTTGACTGAAGGTCGCGATGGCCGACAGATGGCCGGTGAAATCACCGAACTCTGACGGGGGTGAGGCGGCGCGCACAGGCACGCCGATCCACGCGACACCTCACCAGGCCATCTTATCGTCTGAGGTACTCCACCAAAGCGCAGGCCGGATCTGCCGCCCGTAAGGCGGTGGTTCCGATGAGGTTCCAATCCGCCTCGCTGAAATTGGGGAAGAACGTATCAGCGCCTTCGACGGCAACATCGACTTCGGTGATCAGCAGGCGATCAGCCAGCCCCATCATCGCAGCATAGATCCCGGCGCCGCCGATGCCATAGACGCGCCGGTATCCCTGTGCATAGGCCATATCGATGGCCTCCCCGATCGAGGCGCAGACGGTATCCGCTGCGGCAGGATCTGATGACACAACGATATTCAGGCGGTTTTTCAGCGGCTTGAACGGCAGGCTGTCCCAGGTCCGGCGCCCCATCACGATGGCACCGCCCAGTGTTTCACGCTGAAACGCCTTCAGATCCTCGGGCGCGTGCCAGGGTATCGTGTTGTCCTTGCCAATGGCGCCATCTCGGGCGCGGGCCGCGATCAGTGTAATCATCTCTGCTGCCCCCGTTAAACCGCGACCGGCGCCTTGATGGCCGGATCGGGATCGTAGTTCAGGAATTCAAAGTCCTCGTAGCGGAAGTCGAAAATCGATTTCACGTCCCGTTTGATCCGCAGCTGCGGCAGGGGTTTCGGCGTCCGCGACAGCTGCTCCTGCACCTGATCCATATGGTTTGCATAGATATGCGCATCCCCCATGGTGTGAATGAAATCACCCACCTCATAGCCTGTCACATGTGCCAGCATCGCCTGCAACAGCGCGTAAGAGGCGATATTGAACGGCACGCCCAGGAACATGTCCGCCGAGCGCTGATAGAGTTGCAGATGCAGCTTACCGCCCAGGATCCGCACCTGCCACAGGGTATGGCATGGCGGCAGCGCCATATCCGGCACATCGCCCGGGTTCCAGGCCGACACGATCAGGCGGCGGCTGTCGGGCGAGATTTCGATCATCTTCACCAGATCCGCGATCTGATCGACACTGCCCGCGCGATAGAGGGCTTCGTCCCCCGTGGTTCCGGGCACCAGATCCAGACGCGGGAAACGGCGCCACTGATAGCCATAGACCGGCCCCAGATCGCCATTCTCATCCGCCCATTCATCCCAGATCGACACCCCGTTGTCCTTCAGGTAGCCGATGTTGGTATCCCCGGAGAGGAACCACAGCAACTCGTGAATGATCGAGCGCAGGTGTAGCTTCTTGGTGGTGACCAGCGGGAACCCATCGGCCAGAGAGTAGCGCGCCTGCATGCCGAAACAGGACAGCGTCCCGGTCCCGGTGCGGTCGCTGCTACGGGTGCCATTCTCCAGAATGTGGCGCAAGGCGTCGTGATATTGCTGCAAAGGTCGTCCCCTCCCCGGCCGCGCCCGGTTGCCGGGCTGTTTCGCCTTTGGTCATACCCGTTGCACCGGCTCGCGCCAAGGCCTTGCGCCGCAGCGCCTGCTGCCAACACCCCAAAGACGAACTATGGCATTCAGGCCAGCCCCGTCGACAAAGTTTTCCCCATCCCGCAAATCCGTTGACTTTTTGGGAGCTGCGGCAAATTGTGAGAAAAAAACCGCCCAGAAGTTCGAGCAGAGGCAGGCACATCATGAATAAGATTACTGGCGCATTTATTGCGGCGCTTGCGCTATCGGCGTGCGGCAACGGGAATCCGTTCACCGAAGACACGGCTGATAACGGCGGCGACACAGGCACCGACACCGGAACAGATACCGGTATCGACGGGGACGGCCGCCCACCGGGGACCCCCTCCCCGACCGCTGACACCTCGATCTTCCGCCGCGAAGGTACCAGCACCGAAGACGCCTATATCGGCAATGGCTACGCCACCGAAATCAGCTATGACAGCAACAACGATACGTTCTCGGTGGACAACCTCGCCTTTGACGGGGACGGCACCTATGCCCGCGGCACCGCCGTCAGCAGCCTTGGCCCCTTTGCCGTTTACGAGGCCGACGCCCAGTACAGCGACATTACCGACAACGAGCCAATCAACCAGTTCACCCACCGGGCGATTTACGGCGTCAGCACCTCCGGCAACAGCAAATTCGCCATTGTCCGCACAGGCGCCTATGCCGGTTATGGCTTTGGCGGCTTCGTCTATCAGCGCGACAATTCCGTCACCCTGCCCAGCAGCGGACAGGCGCAGTATAATGGCTCCCTGGCCGGCCTGCGGGACTACAACGGCGCCGCGGGACTGGAGTACACCACCGCCGACGTGCAGATCGCTATCGACTTTGACGACTTTAACCCGGCGACCGGCGGGCGTGGCGATGCCGTGAGGGGCAGCCTGACCAACCGGACCATCTACGACACAGACGGCAATGACATCACCAATGACGTGATCAACCGGATCAACGTCGACAAGAACCTGACGCTATCCAGCATTCCGGTTGCCGTCTTCGATGTCGGCCCGAACAATCTGGATGACAACGGCGAAATCATAGGCACCCTGCAAAGCACCTATGTCGATGCCAACGGCACGGCCCAAACCTATGAAACCGGCAATTACTACGCGGTGGTCTCGGGCGACAATGCCGAGGAAATCGTCGGCGTCGTTGTGCTGGAAAACTCGCTTGACCCGGCTGCAAATTCCGTCCGCGAGACGGGTGGCTTCATCGTCTACAATAACTGAGCCTGAGATGCCTCGCGTTCAGCCGCTCAGCCAAGGTCTGGGCAGGGCTGCACTGGTCCTGCTCTGCGCGACGGTTCCGGCCTCTTTCGGGGCCGTGACCACGGCTGCGCCTTCGGGTGAAACGGTGCTGACCCCGGCTCAGATGCGCGCTGCGGCGACGCAGCTCCTGAAGGTCAGCAATCCGAAACAGGCCATGGCCCTGGCCGAGGCGCTGATCTCACGCGACCCAGAGGACCGCACCGCGCTCCTCATCAAATCGCGGGCGGCGCGGGATCTGGGCGACTATCCCACCGCACGAAAAACAGCCAAACAAGCCTGGTCACTGGCCGAGACCGACAGCGACCGATACGCAGCCGCCCTGATCATGGCGCAAGCGCTTTCCTCGGGCGGGCAACGCACCATGGCGCAATTCTGGCTGCGCCGCGCCGTGGAACATGCCCCGGACGAACAGCTGGAGCGCCGCGCAGTGCGCGATTTCCGATACCTGCGCGCCAGCACCCCCTGGCTGCATCGGTTTTCCTTTTCGGTTTCTCCCGAATCCAACATCAACAACGGCTCCTCCGAGCGGTCCTCATTCCTGAATTACGAGCTGGCAGAGGTGCTTCTGGGCCAACCCGTGGAGTTCGAGCTGGGAGGCACCCAGATGGCGCTCTCTGGGATCGAATACGCAGTGGGCTTGCGATCCCGATACCGGTTTCACGAAACCGAAACCCGGGCTCATGACCTCGCCTTCTCATTGGATGCGCGTAGCTATACCCTCTCTTCCGAAGCCAAGGCACAGGCGCCCGGCGCCGAGGGCAGCGACTTTGCCTTTGCCACATATCAGATGGGCTATGGCTTGCGTGGCATCAATCTGGACCGTAGGGGCGAATTCCGCGTCGCCGCCGATCTGGGGCAAAGCTGGTACGGCGGTGAGGAATACGCCCGCTTCCTGCGCCTTTCTGCCGGGCAAAGCTACAAGCTGGACCGCGGCCGCCGGATCAACGCGCGCCTGTCGCATGAAATTCAGGACGGTGTCGCGACCAGCGACCAGGACACCTGGCGCGCAGATCTTTCCTACAGCTTCAAGCTGCCCTCTGGCGCAACGCTCTGGACCAACCTGTCTGTGGCCGGGGCAACGTCAAACTATGCCCCCGACGAATTTGAGGAGGTCGGCCTGCGCACCCAGCTGACGCTGGGCAAGCCGATCCTCGGCGCGACGGCGCAATTTGGTCTTTGGGGGCGGGTCCGGGATTATGACGTCTCCCCGCACAGCCCGGACGGGCGCCACGATGACCGCTACCAGGCAGATGTCTCGCTCACCTTCAACAAGATTGATTACTACGGTTTCAACCCGACGGTCAGCATTTCAGCATCCAAGCTCGACAGCAATATCGGCCTCTATGAATCGCATCGCTTCGGCGTGAACTTCGGCATTCAGTCAGCTTTCTGACCCCCGCCCCCTCGACTTTCCGGACCTGAAGGTTACTGTCGGCCCGAACGTGATCAGATCAGGGAAAATCACATGCCCCTTACCTATTTGCACACTATGGTCCGCGTTAAGGACCTTGAGAAATCCATGGCCTTTTACAAGCTTCTGGGCCTTGTAGAGACGCGCCGCTATGACAGTGAGCAAGGCCGGTTCTCTCTCATCTTCCTCGCGCCTCCGGGTCAGGAAGATGCCCCGATTGAGCTGACCTACAACTGGGATGGCGACGACGGACTGCCGAGCGACAGCCGCCATTTCGGCCATCTCGCCTATGGCGTCGATAACATTTACGAGATGTGCCAGCACCTGATGGACAATGGCGTCACCATCAACCGCCCGCCGCGCGACGGGCGCATGGCCTTTGTGCGTTCCCCCGACAATATCTCGGTCGAGTTGCTGCAGAACGGTGAAGCTCTGGAACCGGCAGAGCCCTGGGCCAGCATGGAAAGCTCCGGGCACTGGTAAAGCCAGCAGCCCTCCGGCTGCTGGGCCAGAGCACAGGAGCCGGTTCAGGACACCAGAACAGAACACGTGAAAAAGGCGGCCCCGTTTCCGGGGCCGCCTTTTTCTGTTTTTGTCGCCTTTATTAGCGCTCGGCGCCGCGGTGATCTGCGGGCAGCGCGTGTACCTCTATACGCCCCCTGCCGTGTTCGGTCTGTCGGGGCCTTGATCTTTACTGGCTAAACACCGTTTCCCTTTGGGGCCATGTATTGATCTGTTGAGGCATTCTTGCCTGTGCGACACTCACCCTCGCGGCTGAGCTCCTGTAGGTCGCAAACGGTTCACTCTTGAATTCTTCAAGTCGGGGTTTTGGCTGCGTTTTACAGCCGTACTAGGGTCTTCTTAACAGGTAGATCGAGCAGCCTTTCTGGCTGCATGGCAGCGGCTTTGGACCAAACGGTCCAGCACCATATCAGTAGATGTAGCGGATCTGGTCAGACCAGTAGCGCTCCACACGTTTCAGCGAGGCGGTAATGTCTGCAATACCTTCTCCGCTGATGACACCTTTGCCTTCCAGGCCTTCTGCGTGACGCGAGAACAGCCCAGCCACGATATCGCGGATTTCCCGGCCACGCGGCGTCAGACGCACACGCACCGACCGGCGGTCGATTTCGCAGCGCTGGTGATGCATGTATCCCATGTCGACCAGCTTTTTCAGGTTGTAGCTGACGTTGCTACCTTGATAGTAGCCACGCGTCTTCAGTTCGCCAGCGGTGACTTCATTGTCGCCGATGTTGAACAGTAATAGCGCCTGGACGGCGTTGATTTCCAGAACGCCTACGCGTTCAAATTCATCCTTGATCACATCCAGCAACAACCGGTGCAGACGTTCTACCAGCGCCAGTGCTTCAAGGTAGCCAGTCATGAACCCTTTTCGGTCCTGCTGGCCAATTGGCAATTCCATACTCATTCGCATCTCCGACTCGAATTTGCTGAGAGACAGAATGCCTACAATTTCCGAAAAATCAGTTAAGCTGAATTTTTATGATTATTGATAGGTTTGCGCAATGTGTTGAACCAGCTCAGAAAACGCTTCGGGCGCCGGGACCTGCCCCGTAACCCATTGATATAAATCCTGATCATTTTCATGAAGCAGCCGGTCATAGAGGTCGAGATCCGCCTCTGACATGGCCGCAAGGTTGGCCTCAGCATAAGCGGACAGAAGAATATCCATCTCTTTGATTCCACGCCGCATCGACCGCATCTGCAAACGCTTCAGCCGGTTTTCGCGTGTTTCTGCCCCAGGGGTCTGTCCGCTCATGTGAGTCGCTCTCGTCTTATTGTGCTGCGTTCTGTAGCAGGTTCCGCAGTTTCTTTTCCAGACGCGCAGCGCGGTCCGAACCGGCGCGCAGCTCGGCGCGCAACTCGCGCAGCTCGCTCAGCACGGAAGAGAAATCGCCAGCTTCCAGTTCCAGCTCGCCCGGCTCGGGCATGCCGTCGCCTTCGCCCGTCAGCAGCCAGGTCATCGACACGTTCAGCAAGCCGGACATCATCGACAGTTTATTGGCGCGCGGCTCGGACAGGTCCTGTTCCCAGCCCGACAGGGTGCTTTTCTTGACGCCCAGACGCCGCGACAGCTGGCCCTGGGTCATGCCGGCCGCCTCTCTTGCAGCTGCCACGCGGTCGCCGAACGTCGCGGCCTCCGGTCCGAACCAGTCTGTTGTATCGTTGGCCATTTTGGCTCTCCCTTAATTGAACGCGCCAATGCCGCTTGATCGCGATTTGGCCGCACCCTATGACAGTTAACAGCAACATACAAACCGGGGCCACTCCGCCATGTCTTTTCTGTCAGCAACACTTTCTCGCGTAAAACCGTCACCCTCTATTGCCATCAGCACCCTTGCCGCCGAGCTGAAGGCGCAGGGGCGCGATGTGATCGGTCTAAGCGCCGGTGAGCCGGATTTCGACACGCCCCAGAACATCAAGGACGCTGCCGTCGCCGCCATCGCGGCGGGCAAGACGAAATACACCGCACCCGACGGCATTCCCGAGCTGAAACAGGCGATCTGCGCAAAGATGAAGCGCGATCACGGGCTGGATTATACCCCGAAACAGGTCTCGGTCGGCACTGGCGGCAAACAGACGCTTTATAATGCGCTGATGGCAACGCTGAACCCGGGCGACGAGGTGATCATTCCAGCCCCCTATTGGGTCAGCTATCCCGACATGGTGCTGCTGGCCGGCGGAACCCCGGTCTCGGTCGAAGCCTCGCTGGAAAGCGATTTCAAACTGACGCCCGAGCAGCTGGAAGCCGCAATCACCCCGAAGACCAAGTGGTTCATCTTCAACTCGCCCTCCAACCCCAGCGGTGCGGGCTATAACCGGGCCGAGCTGAAGGCGTTGACCGACGTCCTGATGCGCCATCCGCATGTTTGGGTTATGACCGATGACATGTATGAACATCTGGTCTTTGACGGGTTCGAATTCTGCACTCCTGCCGAGGTGGAGCCGGGCCTTTACGAGCGAACCCTCACCTGCAACGGCGTTTCCAAGGCCTATGCCATGACCGGCTGGCGCATCGGTTATGCTGCAGGCCCCGAGCATCTGATCGCCGCCATGCGCAAGGTGCAGTCGCAATCGACCTCGAACCCCTGCTCGATCAGTCAATGGGCCGCAGTCGAAGCGCTGAACGGTCCGCAGGATTTCATTGCCGAGAACAACGTTGCTTTCAAACGTCGCCGCGATCTGGTGGTGGCTGCGCTGAATGATATCGACGGGATCACCTGCCCGACGCCCGAAGGCGCCTTCTACGTCTACCCCTCCATCGCCGGGCTGATTGGCAAGAACACGCCCAAGGGCACCGTCATCAGCGATGACGAAGCCTTTGCCACCGCGCTTCTAGAAGAGCAGGATGTGGCCGTGGTCTTTGGCGCGGCATTCGGTCTGTCGCCGAATTTCCGCATCAGCTACGCCACCTCGGACGAAGCGCTGGTAGAGGCCTGCCGCCGCATCAAAAGCTTCTGCGACACCCTCAGCTGAACCGGAGAGACCGCCTATGTCCGCTGCGCTGCCCGAGTATTACTTCCGTGTCCGCGAAAACGGGGCCTTTGTGTTCCGTGTGGATACGGAGAACCGCCAGCGCCGGATCGACATGGATCAGATCGCCGTTGTGAACACACGCAACGGCGAGATCCGCCCGCATGGGGACCGCCAGCTTTCCGCCCGCGACATGGAGGCGATCGAGACCTGGATGGCAGACCGCATCGCCACGCTGGCGCGGCGGGACATTGATGACATCCACCGGGCGGTGGACCATTTGAACCTCACCGCCCATTGGGTGCAAAGCAAGGCCACCGACGAACAGCTGGATGAAGTCTCGGATGCATTGTTAATGGCGATGCACGACCTGCGCTCGGTTCTGGTGCGCAAGAAGGCCGACCAGCTGATGAAATCTCGCAAGGACTAAACCGGCCTGTCGCCGTTTCCCGTAACCCTGATCAGATCGCGGCGGCAGGTACCCTATGGGCGGCCTGACGCCAGAACCGGATCAGCAGGAAGAACCCGGCACAGCTGAGCCCCAGCGCCAGCCCGTACCAGACCCCGACACCGCCCCAACCGAAGGTAAAGCCGAACAGGTAGGAGGCCGGGATGCCGACCACCCAATAGCTGAGCGCGGCGATCACCATCGGAACGCCGGTGTCCTGCACCCCGCGCAACAGCCCCAGAACCACCACCTGCATACCATCCATCAGCTGAAACAGCGCCGCCGCGGCCAACAGCCCGGCCCCGATAAGCAGGATTTGTGGCTTGTCCGGATCCTCGGTGCCCAGAAACAGCGAAATCAGCGGATCCGGCGCGGTCAGGAACAGGATGATCGTCGCAACCGACATGGCCAGCGACAGGGCGATCACGACCTTCGCCCCACGCGCCATATGTGGCCAGTCGCGGCGCCCATAGGCGTTGCCGGACCGGATCGTCGCCGCATTGCTGAGACCGAGGTGCACCATGAAGGTGAGGCCCGACAGCGTGATCGCAATCCCATGCGCCGCCAGGGTGGCCGTGCCCAGCCAGCCCATCATCATCGCAGAGGCGGTGAACAGGCTGATCTCGCTGAGATTGGTCAGCCCGATCGGCACGCCAAGGCGGAAGACCTCTCGCAACATCTCCCAGTCGGGGCGGTGAAAATTACGCATCAGCTCGTGCTCGGCCAGCGCCTTCAGCGCATATGCAAGCACTGCCACCAGCGACACAAGCTGCGTCAGCACCGAGGCAATCGCCGCACCCGTAATGCCCAGCTCTGGCGCGCCCCAGTGGCCAAAGATCAGCGCATAGTTCACCACGGCATTGACGAGAGCCGCCAGCACCGTAACCCAAAGCACGACCTGCGTGCGCTCCAGCGCCGCCAGATAGGATTTCAACACCATCACCAGGAGCGCCGGGAACAACCCCCAGCCTGCAATACGCAGATAGGCCGAGGCATCCGCCGCCACCCCCGGTTTCTGCCCCAGCATCAACAACAACGGCTCGGAATACCACAGCACCGGCATCGCCAGAACGCCATAGGCCAGCGACAGCCACAACCCCATGCGGGTGGAGCGTCGGATCTGGCGCTCTTCCCCAGCGCCTGCTGCGGCCGCCACCAGCGGCATCACTGCAAAGGCAAAGCCAGCCCCCAGCATGAAAAAGACAAAGAAACAGGATCCGGCCAGCGTCACCGCCGCCAGTTCATCGACGCCATACCAACCCAGCATGATGGTATCGGTCATGTTGATCGCGAACTGGGCCACATGGCCACCGATCAGTGGCAGGCCCAGAACCGCCACGGCCCGGGCATGTGCACGATATGTCATCACAGTTTCCATGCTCTCGCATTAGGGCCGCCCGCCCCCTCTGGCAAGAGGTTACGTCTCATCTTGAAACGTTCCTCCCTGGCTGCCAGTCGAACACTGCCAAATCCGAATGACGCAGTGTCGCGCGGAAATTGCACAACATCCGCTACACATGTCGTGACCACGGGCTACCGTGGGGCCATTGGTTTCAACAGGAGAGCATTATGCGCGAACAGATTGCAGCGATCGGACTTGCGGCGGGACTGGCTGCGGGCACGGCGGCAGTGGCCGAAAACCGGATTGACCGGATCCGCCCCGATGCGCCCGAACTGGCGGCCTTTGGACCCCATCCGATCGGGGTACAGACGCTGACCTTCACCCATCCCGGACAACACGATATCCTTAATACAACGGCCGACAGTCAGCCGATCTATGACCGCCCTCTGACAGTCGAAGTCTGGTATCCGGCCGCCCCCGGCACCGAACCCGGCGGCAGCTATCGCACCGTCCTGCGTGATGGCGCGACCGAAGTCACGTTGCAGGGCCACGCTGCCCGCGCAGCAGAGCCCGCAACCGGCGCCCGCTTTCCGCTGGTGGTGATCTCTCACGGCTATCCCGGCAACCGCTTCCTGCTGTCGCATCTAGGCGAAAACCTGGCCTCCAAAGGCTATGTGACCGTCTCCATCGACCATACCGACAGCACTTACTCCGATCAGGCGGCCTTTGGCTCGACCCTGCTGAACCGCCCCATCGACCAGAGGTTCGTTATCGATCAGATGGCCGCGCTTGATGGCCCGCTGGGCGACATCACCGATGTCTCGCAGACCGGCGTGATCGGCTATTCCATGGGGGGCTATGGCGCCCTAATCTTTGCCGGGGCGGGCGTGACCCAAGCCTCGACCGAATACAGCTGGGGCACGCCCGCCGGGCTGTTGTCACGGCATCTGGTCGGATCGGACAGCCACAAGGCGCTGGTGGACGAGCGGGTCAAGGCGGTGATCTCCATCGGTCCCTGGGGCATGAACACCGGGTTCTGGGATGCCACCGGGCTGGCAGGCGTGGAAAAGCCGGTGATGATGATGGCAGGCAGCGCCGATGATGTGTCGAAATACCCCGCCATGCGGCAGATCTTCGAAGGCATGGTCAACACCGACCGGCATCTTCTGACCTTTGAGGCAGCCAACCATAATGCCGCCGCCCCGATGCCCGCCCCGATCGAAAGCTGGCAACCGGTGGAAACGCTCGATTTCGTGCCGTTTGAACACTATGCGGATGCGGTCTGGGACACCAACCGGATGAACAATATCGCACAGCATTTCGCCACGGCCTTCATGGATCTGCACTTGAAAGGCGCCAAGGACAAAGCCGCGTATCTGGAGGTGATCCCGCGCGCGGCGGATGGCGTCGTCGACACGGACGATGCGGGCAAGGAAGGCCCCGGTCATACCTATTGGAAAGGCTTTGCGCCGCGCACCGCGCAGGGGCTGACTTTTGAAACCCTGCCCAAAGGCGAATAGTAACTTAGAAAGCCAAGCCCCGCTGCCGGAGCAACCGGCTGGCGGGGCTGATCAGCACGACAGGTCAGATCGCCCGCGGCATGATCTGAAACGCCAGAAGCGCGATCACACCGCCCGCCAGCAGTTCCAGCCCCGCTGCCAACGCCAGCGCGCCGCGCCCCTGCATCCGGTCCAGTGCGCCCTGTCGCAGGCTGACCGAGGCAATGGCCACCGCCACAGTCACACTGGCCGTGCCAAGCCCCATGGCAAAGGCCCCGGCGATCCCCGCAGGCAGCACATCCATACGCCATGTCACCAGGAGCAGGAACACCGCGCCGGTACAGGGACGCAGCGCCACCGCGCCGATGATTGCCAGCGCATCGCGCAGCCCATGAACCTGTGCTGCCTCCTCCAATGTCGGACCATGCCGGTGACCGCAGCTTGGGCAGGCATCTGCTGAGTGATCATGGTCGTGGCTGTGCGCATGCCCGTGATCACAGGCGACAGCCTGCCCACCCATCCCGGCCTCGGCAAAGCCGCGCCGCGCGCGCATCAGGCGGCGCGCCCCGCGCTGGAACAGGTACACACCAACCAGCGCGATCAGACCATAGGACAGCGGCGCCAGAACCTCTTCGGCTATGCTGGTCATGCGCTCCCGGCCCCAATCCATCACGGTCAGGCCGCCCGCGACCAGCACGACCGCCGTCGCTGCCTGCGCCAGCGAGGAGGCCACCGCCAGCACCGCCAGCCGTCCCATGGCCACCGAGCGGTCCATACCGTAGCCGCCGATCACCAGCTTCCCGTGCCCCGGCCCTGCTGCGTGAAAGAACCCGTAAGCGAAACAGAGTGACAAAAGCGAGATCAGCGCACCCGGTTGACCGGCCTTCAGCGCCCGCAGGCCCCGCGCCAGCGCCGATTGCGCCTCGCGCTGGCCAGAAGCCGCCCAGCGCGCCACATCCTGCGCGCCGCCAAACCCCCAAAGCCAGATGGCAATGACAAGGACCGCGAGTGCGGCGAGTGCTGTAAAGGCCCGCATCTCAGTCCCCGCAGATCAGCTGCACTGTATCGGCAAAGGCCTCTCCGACCTCCGGATAGGCGGCCTCGGCCTGATCAGCAGGCATGGCATACAGCAGCTCTTCGACCAGCGTGTAGGCACGGTCGAGATCCGGTTCGGTGATTTCGGCCCGGCACCCTGCCCCGACCGAGACGCCCTGATTGACCGTATAGGCCGTGTAATAGGTGGGATCATAGGCCCGGATCACAACGGCCTCCGCCGGGACCGGCGCCTTCAGTCCGCGCCGGTGGCGGGTAGTGATCCGCCCGTCCACCACTTCGGTCGACAGGTGTTCAGGCGCCGTCAGGGCCAACGACGCGTCGTTCCGGGTCAGGTAGGTGTCCCCGTCGTAGCCTGCGCTCCAATTGAGATCAAAGCCTTTGAGGCGCGCCAGTTCATCGTCGGTCAGGACCCCGTCCGCATCCGGGTCCAGCCCCAGATCCTCGAAAATCAGCAGCGAATAGAATTCGTCGTAGGCCCAAGTGACCTCGACCGCCTCAAGCGCTCCGCCCGCGCCAATCTGCACCGCCAGACCGGTATCCACAAAGATATGCGGATGCGCCTGCACAGCAGCAGGCGCAAGAGCGACGCAGGTGGCAAAGACCGGCCCTGTAAGGCGTTTTTGCAGCGTTTTCATGTCCTTTGGTTTAGCCGCAAGCCCCGCTCCCAACAAGACGGCATCCCGCCGCGCCAAGGCGGATCGGCAAAGGTCAGCGCAGCCGGGAATTGGGGTGCAGCGCCTTGCCCAGAATATGGTCCGAGCGGTGGATCACATGATGTGCCTGACCGATGATTAGCGGATCCGGCGCCGTGGCGATTTCAGGGTCCTTTCCAGGATAATCCAGCGTGCTGAGGAAATGGCGCATGCAGTTCAGCCGCGCCCGTTTCTTGCAGTTGGATTTCACCACCGTCCACGGCGCATCTGCGGTGTCGGTGTAAAAGAACATCGCCTCTTTCGCCTCGGTATAGTCATCCCATTTGTCCAGCGAGGCCTTGTCGATCGGTGACAGCTTCCACTGTTTCAGCGGATCAGTCTCGCGCGATTTGAACCGGCGCAGCTGTTCGTCCTGCGTCACCGAGAACCAGTATTTGTAAAGCCGGATACCCGAGCGCACCAGCATCTGTTCCAGATCCGGCGTCTGGCGCATGAACTCCAGATATTCGCTCGGCTCGCAAAAGCCCATCACCCGCTCGACCCCGGCGCGATTGTACCAGGAGCGGTCATAAAGCACGATCTCGCCGCTGGTGGGCAGGTGTTGCAGGTAGCGTTGGAAATACCATTGCCCGCGCTCTTCGTCGGTCGGCTTGTTCAGCGCCACGACGCGTGCATGGCGGGGGTTCAGGTGCTCGGTAAAACGTTTGATCGTGCCGCCCTTGCCCGCCGCATCACGCCCTTCGAACAGCATGACGAACTTTTCCCCGGTCTCCAGCGCCCAGTGCTGCACCTTCAGAAGCTCCGCCTGCAGCTTTGCCTTCTCTTCTTCATAGGCTTTGCGGGCCATTTTGCGGGCATAGGGGTACTTGCCGCTTTCAAAGGCGCGGCGGATTTCCTCCGGCGCGGGCGGGCGCGGCGTAGCGCCTGGCTGGGGGGTGCTGGTGTTCGCGGCGGCTGGCCCTGCGGGAACTGGCTGTGCGGGGGGTGTGGACATATGGAACTCCTTACAATCACATTTGCCGCCAGCTTACCGGCTTTGCTGCGCGAACGCGCTGACCTGTATCAAAGGACTGGCGCAAATTGGGTGTCACGTGACGAAATCGTTGCGCCCTGTGCGGTCTGGCATCAGCCTGTTCTTGATAGCGCGGAGGATATCAGCATGCAGGCAGGTTTCGAGACACTGAACGGCAAAGCCTTTTTCGTCCGCCGCTGGGGCGACCCTGCCCTGCCGCCACTGCTGATGCTGCACGGGTTTCCCGAATATGGCGGCGCCTGGCAGGAACTGGCCGAACGCCTGTGCCACAGGTTTCACTGCATCGCACCGGATCAGCGCGGATATGGCCAAAGCTGGGCGCCGCAGGACGTAGGCGACTATGCCACTTCCAGATTGGTTGCCGACATGGCGGTTCTGATCCCAACGACCGGCGCCCCGGTCACCGTGCTGGGACACGACTGGGGTGCAGCAGTGGCCTATGGTCTGGCGATGTTCCGACCCAATCTGGTGTCGCGGCTGATCATCGCCAATGGTGTGCACCCCGTGCCCTTCCAGCGGGCGCTGGCTGCCGGTGGACCACAGGCCGCCGCCTCGCAATACATCGCGGACCTGCGGCGCGACGGATCGGAGGCAGATCTAATGGCCAATGATTTCGAAAAGCTACTGGCCCTGTTTGGTGCCCCGATGGATATGAGCTGGCTCAGCGGTGAACGGCTGGAGGCCTACAAGGTGGAATGGTCCCGCCCCGGACGCCTTCGCGGCATGGTGAACTGGTACCGAGCCTCGCCCTTGCAACTGGCCCAGCCCGGCAGCCCGATCCCAATGCCGGACCTGCCGCTGAACCGGTTGCAGGTTCCCCAGCCGCATCTGCTGATCTGGGGCGCGGATGACAGCGCCCTTTTGCCCGAAGCGACCGAGGGGCTTGAGGATTTCGCCCCCAACCTGGCACGCATCACCCTGGAGGGCTGCGATCACTGGCTGCACCATCAAAGACCCGATGAGATGAGCCATGCGATCCAGACATGGTCAGAGCAGAACGTCTGACTCGGGGCTGAATCGCAGGCGCATCTGTCTTGCGCCTTTGTCGCGACTTACTTGTGCCCCCAGTCGTTCGGATCTTCCGAATTGTTGGGGCTGAGCCCCAGCACATCGCCATCGGTCGAGCAGCCAAGCCCCAGAACGGTCCGGTTGGCGTAGGAAAAATAGGCTGTGACCTGATTGATTTCGAGGATCTCCCCATCGTCAAACCCGGCATTGCGCATCGCCTGAATGTCGGATTGCTCGACGCTGGCAGGCGCCTCGGTCAGCTTGCGGGCGTAGCCCATCGCAACCTTCTGCGCAGGCTCCAGCGGTGCCGCCTCGGGATCGCGCGCCTCGATCGCCGCCCGGATCGCCAGACCGCGTTCTTCGTCCTGCAACAGGCGCTGCAGGCCGGCAAAGTGATGCTCGACGCAATAGGCGCAGTCATTTAGAGAAGACACCCAGACGCCAAGCACCTCCAAGAACCACTTGGGAATGGTATTGCCGGTATGGTGCAGGACGTTCTTGTAGATCGCCATATGCCCTTCCATCGAATGCGGGCGCAGGCTGTGCACCATCATGATGTTATCGACATTGCCGCCCGGCCCGGTCACCCGATCATAAAGTTTCTTCAGCTTCCCGGTGGCCTCGTCAAAGGGGACGGTTCTGATCCACGCCATATGCACTCTCCTCTTGCTTTGCGGCAGCTTACCCAACCGCAGCGCCGGGGAAAGAGGCAAAGCCGAAACGAAGTGATCACAAATCGGACAGTCCTGCCCGGCGCGCCACCGCGGCAATGGCCGCAGTGATATCCTCGTCCCGCGTGCGGTGGTTCGTCAGCGCGGCGCGCAGCAGGACCCGGCCCCCCATGCGTGTGGTGGAAAACACAGCCTCACCGCTTTCCTGCAGGTCCTGAGCTATTGCAGTATTAAGCCGCGTTTGCTCCGCAGCAGGCAGATCCTTCCGCGCGGTGAAGACGCAGACGTTCGACACCACCGCAGCGCCCAGCGCCATGCGCGGCTGTTTCTCGACCTCATCGGCCATCAGAGCCGCAAGTCGGCAATTGTCGGTAATCGCTGCGGCAAACGCCTCTTCACCATGCATTTCCAGCGCGCACCAGACCTTGAGGCCCCGATTGCCGCGTGACAGATCGATGCCATAGTCACAATACCACGGATCGCCGCCTGCCAACCCGCGCTCGGCGCCCTCCAGATAGGCTGGGCGGGCGGCAAAGGCGGCGCGATGAGCGGCCTCATCCGCGATCAGAACCAGACCGCAGTCATAGCCCACATACATCCATTTGTGGAAATCCAGCGCAATACTGTCGGCCCGCCCGATCCCGTTGCTGAGGCAGCGCCATGGCTCTGCCGCGATGCGCGTCCAGGCGCCAAAGGCCCCGTCCACATGCAGCCACAGCCCGTGATCCGCTGCCAGATCCGCAAGAGCGTTCAGATCGTCGAACAGGCCCAGATCCACAGAGCCAGCAGTCCCGACAAGAAGAAAGGGAACCGCACCTGCTTCCCGGTCCGCCGCGATCATGTCGGCCAGCGCCGCGGGGTCCATCTGCCCGTCCACCAGTGGCACCTGCCGCAGGTTCTCCGCGCCCACCCCGATCAGCTCCAGCGCCTTGCGGGTCGCATTATGCACCCCGACGCCTGCATAGGCCGTGAGCCGCACCGCGCCCTGCCCTGTCTGGCGCACCTCGGGCAAGGCCCGCACCCGCGCGGCCTGAAAGGCAATCACCGTTGCCTGCGACGTGCCCGTGGTCAGAACGCCACTGGCGCCCTCTGGCATCCCCATCCGGCGGCGGGTCCAGTCGATCACAGCGCGCTCCATATAGACGGCGCCGTGATCGCGCCCGCCGACATTGGCATTGACCACCGCGCCCGCCATGCCCGCGATCAGGTCGGAAGCCAGCCCAGAGCCCTGCACCCAGCCCCAAAACCGGGGATGCACATTGCCGCCATGATGCGGCAGCACATCCTGTTCGATCCGTCCCACCAGATCACCGCCCTGCCCTATCCGGTAGCGCGCAGGCAGATCTTCGGGAACCGGTTGCCAGGGACGGTCACGGATCTGTTCCAGTTGGTCCAGCGATGCCTCCAGCATCCGGTGCGCCTCGGCACGGAATGCGGTCCAGTCCTTTGGGTCCAGCCCATCACCCTTGCTCATGCCCGCCCCCTCTCTCGCGCGATTTGCCTCCTTACATGGCACAGCGCCGCAGGGTTATCCACAGGCCCCGTCGCCCTCTTCCCCGCGGCGCTGACACCTGCCATAATGCCCCTTAACCAAAAGCAACCAAGAGCAGCCCGAAACAGATGGCCAACGATCTCCTGAGCACGCCTGACGCCGAAACCTATGACGCCTCCTCGATCGAGGTTCTGGAGGGGCTTGAACCCGTCCGCCAGCGGCCCGGCATGTATATCGGCGGCACGGACGAACGCGCGCTGCACCACATGGTGGCCGAGATCCTCGACAACTCGATGGACGAGGCGGTCGCCGGCCATGCCAACCGGATCGAGGTAGAGCTGCACGCCGATTACTCGGTCACCATCCGCGACAACGGCCGCGGCATCCCGATCGACCCGCACCCCAAATTTCCCGACAAATCCGCGCTTGAGGTGATCCTCTGTACCCTGCACGCGGGCGGCAAATTCTCGGGCAAGGCCTATCAGACCTCGGGCGGCCTGCACGGGGTTGGCTCCTCGGTGGTGAACGCCCTGTCTGATCTGATGGTCGTTCAGGTGGCCAAGAACAAGGAGCTGTTCGAACAGCGCTTCTCCCGCGGGATTCCGCAGGGGCCGGTGGAAAAGGTCGGCGCGGCCCCCAACCGGCGCGGCACATCGGTCACCTTCCACGCGGATGAGCAGATCTTTGGCTCGCACCGCTTCAAGCCCAAGCGGCTGATGACGCTGGTGCGCTCCAAGGCCTACCTCTTCTCGGGCGTGGAAATCCGCTGGAAATCCGCCATCGACGACGGTGAAACCCCGACCGAGGCGACCTTCCACTTCCCCGGCGGGCTCAGGGATTACCTCTCCGAGGTGCTGGGTAAGGCCACGACCTATGCCGATGCGCCTTTTGGCGGCAAGGTGGAGTTCCGCGAAAAATTCGGCGAGCCGGGCTATGTGGAATGGGCGATCAACTGGACGCCCGCCCGCGACGGCTTCATCCAGAGCTACTGTAACACCGTCCCCACCCCTGAAGGCGGCACCCATGTCGCCGGTTTCTGGGCCGCGATCCTGAAAGGCATCAAGGCCTATGGCGAGCTGGTCGGCAACAAGAAGGCCACGCAGATCTCGCGCGAAGACCTGATGACCGGGGGCTGCGCGCTGGTTTCCTGCTTTATCGCGGACCCCGCATTCGTCGGCCAGACCAAGGACCGCCTGTCGACCGAAAGCGCCAGCAAGATGGTGGAAAACTCGGTCCGCGACCACTTTGACAACTGGTTGGCCGCCGATACCAAATCGGCTGGCGCCATCCTCGATTTCCTGATCCTGCGGGCCGAGGAGCGCCTGCGCCGCAAGCAGGAGAAAGAGACCCAGCGCAAGAGCGCCACCAAGAAACTGCGCCTGCCGGGCAAGCTGACCGATTGCACGTCAAAAGACCGGCGCGGCACCGAACTCTTCATCGTGGAGGGCGACTCGGCCGGTGGCTCGGGCAAGGGCGCGCGCAGCCGTGAATATCAGGCGCTGCTACCGCTGAAGGGTAAGATCCTGAACGTTCTGGGCGCGGCCTCGAACAAGCTCGGCTCGAACCAGGAGATCAGTGACCTTTGCGAGGCGCTGGGGGTTGGCCTTGGCACCAAGTTCAACCTCGATGATCTGCGCTATGACAAGATCATCATCATGACCGATGCGGATGTCGACGGCGCGCATATCGCCTCGCTGCTGATGACCTTCTTCTTCACCCAGATGCGGCCACTGATCGATGGCGGTCACCTCTACCTCGCCTGCCCGCCCCTGTTCCGCCTGACGCAAGGCGCGAAACGGGTCTATTGCCTGGATGAGGCAGAGCGGGACAAATGGCTGGAAAAGGGTCTGGGCGGCAAGGGCAAGATCGATGTTTCCCGCTTCAAGGGTCTGGGTGAAATGGATGCCAAGGACCTGAAAGAGACCACGATGGACCCCAAGACCCGCAAGCTGATCCGGGTCACCATCGACGAGGACGAACCGGGCGAGACCGGCGATCTGGTGGAGCGTCTGATGGGTAAGAAACCCGAGTTGCGGTTCCAGTATATTCAGGAGAACGCGAAGTTCGTGGAGGAGCTGGATGTTTAGGAGACAAAATTGATCTGGGAAAGTAGCTATTGGAAAAAGCCGCTATTGCGAGCTTCGACAAAGATTACAGAACTCTCACAAACACCCAATCCGTCAGATGATGATCTCGGCAATCTAGAGTACCTTGCAATGAATGGCTTCTACGCCATCAGAAAACTCTTAGAGGCCGAAACCAAACTTTCGAGAACCACTAGCGAAGGGCATTATCGATCAAAACGCTATCCTCTCAGGCAGGAACACGCAGAATCAAAGAAATACCCCGATAGAATATTCAATAAATCCCCGAACCATTATTATGATTTGGCCAATCCCATTCAGGCCTCGTCCAACCTAGCCTACATTTGTAACCAGTTCATCCACTCATATGTGTTCGTGTTCTCAACAGACGCAAAGGGGCAGTTGGACGGCATTTTTCTCAGCTCAGATCGAGATCGCAAGACTCACTGCAATTACATAAGCTTAAAAGAGGTATCTAGAATTTTCAAAATCGTCGGAGAAGACTATCCTACCGATGCGCTGCTGGTACGCAACGGTGACGGTGATTGGAAAGTTCTAATGTAGCCAGCTTGCACTTCCCAAGGACCGCGCCTGACCTTGGGGAGGCGTAAAGCGCCTTCCCGGGGGGAAGGTCAGGCGCGGGCCGTGCGGCTACGCGCCACGCCCCAACGGGTACCCAGCAGGCGGTGCCTCTTGGGGCAAGTGTTTCGGCGTGGGGCTCCGCCCGTTCTTACCCCAAACAGTGCCCCGCACTGTTTGCCGCTACGCGGTCCGGGACGAACTCCCGAGGGGAAGGTTAGGCGCGGGCCGTGCGGCTGACGCCTCACGCCCCAAGGGACCACCTTGCAGGCGGTGTATCTTGGGGCATGTGTTGAAGCGTGGGGCTCCGCCCGTTCTCGCCTCAAACAGTCCCCCGGACTGTTTGTCCCTTCGGGATCCGGCGTGAACCCTGGATGTAAGGCCAGGCGCGGGCCGTGCGTCTGACGCCTTACGTCCCAAGAGGTACCCAGCAGGCGGTGCATCTTAACTTCCCTCCTCCCTAGGCTGCCTGAAATCACCGTGGCTTTCGCGCGGGTCAGCGGCTAACCTCCGGCGCAAAACAGGGAGACAGACATGACCGCCACCATGACCGCCGCGGATCTGCAATCCGTTCTGGCCGAAGGCTTTGCTGATTGGGTGCAGGCGCTGGATCTGACCGTCACCGCGGCCAGCCCGGAGGAGACCACCCTGCGCATGCCGCTGACGCCGAACCTGGCGCGCATGGGCGGCATCGTCTCGGGACAGGCGCTGGCGGCGCTGGCCGATACTTCGATGGTGCTGGCGGCCTTTGCTCATCAGGGCGGCGTGCGCCCGCTGGCGACAACGGACCTTCACACGCAATTCCTGCGCCCCGGGGTGGGCAGCGCGATCCTCTGCCGGGCGCAGGTGGTGCGGGCAGGCAAGGCGCTGGTCTTTGCCCGCGCCGAGATGAGCGAAGAGGACAGCGGCAAACTGGTCGCCACCGCCACAGCCAGCTTCTTTGCCGCCTGAGCGCGGGCGCAAAACGGCTATACCGCCCTTCCTTGCTGCGCTAGCGTGACCTCATGATCCTGCGTCTTTTCCTGATTGCCCTGATCCTCGCATCCTGCGGGCGCGAGCTGACGCAGCAGGAGCGTGCCTTTCTGTCGGACATTCACGGCAGCGACCTGAAGCCGGAAAAGGTACGCATCATGGACGGTGCGCCGGTGGCCGCGACCACCTTCCGCCGCAAACCGCGCCCGCGCGTGGCCTGCCGCGAACGTATCCTGCCGCCAGTGAAGGACGAGATCGTCACATCCTCCCCCGCAGCGGTGACGCTGTTCAACCGGATCTATTATATCCGCGACTGGTACACCGAGAATTACCTGCCCGCCTACCCCGAGCGCCTGTATCTGGTGGAGGCGATGCTGCTGGCCCATGAGGTGACCCATGTCTGGCAATGGCAGAACCGGGCCCGCACCGGATATACCCCACTGCGGGCCGCAGCCGAGCATCGCGGCAACCCCGATCCCTATCTGTTCGAACTGGACCAGAGCCCCGATTTTCTGAGCTATGGCTATGAACAACAAGGCGCCATCGTCGAGGAATACGTCTGCTGCCGCGCATTGGCGCCGCAGGGCGCCCGCACCCAGCGTCTGCATGCCATGCTGAAGGATGTGATGCCGGTTTCGGACCTGCCGCAAAGCCGCCAGAGCGACGTCTACCTGCCCTGGAAAGGCGCCGATCTGCGCGGCATCTGTAGCTGAGGCATATGCTGCGGCTCAGCCTTCGGCCTGGATGCTTTCGAGGTAGGTCATCAGCGCGGCCAGCGGGCGCGGTGTCGGCGTCAGGGTGCCTTCGACCTCAACCGGAATCAGCTCGCCTTCCAGCAGGGCGCCGAATTCCGGCATGTATTCGGCGCTGACCTTGCCGCGTCCGTAGCCATCGATCTGCGACAGCACTGCAGCGCGCGGGAACGCACCGTCATGGCGCGCGTTGATCTTGCGCAGGTCGGGCGCATCAAGCGTGGTCTCACGCTGGGCGATATCACCATTTTCGCCATGGCACAGCGCGCAGTTCTGATTGAACAGAATCTGTCCTTCCTGCGCGGTAGGCATACTGTTGACGATTTCGGTGCAGGCCACGGCAAACCCGGCCACAAGCGGCAGCATGCAAAGGATCGTTTTGGTCTTCATGGCATCGTTCCTGTCGTTCTGGCCGCAACCGTCTCAGTCAGGGGCACTGTAACCGGCAGGTTTTGCAGCGTAAACCGGCCGCGGCAGAGATGCACCCAGAAACCGGGGCCGCGTGCGCGCGGGCCTATTGCGGCGCGGCCGCCACCGCCCCTTCCTCCAGATGCAAAACCCGGTCCATCCGCGCGGCAAGGTCAAGGTTATGGGTCGCAATCAGCGCCGACAGGCCAGAACTGCGCACCAGATCCATCAAGACGCCAAAAACCTGATCCGAAGTCCTCGGGTCCAGATTTCCGGTCGGCTCGTCCGCCAGCAGCACACGCGGCTGGTTGGCCAGAGCCCGGCAAAAGGCAACCCGCTGCTGCTCGCCCCCGGACATTGCTGCCGGACGGTGCCCGGCGCGGGCCGAAAGGCCGACAAGATCCAGCAACTCTGCCGCACGCGCCCGAGCCGCCTTCTGACTGGCGCCATTGGCCAGTTGCGGCAGGACGATGTTTTCTGCGGCGGTGAATTCGGGCAACAGGTGGTGGAACTGGTAGATAAAGCCCACATCGCTACGCCGCAGACCGGTGCGCGCCCGCTCGCCCAGCCCGGTGACATCCTGCCCGCCGATACACAGGCTGCCCTCGTCCGGGGTATCCAGCAGACCGGCGATATGCAGAAGGGTCGACTTGCCTGCGCCAGACGGCGCGACAAGGGCCACGACCTCGCCCGGTTTCAGGGACAGATCGACGCCCCGCAGCACATCCACCTGCGCCGTGCTGCCCCGGTTATAGGACTTGCTGATGCCTTTCAGCTCCAGCGCCAATGCGGCTGCCTGCGATACCTGATCATTCATAGCGCAGGGCCTCCACCGGGTTCAGCCGGGCCGCCCGCCGGGCCGGAAAGATCGTCACCACGAAGGACAGGCCAAGCGACAGGGCAACGGCCGAGAGCACATCGGGCAGGTTCAGCTCTGCCGGAAGCGCATAGATGCCCCGGATCGACGGATCCCAGACCCCGCCGCCCATTGCGTAGTTCACGAAGGAGAAGATCTGATCAATATAGATCGCGAAGAGGCAGCCCAAGACCACACCGCAAAGCGTTCCAATCACACCGGTAAAGGCACCACAGATGAAGAACACCCGCATCACCGATCCTTCGCTCAGGCCGATGGTGCGCAGGATACCGATATCGCGGCCCTTATTCTTGACCAGCATGATCAGCCCCGAAACGATGTTCATCGTGGCGATCAGCACCAGAATGGACAGGATTATGAACATCACGTTGTCCTCCACCTCCAGCGCGCGCAGGAACCCACCCGAGGCATCGCGCCAGGTCCAGGCCCCGATCCCCTGTCCCGCCGCGCGCAGCAGCGGCAGCACCAATAGATCGACCTTTTCCGGGTCAGCCACCATGACCTCGATCTCGTCAGCAACGCCTTCCCGGTTGAAGAACGCCTGCGCCGCGTCAAACGGCATATAAAGCCGGGTGCGGTCGATGTCATAGCGCCCTGCCGTGAAGATATAGACCACCTCATAGGCGTTGATGCGCGGGCTGGTACCAAAGGGGGTCTTGACCCCGTTGGGAGAGATCAGCTTGATCCGGTCGCCGACACTGACGCCTAGTTCGCGCGCCACGCCGGACCCGATCGCCACGCCATCCCCGAACCGCTCCAGATCGCCAAGGCTTTCCTCGCTTTGGGCGACGCCGGGAATGGCCTCCAGATCCGCGGCAGCGATACCAAAGACCTCGACCCCAGCATTGCGCTGGCGCAGGTTGGCCATCACCTGCCCCTTGATCAGCGGCGCGGCGCGGATCACACCGGGCACCTGCGACGCAGCTGCGGCCATCTCGGCGTAGTCTTCCAAGGTCCGGTCGATATTGCCCTCTGCCGTGACCTGCCCATGAGAATAGAGCGTCACATGCGCGTTGGCGCCCAGGATGGTGCCGACAAACTCAGACCGGAAGCCCGAGCGCACCGCCAACGTGGCGATCAGCGCAAATACCGCCAGAGTGATCCCGATCAGGCTGATCCAGGTCATCACGCTGACGCCGCCCTCGGCCCTGCGCGCGCGCAGGTAGCGCCAGGCGATCATCCATTCAAAACGTGAAAACGGCGGAGGTGTCGTGGCCATGTGTGGTCCTGCCCGGGAGATTTGCGGACAACCTGTGCTGTCCGGCGTGCAGGGTCAAGGCAAGGCTGCATTGCCAAGGCGGTTTTGGTTTCGTGGCTGGCCATCTCGCGACGGTTCCGCGCGACGGCGGGTCCCCTGCCCTCACTCTGGAAGCCACCAAGAGACGCGCGCTCCCCACTTACGTAATTCTACTTAAGATTGCAGAAATTGCCGATTCATCCGATTGTATATATTCAAATATGTCCGAATACATCGGCGTCAAAATTTCACCTGAAACGTTACTTTTTCGTTTACTTTCAGTATTTTAATTACCCACAAAGTAACCATTTCGTGACTTCACCCCCAGGATCACAGCGACGTCAGAGACTGTGAGGGAGCCTCCCCTTGGCATCTCCACAATTCCCCCAGAAAGTGCACAAACTTCAATTCAAACTGAGGATAACTCAATGACCGATCTTCGCATCGTCGCAACCAACACCTCTGCCCACGGCGGCACCTACACGACCCCTTTCTGGTTCGCCGCCCACGACGGCAGCTTTGACCTCTACAACACCGGCGAAGCTGCATCGGCTGCTCTGGAAGCCCTGGCCGAAGACGGTAACTTCGCTCCGGCAAACGAAGCGGTTGTGGCCGCAGACGCGGATGCCGTAACCGGCGCAGTGCTGGGTGCAGGCACCCCGCCGATTCTGGCACCGGGCGAAACCGCAACCGCAGAATTCTCCGTCGACGGTTCCTCCAACGGTCACCTGTCGCTGGCCGCAATGGTCATCCCCTCGAACGACGCCTTTGTCGGCACCGCAGACTCGCTGCAACTGTTCGACGAAAACGGCCACTTCATGGGCGAGCAAAACATCTCCTTCGCAGGCAGCGACGTGCTGGATGCGGGCACCGAAGTGAACTCCGAGATCGCAGAAGAAGTGCCGCTCCTGGGCCAGATGGCTGCCAACACCGGCACCACCGAAGGTGGCGTCGTCGGCGCGCATGAAGGTTTCCTGCCCGAAGGCGAAGGCAACATCCTGGGCGGCACCAACGCGCTTGGCGAACACATCGACGCGGTTGCAGCAGACTTCACCCGTGAGGGTGCTCAGATCGCCGACATCCACATCAACGAATACGCTGTGACCGAAGGCTCCAATGGTTTTGACTTCTTCCGTGGTTCCTCCGTGGATGATCTGGTCAACGGCGCCGGTGGCCGTGACGTTCTGATCGGCCGTGGCGGCTGGGACGAGCTGGACGGCGGCGAGGGCAACGATGTCCTGATCGGCAACAGCGGCAACGACATGCTGACCGGCGGCGAAGGTAACGACATCCTGAAAGGCGGTAGCGGTAGCGACACTCTGGACGGTGGCGCTGGTCGCGACATCCTGAAAGGCAACAAGGGCAGCGACGTGCTGGACGGTGGCGCTGGCCGTGACCGCATGAACGGCGGCCACGATGCGGACCTCTTTGTGTTCCAAACCGGCTACGACCGTGACCGCATCATTGGCTTCGATGCGAACGAAGACACGATCGCGCTGCACATCGAAGGCGTCGAAAGCTTTGACGATCTGAGCGGTCTGGCCACCGACCACGGCAACCGCACCATCCTCGACTTCGGAGAAGGCGATGCGCTGGTAATCAAGGGTGTGACCTTTGATGAGCTGAGCGCAGCTAACTTCGACTTCCTCTAAGCAGGCGAGCGCAGCAAGCTTTTCGGTTTGCTGCGCAACGTCCTGTAGGAATGGCGATAGATACAAAAAGGGGGGCATCACTGCCCCCCTTTTCCATTTCAGTCTCGCGTTTGGAGGTTTCAGCCTAGTACCTCAACCCTCTGCGCGCCGCCGCTCAGAAGCCGCGGCCCGAGGCGTGCTCGGCGTAGATCTCGGCGATCTTTTTCACGGCGTCTTCCGGGGGCAGTTCCACGCTTTCGCCAGTCCGGCGCGAGGTGAGTTCCACCACGCCGTTCTTCAGCCCGCGCGGACCGACCGTAATACGCCAGGGCAGACCGATAAGATCCATGGTGGCGAATTTGCCGCCCGCGCGTTCCTTGCGGTCATCATACAGCGGGTCAAGACCAACCGCAGTCAGCGCGGCATAGATCTTGTCACAGGCCGCGTCGGCTTCTTCATCGCCTTGCTTCAGGTTGACGATACCGCAGTGGAACGGGGTCACGCCTTCAGGCCAGATGATTCCCTTATCGTCGTGGCTTGCTTCGATGATCGCGCCGACCAGACGGGAAACACCGATGCCATGGCTGCCCATGTGTACGGGGATGGATTTGCCATCGGGGCCTTGCACCGTTGCCCCCATCGGTTCGGAATATTTAGTGCCGAAGTAGAAGATCTGACCAACCTCGATACCACGAGCACTGCGCTGACGCTCGGCCGGGATCTGGTCGAACAGCGCCGCGTCGTGGGTTTCGTCGGTCCGGGCATAAAGGGCGGTGAATTCTTCCATTACTGCGCGGCACTGGTCGTGATCATCATAGTCGATATTGCGCTGGCCAAGGCGGATATCGGTCACCGCGCTGTCGTAGAACACTTCGCTCTCGCCTGTGTCGGCCAGCACCAGGAACTCATGCGTGTCATCGCCGCCAATGGGGCCAGAGTCCGCGCGCATCGGGATCGCCTGCAACCCCATGCGCTCATAGGTACGCAGGTAGCTGACCAGATGACGGTTATAGGCGTGCAGCGCGTCTTCCTTGGTCAGGTCGAAGTTATAGCCGTCCTTCATGTAGAATTCGCGTCCCCGCATCACGCCGAAACGCGGGCGGATCTCGTCGCGGAATTTCCACTGGATCTGGTACATGGTCAGCGGCAGATCCTTGTAGCTGCTGACATGGCTGCGGAAGATATCGGTGATCAGCTCTTCGGCGGTGGGTGTGAACAACAGATCGCGCTCGTGCCGGTCGGTGATGCGCAGCATTTCTTCGCCATAGGCATCATAGCGGCCGCTTTCGCGCCACAGGTCTGCCGATTGCATGGTGGGCATCAGCACCGGGATATGGCCCGCGCGCATCTGTTCCTCATGGACGATGCCTTCGATTTTCTTCAAAACCTTGAAGCCCAGCGGCAGCCAGGAATAGATCCCGGCGGCGGACTGTTTGATCATGCCGGCCCGCAGCATGTAGCGGTGGCTGACGATCTGGGCCTCTGAAGGCGTCTCTTTCAGAACAGGCAGGAAGTAACGGGACAGGCGCATGTCGCTCTCATTCGTTCAAAGGGGTTTTCAAGCGGTCTAAGCCATCGCCGCGCCTCAGGCAATCGGGCTTTGGAGTGGCGGCAGCGGACAAACCGGATATTAGCCCGGAAACCACTTGAACCACTGGTCAGTTTTGTAAATGCTGGTTCAAATTTATTGCGGAGGCCCAGATGCGCGACACCATTACCGAACCCGCCCGGGAAATCCCCGTCGTGCATCGCACCGATGTGCTTGTCGTAGGCTCTGGCCCCGGCGGGCTGGCGGCGGCACTGGCAGCAGCGCGCTGCGGGGTCGATGTGACCCTGCTGGACCGGTTCGGCTGCTTTGGCGGCAATATCACCGCTGTCGGCGTCGAAGGTTTTGCCTGGTACCGGCACGAGCAGACGGTCGAGGCCGGTGGCATCGGCTGGGAATTCGAGGAACGCGCCAAGGCGATGGATGCTGCCGTGCCGGAAAGCCAGTCTCTGTCTTACGAACTGGACGCCGAAGGCTTCAAACTGGTCGCCGATAGACTGGTCGAGGAAGCAGGCATTCACCCGATGCTGCACCGCATGTTCGTGGCCCCGATCCGCGAAGGCAACCGGATCACCGGCGTGATCGTCGAATCAAAGGCAGGGCGCGAGGCGATCCTGGCGCAACGAGTGATCGATGCGACAGGAGACGCCGATATCGCGCAGATGATGGGCGCCCCCACCATAAAGACACCGGTCGAGGAAATGCAGGCCGCTAGCGTGATGTTCCACATCGCAGGTGTCGACAAGCAAAAGTTCATGGAAGGGGTCAAGGCCGACCCGCAGACCTACAGGGACTGGTCCACCGGGGAGTGGGAGGTGGAGACCTCCGGCAAGGAGGATGAGATGTTCTCTCCCTTCCTCGCCAAGCCCTTTGCGCAGGCGCTGCGCGACGGGCTGATCCCTGCGCATCTCAATACCATCGGGGGCACCTGGGGGGCTGTTCATGACAGTGGTGAGATGACCTATATGAATCTGGTGCATCTGGCAGGCTGCGACGGCACCGACCCGGACAGCATGACCCGGTTCGAGATCGAAGGACGCAAGCAGGCCATGCACGCGATCAATGCGCTGAAGGCCTATACGCCTGGCTGCGAAGGCGCGCGGCTGCGCAATTTCGGCATGACCATCGGCATCCGTGACACCCGCAAGATCGACGCCCATCACAACATGACCGAGGATGAGACCCGCAATCAGGGCCGGTTCGAAGACACCATCGGCATCTACCCGGAATTCATCGACGGCTATGGCATCCTGATCCTGCCCACCACCGGGCGCTATATGCAGATTCCCTATCGCGCCATGCTGCCCAAAGGGGTGGAAAACCTGCTGGTGACGGGCCGCGCCATCGGCGGCGACAAGGTCGCCCATGCCGCCACCCGCAACATGGCCTGTTGCGCGGTGGCCGGTCAGGGCGCGGGCGTTGCCGCGGCACTATCCGTCAAATCCGCCTGCAGCCCGCACGCGGTGGACATTGCCGCCGTACAAGGTGAACTGACCCGTCAGGGCGTGCGCATCCACTGACGCAGACCGTGCAGAAACGCCCCTGCCCTACCCGGTACTCATTTGGCGGCACTTGCCGCTTGGCTGTTGCATGAGGCAACCGCATGGGCAATGACTGGGGTGATTGGCAAACAGATCTCAGAGAGGCGCTTGGCATATGGCACTTCCGGCGAAGAAGCAGTTTCAATACTGGGGCGTTGCTGCCGTGGTTTTCGCAATCGTCCTCTGGGCTTTGGGAGACGTGCTGCTACCCTTTGTGCTGGGCGCGGCGATTGCCTATCTGATTGATCCCATTGCCGACCGGCTAGAGGCCGCGGGCCTCAGCCGTACTGCCGCAACTGCGGTGATTACTATCGGCGCCATGCTGGTCTTCATGCTGCTGCTGCTGGTGGTGGTGCCGACGCTGATCTACCAGCTGAGCGATCTGATCCGGGTTCTGCCCGAAGCCTTTCGCGATCTGCGCAACTTTGCGCAGGAACACTTCCCGTCGATCTTCACCGAAGGTAGCCGCGCGCAGCAAACCATCGCCTCCATCGCTGGCACCCTTCAGGGCAAGGGGATCGAGCTATTTGAATCCCTCGTCGGCTCGGCCGTCTCGGTCGTCAACCTGCTGGTGCTTTTCGTGATCGTTCCGGTTGTCTCGGTCTATCTGCTGCTGGACTGGGACCGGATGATCGAACGGATAGACGCGCTGCTGCCGCTCGACCATGCGCCAGTGATCCGCAATCTGGCCGGTGAAATCGACGATGTGCTTGCCTCCTTCATCCGCGGCATGGGCACGGTCTGCCTGATCTTGGGCGTTTACTACGCTGTCGCCCTGATGCTGGTTGGTCTGAATTTCGGACTTGCGGTGGGGTTCATCGCCGGGCTCGTCACCTTCATTCCCTATCTGGGGGCGCTGGTGGGCGGCGCTCTGGCTATCGGACTTGCCCTGTTCCAGTTCTGGGGCGAATGGTGGTCGATCGGACTGGTAGCCGGGATTTTTGCACTGGGTCAGGTGATCGAGGGCAATTACCTTACTCCGAAACTGGTTGGCGGATCCGTTGGCCTGCATCCGGTCTGGCTGCTGCTGGCCCTGTCGGTCTTTGGTGCGCTTTTTGGCTTTGTTGGCATGCTGGTTGCCGTGCCTGTTGCGGCAGCCTTGGGCGTAGTTGCACGTTTCCTCACGGGACAGTATCTGCACAGCCGTCTGTACCAGGGACTGAGTCACCGGGATTCGAAAAAGTAATATGGCGCAACAACTCAGCTTTGACCTGCCCGCCAAAACGGCTTTGGGCCGGGACGACTTTTTTGTCGCCCCGTCGAATGCCATGGCTGTGGCGCTGCTGGATCCGGGGTTCTCATGGCCCAGTGGCAAACTGGTTCTGACCGGCCCTGCCGGATCGGGAAAGACGCATTTGGCCCATGTCTGGGCCAGCCAGTCCGGCGCCCGGATCGTATCGGCGGCAGATCTGACCGAGGCGATGGTGCCCGAGCTGGCAACCGCGCCCGTGGTCCTGGAGGACGTGCCGCAGATCGCCTCTGACAAATCCGCCCAGGAGGCCCTGTTTCACCTGCACAACTTGGTGCTGGCGAACGGGTTTGCCCTGATGATGACGGGGCGCGCGGCACCCAACCTTTGGGGGCTGAGCCTGCCGGACCTGCAAAGCCGTGTTCAGGCCGCCACACATGCCGAGCTGCAGCCGCCGGACGATGCCTTGTTGGCTGTGGTTCTGGCGAAGCTCTTCAATGACCGCCAGATCACCCCGAAACCCGACGTGATCCCCTATCTTGTGGCCCATATGGATCGTTCGTTTGCTGCGGCAGCCCGGATCGTCGAACAACTAGACCGGCTGTCGCTGGCGGAAAAACGCAACCTGTCGCGCCCCCTGGCGGTGCGGCTGATGTCCGAAGACCGCAGTGTTGCGGGCGAAACCCGGGTTGCCGGGACCGGCGGTTGACCCCGGCCCCACCCTAAACCATCCTAGATTCGAGACCCAAGACGGAGCGCCGACACCCGTGACCGAGGATCCTGCCACCCCCGACGCCACCGCCGACTGGGGGCCCTTTGGCCGCCCGCTGTTCGATGATCCCGATTCAAGGGCGCTGTCCCGGGTCGGGGTGGTGGATGTCGGATCAAACTCCGTGCGTCTGGTCGTCTTTGACGGCGCGGCCCGCAGCCCGGCCTATTTCTACAACGAGAAGATCATGTGCGCCCTGGGGGCTGGCCTCTCGGAAACCGGGCGCCTGAACCCCGAGGGACGCAAACGCGCGTTGGCCGCGCTGCGCCGGTTCCAACACCTTGCCGATGGGATGGGATTGCCCCCCCTGTCGGTGGTCGCCACAGCTGCCGTGCGCGATGCCGAGGATGGCCCTGAGTTCTGCGCCGATGTACTTCGCGAAACTGGGCTGAAGATCTGGGTGATCGACGGTCAGGAAGAGGCGCGCCTGTCCGCACAGGGCGTGTTGTTGGGCTGGCCCGGCTCTTATGGCCTGGTCTGCGATATCGGCGGCTCCTCGATGGAGCTGGCGGAAATCCACGACGGCGAGGTCGGCAAACGCGTCACCTCCTCTCTTGGCCCGCTGAAACTGCGGGACATCAAGGGCGGGCGCCGGGGGCGCAAGGCTCATATCGCCGAGGTCATGGCGGAACTGCGCGAGGAAATGGGCAAGCAGACCGACCGTCTGTTCCTGGTCGGCGGCAGCTGGCGCGCCATCGCCCGCATCGACATGGCCCGGCGCGGGTATCCGCTGAAGGTTCTGCACGAATACCGGATGAGCGCCAAGGACGTGCGCGCCACCCTGAAATATATCGAGAAACGCGACATCGAGGAACTGCGCGCCGAAACCGGCATCTCCAACGCGCGGATGTCCTTGGTGCCCTATGCGATCGATGTGCTGTCCCGACTGGTCAAGACCTTCAAGCCCAAGGATATCGCCGTCTCAAGCTATGGCATCCGCGAAGGGCTGCTCTACGAACAGATGCCCCAGCGCCTGCGCGAACGCGATCCGCTGGTCGAAGCCAGCCGTTTTGCCGAGGCCAAGGACGCCCGCATTCCCGGCTTTGGCAAGACGCTCTATGATTTTGTCATCCCGCTGTTCAGCAATGGGCCGCACACCAAAAAACGCCTGATCAAGGCTGCTAGCCTGCTGCATGATGTCAGCTGGCGCGCCCACCCGGATTACCGCGCCGAGGTCTGTTTCGACAATGCCACCCGCGCCAACCTCGGCGGGCTGAAACATTCCGAACGTGTGTTCCTCGGCCTGGCGCTGCTGCATCGCTACCGCAACAAACGGCAGGGCACCGCCTTTGAGTATCTATACGATCTTCTGGATGAAAAAGGGCAGAAAGAGGCGGAAATCCTGGGCAAGGCGATGCGGTTTGGTGCCATGCTGATGGTCAGCGAAAACGGCGACATCGGCAAGCTGAAATGGCAACCGCGCAAGAAGCACCTCACGCTGGAACTGCCGAAAGCCTCCGAAGCCCTCTATGGTGAGGTCGCCGAGGCCCGCCTGAAATCGCTCTGCGACACGCTGGAGGCAGAGCTGACCGTCAAAATTGTTGGCTAACCCGGTCGCCTGGATAGACCGATTGGATCAACGGATAACAAAGGCGCGCGTCACCCTACGGCTTGCGCCCCTTAGAGATCCGTAATCCCGTTCTCCGGAACGTCGTTCTTCTCTTCAGGAGAGGGCGCCTCTGGCTTCTTGCGGATGATGATATCGCCATTGGGCAGGATTTCCGGTAGCTCGTAGCTGCTCCAATCCTCGACCTCGGCCGCAATCGCCGCCAGCGCCGGTCCCATCTCGGACAGAAATTCCCGCATGGAGGGGCCGATTTCCGCGGCAAGCCCTTCCAGATCTTCCAGCGCCGGGGCCATCTCCTTGCGCAGCCCTTCCCAGAACAGCTCGGCGCCCTTTTCCATCAAACCTTTGCCGTTCTCTTCGCGCTCCTGCGCCGCCACAGGGGCGGACAGGCACAGCAAGCAGGCGGCACTTACATGTAAAAACCGTTTCATGGGTCCAATATAAGCTTCCTGTGCGATGATTTTAAGTCAGATCGATATCGAGGCTGACAGGGAAATGATCCGAGGCCATGAGCAGCGCCTCGCGTAGGACCTCATCGGCATAGCAATCAGCGTCCTCGAACGGGTGCCAGATCCGCCAGCGAGGATTATAGGCCGTCAGGCTTTGTGAAATCATCACATAGTCAAGGCACGCCCGGAAGAACCGTTTCTTTTCCTCATCATAAAACCGCGCGGTGCTGGGCACGATGCCTGGCCGGGGCTTTTTCAGGCTTTCGGCATGGGGGTCGGTCAGATCCTGCCCCATGATAATCTCAACCGAGGATTGCCCGAAAAGGCGCTCGTATTCATCCAGACCCGGACCATCGTTCAGATCGCCCATCAGGATCAGATCATCCCCTGCCGCGATATGATCGGCAATGCGCCGGTGCAGCCAAATCGCCTGTGCCAACTGCGTGCGCCGGTTCTCAATGGCGCGCTGGATGATGGCGTCATGCCCCTTCACCCCATAGGGCGCCTTGGATTTCAGATGCGCGCCGATCATCCGCAGGGTCTTCCCCCCGGCTGTCGTGACACTCAGCTCCAGCGGGGGCTTTGAAAACCTCACATGTTCCGGGATGGAATCGGTGTCGAGGTCCAGCTCGAAACGGGTATCGAAACGCGGCGCTTCCTTGCTGCTCCGGGCATCGTGTTCGGCGCTCAGCACCGCAGGATCGTACATCAGGGCGATTTCCTGATGGGTATCGGTGGCAAAGCCGCTGATCACCTCATTGGCGCGCAGCCCCGCTTCGGCGGCAAAAGCGCCAAGAGCGCGCACGGTCCGCTGCCGCCGCCCGGTATTGGGCGCCTCGATCACCATCACCGCATCGGCATCGAGGGTCTGGAACACATGCGCCAGCGATACCCCTTGGGTATAGCGATCCACCCCGTGCCGCCCCGAGGGCTTATTGTCCAGAATAAGCTGGTCATTCTTGTCGAAGAGGTGTGAAAACCACTCGATATTATAGGTGACCAGCCGCATGTGCCCCGCATCCGTTGATCTCGTCCCAGGCGCGGTTGATGTCGATCATCCGCTTTTCCGCCAGACGCACCGCCTCTTCGGGGACGCCCCGAGCCAGCATCGCATCGGGATGGGTTTCCCGCACCAGCTTGCGCCAGTGCTTGCGGATTTCATCAATCGGCATATCCGCCGACACCCCCAGCACCGTGTAGGGATCCTTTGGCGCATCGGTCACAAACCGCGCGCGCAGGGCGGTGAACTGTTGCGGAGTCTGACCGAAGATGCGGCTAACCTCTTCCAGAAACTCATTCTCGCCGGGATGATAGAACCCATCTGCCAGCGCGATGTGAAACAGCCCTTCCATCAGATCGCAAAGGGTCGCCGGATCATTGGCAAACATGCGCTGGATACGCGCCGCATAGTCCTGATAGCCCGCCACATCGGTGCGCGCCATGTTGAACACCCGCGCCGCGCCTGCCTCGTCATCGCGGGCGATCTGGAACACCTCGCGAAAGGCAGTCACCTCGTCCCGGGTGACCTGCCCGTCCGCCTTAGCCATCTTGGCCCCCAGCGCGATCACCGCGATGGCAAAACCCACGGTACGTTCAGGTGGCGCCCGCAGGCGATCAAAAACATCCGCCAGGCTTTCACCCTTGGCCAGCGCGCCCAGCGCATCAGATATGCGGCTCCAAAGAGACATAAGAAAAGCCTAATGCGGTTTGCGCGACCTGTCAGGACCACAGGCACCGGAAACAGGTGGTTTTTTAACGCAGCAGACGAATACCGTGCGGCGTGTCGAATTCTGCCTCCATGGCGGCAGGTCCGGTTTCAAACACCAACCGACCGTCGTTGAGCGGCAAAAGCGCTTCAAGATCGGCCGCATCGGGATGCGCGATCACAAGGCGCCGCAACGCGCAGCCCTGCTGCTCCAGCCGGGGCGCGGGATGGGCGCTGTGCCATTCGATGAGCGCCGGAAACAGATTGTCAAAAGGCAGCTTGCCATCGGCGGGCACTGCCATATCCCAGACCAGATCGCCTCGGGTCAGCGGCACCGGGGTCCCGGCCCCATCGGGCATCCGCTCCAGCAATTCCGGCAGGCCGGTTGCGCGGCAGATCCAGTTGGTCAGGCGCGGCATCCCGGAGAAACTATCGAGATCGAACCAGCGCGGGCTGCGTTCCGGCGTTGCTTCGGGATCAATGGCGATGGCCTCCAGATAAAGCCCGTCGGCCAGCCCCAAAAGCCGGTTGTGCGTGCCGAATACCGGGTGCTGCCCGCCTGTCTGAAGCGGCACGCCAAGCGCGGCTTCGACATGGGCCGTGGCCTCCGCAAGCGTTTCACCGGCGACGGCAATGTGATCCAGTTCCATGGCTAAGCCCCTGTTGCGACTGATTTGTGTCGTTGTCTTTCGCGCGGACCCTAGCAAATTCACAGCGGAAGGAAACCCGCCACCTGAGCCGAAGGGCGCATAGCAACATCGCGGGTCTGACTGGGGGGGCCGATTTCAGCTTGATCTAAAGTCAACTTCAGAAATTAGGCTTGGAATCATCTGGCGCCCTGCCCGGCCTCGCGCCGCGTAGAAACGCGCATCATGACATACAGCAAAGACCCGCGGGGCGCGCCCCGCCGGAACCGGAGAAGATCATGCACGACCAACTGCCCCCGGAACAATGGGCCGCTCAACATATCCTTGGCATCTATGAAACCCACCTGCCGGTGCGGGATCTGGACCAGTCGCTGGCGTTTTATTGCGGCCAGTTGGGGTTGCCGCTGGCCCGGCGGCTGCCGGAGCGCAATGTCGCGTTTCTCTGGGCCGGACCAAAAGAAACCGGGATGCTGGGGCTTTGGGGCGCGGGTAGCGCTCCGCTGAGCATGCAACTGCATTTTGCGTTTCGCGCCACGAAAGAGGCGGTACTTCAGTCCTTTGAGCGCCTGCCCACCCAGGGTATCACACCGCTTGGATTTAATGGCGCACCGGCGGATGAGCCTGCAGTTCTAGGCTGGATGCCCGCGGTCTCTGTCTATTTCAAGGATCCGGACGGCCATTCCATCGAGATGTTGCATATGCTGGATGAGGCGCCAGATGCGGATTTTGGCGTGGGCGGTTATTCAGTATGGGAGAACCGGACGCACCGCTGATCCTGACGAGGGGAAGGCGGCTGCAACAGAAAACCCGGCGCCACGGGGCACCGGGTGTCTCTTTTTCAGGCTTGCGCCAACGCGCGGATCGCAGGGATCAGCTGCGCGCCTCGCGGATCAGTTTCAGGATATCCTGCGCCGCCTCGGGGATATTGGTACCGGGGCCGAAGATCGCCTTGACGCCATTGTCATAGAGGAACTGATAGTCCTGCTGCGGAATAACACCGCCGCAGATCACGATGATATCCTCGGCGCCTTGCTCTTTCAGCGCCTGAACCAGCTGCGGTGCCAGCGTCTTGTGACCTGCGGCCTGGCTGGAGATCCCGACCACATGCACATCGTTGTCGATGGCATCCTGTGCGGCCTCATCCGGGGTCTGGAACAGCGGGCCTACGTCGACGTCAAAACCGATATCAGCAAAGGCGGTCGCGATCACCTTGGCGCCGCGGTCGTGACCGTCCTGCCCCATTTTCACCACCAGAAGACGCGGACGGCGTCCTTCATCTGCAGCGAATTCATCGATCGATTTCTGGATCGCGGCAAAACCTTCGTCGCCTTCGTAAGCGGCGCCATAGACACCGGCCAGAGTTTTCACCTCGGCGCTGTGACGGCCGAATTCCTTTTCCATCGCCATGCTGATCTCTCCGACCGAAGCCCGGGCGCGGGCAGCTTCGACTGCGGCGGCCAGAAGGTTGCCACCTTCCTTGGCCACGCGGGTGACTTCATCCAAGGCAGCCGTGCAGGCCGCATCGTCGCGGGTGGCGCGGATCTTTTCCAGCCGCGCGATCTGGCTTTCGCGGACCTTGACGTTATCCACATCCAGAATGTCGATCGGGTCTTCTTTTTCCTTGCGGTACTTGTTGACGCCGACGATCACCTCTTCGCCGCGGTCGATCATCGCCTGGCGACGGGCAGCGCTTTCTTCGATGCGCAGCTTGGGCATGCCAGAGGCGACCGCCTTGGTCATGCCGCCCATCTCCTCGACCTCTTCCATCAGGGCCCAGGCCTTGTCGATCAGCTCATTCGTCAGGCTTTCCACGTAGTAAGAACCGGCTAGCGGGTCGACCACATTGGTGACACCGGTTTCTTCCTGCAGCACCAACTGGGTGTTTCGGGCGATACGGGCCGAGAAATCCGTCGGCAGGGCAATCGCTTCGTCCAGCGCGTTGGTGTGCAGCGACTGGGTGCCGCCGAGGACAGCCGACATCGCTTCATAGGCGGTGCGGATCACGTTGTTATAGGGATCCTGCTCTTGCAAGCTGACGCCCGAGGTCTGGCAGTGGGTGCGCAGCATCTTGGAACGATCGTTCTTGGCGCCAAAGTCGGTCATCACCCGGTGCCACAGGGTACGCGCGGCCCGGAGTTTAGAGATCTCCATGAAGAAGTTCATGCCGATGGCAAAGAAGAAGGACAGACGGCCTGCGAACTTGTCCACGTCCATGCCGGCCTCGATCGCGGCGCGCACGTATTCGCGCCCATCAGCCAGCGTATAGGCCAGTTCCTGCACCAGGTTCGCGCCGGCCTCCTGCATGTGGTAGCCGGAGATCGAGATGGAGTTGAATTTCGGCATCTCGTTCGACGTATATTCGATGATGTCCGAAATGATCCGCATCGACGGTTCGGGCGGATAGATATAGGTGTTGCGCACCATGAACTCTTTCAGAATGTCGTTCTGAATGGTGCCCGCCAGCAAGCTCTTGTCGTGGCCCTGCTCTTCACCTGCGACGATGAAATTCGCCAGGATCGGGATCACCGCGCCGTTCATGGTCATCGACACCGAGACCTTGTCGAGCGGGATACCGTCAAAGAGGATCTTCATGTCCTCGACACTGTCGATGGCAACGCCGGCCTTACCGACATCGCCCACCACGCGGGGGTGGTCGCTGTCATAACCGCGGTGCGTCGCCAGGTCGAAGGCAACCGAGACGCCCTGCTGGCCGGCAGCCAGGTTACGGCGGTAGAATGCGTTACTTTCTTCGGCGGTAGAGAATCCGGCGTATTGCCGGATAGTCCAGGGGCGGCCCGCATACATGGTCGCCTTCACGCCGCGCGTGAACGGGCCGAACCCTGGAAGCGTGCCCATATGGGGCAGCGCCTTGGTGTCTTCCTCGGTATAAAGCGGCTTGACGTCGATCCCTTCGAGCGTCTGCCAGGTCAGGTCCTCAAGCGGGCGGCCACGCAGCTCTTTTTCAGCCAGAGCCCGCCAATCGTCTGTCTTCGTCATGGGGTCTTCCTCTCGTCAAGTCGGTACGGAGCGGGTTTTGTCCCGCCACCTGTTTTTCCGGGTCATACATTATACGGGCCAGGCCATCGGCGCCCGAGGCCAGCCACATGAGGTCATCAGCGTAACGCTCGCGCAGCACCGCGCTTTGCACCTCGTCCAGGGGGCGCCAGCGACCCTCTCCTTCGGGCAGGCTCCGGGCGGCCGAGGTTGGGATCATGCCGCGCAGTTCTTCCAGTCGCGGGGACGCCGCATGGCGCATGCGGGCGTTTTCGCGTGGCGCCTTGCACCCGGTCAGCAGCTCCAGCTGCAACTCGGGACGGCCCCCAAAGGTTTCAAAGGGCAGCACCCGGATTTCAGTATCCGGCATACTGCAGGCCATGTCGGTCAGCACATCACGCCAGCTGCGGGTGTTTTCCAGCAGCCGGTTCAACTGCCCCGCGGCAGGCACCCGATGGCCACGCGCAACTGCATAGGTCAGCGCTGAGGTCCAGTAAGCTTCGAGGCTGCGCAGGTTCACCGCCAGCACCGACACCCTGCCATCAAAGGCTTCGTTGAAGCGCGCCAGACGCTCTCCGATCCCGCAGTAGAGCCCGGCAAGTCGCAGGTTTTCCCGCACGCTGCCGATCATGTTCTCGTCGCTGATCAGCAACTGCTCGGTACCCGCATCGCGGCTCTGGTCCAGACGCATCCGAAGCCGCCCACGCGCCCGTTTAGACGCCGCCGCAGCGCTGCCCACGGACGGGGTTGGTTGAATGCCGTGAAACAGCCCGTCCCGGGTCAGATCCGGGCCCCAGACCTCCAGCCGCTGTTCGGCCAGCGTGGCGGCATTGAACCGCAGATAATCCTGAAACGAGGTGGTGGCGCACCGATGAGCACCGACATGAACAATTACTTGCATCGCTTTTCCAGTCCTTTGGACGGGGTCCGTTTTTGCGGACCATCAGAGGGAGACGGACGGATCATGCCCTCTTCACCCTCTCAAAGCGGTTAATGTCCTCTGAATTTTTTTCGGCTCGGACACATTCGGCCATCGCATTCGCACCGGCGCGGCATATATTGACAGCAACAGGAGAGATCATGAAACCAATCCTAGCCCTTGTTCTGACAGCTTTTCTTCCCTGCGCCACCATTGCAGCCGGCGCCAGCGCCGAGGAAGCAACCACCGCCGATACCACAGGGTGGATCGAACCGGAGTACAAAGGCGATCTGAGCGATTTCCTGTGGCACAAACGGCCCGTTGTGGTCTTTGCCGACAGCCCCGAGGATCCGCGATTCCACGACCAGATGGAACGGCTGGCAAAACGTGCGGCGGATTTGCTGGACCGGGACGTGGTTGTTCTGACCGACACCGATCCAAGCGCGCGGTCCGACCTGCGCAAGAAACTGCGCCCGCGCGGCTTTATGCTGGTGTTGGTGGGCAAAGACGGCGGTGTGAAACTGCGAAAACCGCATCCCTGGACAGTGCGGGAGCTGACCCGGACCATCGACAAATTCCCATCGCGCCTGCGCGAGGTCGAAGAACGCCGCGGCAGCTGAGGCGTCAGCCGCTGCCGCGCACGTAGATCAGCGCCCCGGCCTGCCGGTCGAGCACGATCATCGCATCGCCATCCGGCACGAAAATCAGCTGCGAAGTCGGGTTCATGATGGCCTGATAGTAGACGCCCTTGACCAGTTCGGTCATGCAGTGTGCCCCAGCCAAACCGGAGTTCAGCACGCTGATCCCCTGCGGCAGATCGCGGGACATGATTTCCTCGGTCAGCGCGTTGGGTGTTTTGCCCCGAACATCGAAATAGACCGGTTTGCCTGCCGAGAGCATATTCATGCCCGTCGCCATCGACCGTGCCCGGGACACCAACGAGCTGATACGCGGGCTTTCGATGTAGAAGACCGCCGCAGTGCAACTGCTTGAGGATTCGAAGAAATATGTCTCGCCCAGCTTGACCCAGGGCGCGATCTGAGCGCGCACTTCCTCTTCCTTGTCCAGCGCACAGGCCGCCAGCACCAAAAGGCCCGACAGCAGACTGACAGCAATGCGGATCATGTGGCGCCTCCGGAAACCCTTGATACCTCTCGCGTGCGGGCTGGACGCGGCACGAAACCACCCCCACCATGCAGGAGCGGTCGCGGGCCCATCGCCCCGTCCGGATTAATCTGCCAGCCAATTCTGAAGAATTCGTGCATGGGTTGTCATACCCGGCATAAAAAAGGGCAGCCCCGGCCTCAGGGCGATGCCCTGTCCGGCCTCGCAGGCGGGCTCGCGCGGCAGATCGCCCCGCAAACCCTCCGGCAAGTATGGCTGCCCCCTGCTGCACCTTATTCGAACTCCATGATGACATCGTCCACGGCGAGGCTGTCACCGGCGCTTGCGTTGACCTTGGACACAATCCCCTTGCGTTCGGCGCGCAGGATGTTTTCCATTTTCATCGCTTCAACGGTGCAAAGCGGCTGGCCTTCCTGCACTTCCTGACCAACCTCGACATCGACTTTGACGATCAGGCCAGGCATCGGGCAGAGCAGCATCTTGGAGGTGTCCGGCGGCAGCTTCTCGGGCATCAGGCGCGCGAGTTCCGCCTGACGCGGCGTGCGCACATGCACCTTCAGATCGGCGCCGCGGCTGCGGATGCGGAAGCCGCCAGAGATCTTGCCAACCTTCAGAACCAGCCCGCTGTCATCCGTCGAAACCCGCGCCAGCTGATCACCCGGCGTCCAGTCCGAAGCCACCCGGACCGTTTCCCCGTCGGCAAAGCGCACGGTAGAGCCGGAGGGATCTGCCTCGATTGTCACATCGAGGGACTGGCCCTGAAGCGTCACAACCCAATCGGTTCCCACCTTGCGTTCGTGGTTGTCCATACGGCCCGACACACGAGTGCGGCGGATTTCGGCGACGCGGTGCATGGCTGCGGTGGCAGCTGCGATGCGGCGCAGCTCTGCCTCGGGCAGTTCGACGCCTTCAAACCCGTCCGGGTACTCTTCGGCGATAAAGGCAGTGGTCATGTCGCCGCTAACGAATTTCGGATGATCCATCACAGCCGACAGGAACGGCAGGTTGTGACCGATGCCCTCAACCTCGAACCCGTCCAGCGCATCACGCATGGCGGCAATCGCTGCCTCACGGGTCGGCGCCCAGGTGCAAAGCTTAGCGATCATCGGATCGTAATACATCGAGATCTCGCCACCCTCGTAGACGCCGGTGTCATTGCGCACTGCGACGGGACCTTCGGGCGCTTCGCCCTGCCATTTGCCGTTTTCCAGCAGCGGGCCAGAGGCTTGCTCTGCCGGGGGACGATAACGGGTCAGACGACCGATGGAGGGCAGGAAGTTGCGATAGGGATCTTCGGCATAAAGGCGGTTTTCAATCGCCCAGCCGGTCAGTTTCACATCCTCCTGAGTAATGCTCAGCGGCTCACCACCGGCGACACGGATCATCTGCTCCACCAGGTCAACGCCAGTGATCAGCTCGGTCACGGGGTGTTCCACCTGCAGGCGGGTGTTCATTTCCAGGAAATAGAAGTTCTTGTCGCCATCAACGATGAATTCCACCGTACCGGCAGAGGCATAGCCCACCGCCTTGGCCAGGGCGACTGCCTGCTCACCCATCGCCTTGCGGGTGGCTTCATCAAGGAAAGGCGACGGCGCTTCTTCGACGACTTTCTGGTTGCGGCGCTGGATCGAGCATTCGCGCTCGCCGAGGTAGATGCCGTTGCCGTGGGTGTCGCAAAGTACCTGAATTTCGATGTGGCGCGGCTGTGTGACGAATTTCTCGATAAAGATCCGGTCATCGCCAAAAGAGTTCGCCGCCTCGTTCTTGGAGGACTGGAAGCCTTCGCGGGCCTCTTCGTCGTTCCAGGCGATCCGCATCCCCTTGCCGCCGCCGCCGGCAGAGGCCTTGATCATCACCGGGTAGCCGATCTCGTTCGAGATCTTCACCGCCTCATCGGCGTCCTCTATGAGGCCCATGTAGCCGGGAACCGTGCTGACGTTTGCCTCCTGAGCAATCTTCTTGGAGGTGATCTTGTCACCCATGCTTTCGATGGCGCCCACCGGAGGGCCGACAAAGGCCACGCCCTCGGCGGCCAGCGCCTCGGCGAATTTGGAGTTCTCCGACAGGAAGCCATAACCCGGATGCACCGCTTGGGCGCCGCTCTGACGGATGGCGTCCATGACCTTGTCGATCACGATATAGGACTGGTTCGCGGGCGGCGGGCCGATGTGCACGGCCTCATCCGCCATCTGAACATGCAGCGCCTGCTTGTCCGCATCAGAATAGATGGCAACGGTCTTGATGCCCATTTTGCGCGCCGTCTTGATGACGCGGCAGGCGATCTCGCCCCGGTTGGCGATCAGGATCTTATCAAACATTGGCAGTCCCTTGTTCTCTTTTGAGCCGGAATGCAGAACGCCGCCCCCGGGACGCACCCGGGCGCGGCATCTGCGCGGTGGTTGAACCGGCCTCAAGGGGCCGGAATGTCAGGGCAAGGGCCGCGGCAATGCGATCAGCATTTGCCAGGGTTTTCCTTGCAGTAGATGAGATTTGCAGCTGTGCCGACAGCGGCGCCGGTGACCGGGTTGCCGTCGAGCAAAAGCGAGCCGAGCGCGCCTGCGCTGGCGCCATAGACGACCTGCTCGCCGGTTGACTGCCCACAGGCCGCCAATCCGCCGCACAGGGCCAGGAGCGAGAGTATCCGTGTTGCCTGCATTGCCGTTTTCCTTTTCTGACCGAATTTATCTGGCCAGAGAAGATTGCAGGACGCCCAACGAGCCGCAACGCGCGGGGCCTCTGGGTGCCGGAATGAGCGATGGACCGCCCGCTTTCCCGCAGCCTGTGGCGGGGTTCCGCGCACTGGATGCACTCAAGGAACAGGCAAATGTTGCGCCGCAAAAAAAGAGGCAGGCCGCGGATGGGGGCGCGGTCCTGCCCATCCAAGTCAAGGGACTGGAACAGATGCGTGACAGCGCGAGCATTCCGTACTGTCACATCCAGAATGCAGCTATTGGCAGGGGTGGAAAGCCCGGTGTTCTGCAACGCCACTGACTGCGCAGCTTCCCGCTGAAAGGCGCGCCCCATGTGCGAATTCACGCCGACGCAGCGCACAGAATCCCGGCATTGGCCGCCAAACATGCGGGCGGACGGACCACCAGTCACCGGGCCTGCCGCGCATTCGCGCAGCGCCGCGATATGGTAGCCCGCCAGAGCCATCAGTCTGCGGTCCCGTCAAAGGCTTCAGGGAAGGACAGGCGCGCGACGTCCACATCGATGACAAGCAGTGCCTCGTAATCTTCGGGATCAAAGGGATCTTCGGCGGCCACGACTTCGCGCCCGAACAGCCAGCTCAGCCGCCCGGCATCAAGGTTGCCCCGTTCGAAAGGCTGGTCGCCAAAATTCTCCCACAGCGCCCGCATAAAGGCCGCATCGGCCCTGCGGTCCGGCGGACGCCGGTCGCGGAACCGCTCACGTTGAGTGATCGGCGTGACTCCCTTGGGATTTGGACGACGAATGGTGAACTGGAAATCGGTACCCGGAAGACGGCCGGGAAACCCGCGGTGTTTCAGCATGGTGATGCCTCCAGTCCGGCACCCCGCGCGGCGACTGGGGCCGGCCACAGGGCCGGACCCCTGACGATGTTACTTGTATTTGCCGGTATAGGTCGGTTCGACCGAGATGGGCTCGGGCTCAACCACGACAAATTCTTCTTCTTTTGAGCCGCATGCAGCGACGGTCGCCAGCAAACCTGCCAGCGTGAAAAGCTTGATGCTCTTGGACATTTCTGTCTCCTGATTATTGTCCTGAAACCCGCCGAGGGAAGTACCTCTGCAGGGTTCGACCTCAATATGCGGACGGCATTTGCGCCGCCCAGCCGCATCATAGCCGAATGACAGGTCTTTTCACATCGAAAACACGCGGAGCGGTAGCTTTGTGATCGCAAAGCCGCAGGCAAAGGTGCGCCGCAGCCGGGGGTCGCAAGATCTTGTAGATACATCAGAAACCCTCCCAGATGCAGGTGTCGCCACTCGGACGATAGGCTTCGAAATACTGGGTGGCGGCGGGATCCTGCGCACCAAATGGCACAGCGCGATCGGCAAATGAGATGACGATACGTTCCGGCTGCAGCGCGTGTTCCTGCATATAGGAGAGCGCCAGCTCCTGGCACAGGTGATCCATATCCGCCATCGCCTGATCATGGGTGGCTGTGCCGCCATTGCGGGAAATCTGCGGCGCCACGAAACGCAAGCGCAGCCACAGTGCACCAGGATCACGATCCAGCAGCACTTCAGACAGGGTGACCGGCTGACCAGACGGTACAGAAATCGGCGCCACTCCGGCCTCACCTGCCGAAGCGGCAGACGCTGCGAGCATATTCAGGAAACCAGAAACGACGGCCACAAAATATCCGCAGCCCCGACCCCAAAAACGATGGGCTCCTCCTGCCGGGGCTGCAGGCGCTGCGCACGCGGCGCGCGCTGTCCTTATGCCGATGAGGCGGATCATGGAGCCGATTCGCCCTCTGTGTCAAACGTTGTTACAAATTTGTGCAAAATGATTTGCCCAAGCGGCATTCTTTGGCGCCGCAGAAACTCCGTACACGCATATGCAGAGCTTTGGATTGCTGCCTCTCCCACCACTCGTGCAGGACCACCGGAAAGGGCGCACATCAGGAAAGTCACAGATCCGCCCCCTGCCCGCGCGCCGCATGGCGCAGCCAGCGCCCGCGGTTTGCCGGATTTTCCAGCACAGCTTCAATCCGCTCGGCCAGCACCGGAGACACCAGCCCCAGAACGCGACCGCCAGCCGTCACCCTGACGCCCTCGGCGGTCTGCGCCACCCGAACCACCGGAGAGAACCCCCGCACGTCCTGCAACGCCCGCCACATATCCTGCCGGATCTGATGCGCCAGCCGCAAGGAATCTCCATCGGGCAGCATGGTCTCCACAGCGAGGTCGAACCGCGCAGGTAGACACCGCGACAGTGTCAGCGTGTCACTGGTTCGGGCGATATGCCAGGAGTTGCGCGTCATTCAGAAACCTCAATCCGCATCAACTGTCCGGTTTGCCAGTTTTCATTATCAAGGCCAAAAACGGCGCGCCGCGCAGGCGGAATGGTCACGTAATTCGCCTCCACTCCCTCTGCGAGCTCAACAAAGTAATCATCTGGCAGACCAGCGCTTGTTGTGGCGGCAAGCCGTGCCATCAATGAAACAGTTTCGCGTATCGAGGCAATTTCTCCAGACGATGGCTCGCGGGAGTTCAGCTCACTGCCGAGATCAGAGCGAAACACTGCAAGCATGACTTCTCGCGTTTCACGGCCATTGGACACCTCAAAGAATTCAAGATGCTCCAAGGGAATACGGCCCGGACCGAAGGTCACACAATCAATGTCGCTCTGATCTGCCATTACCAACTCACAACGGGATGTTGTCGTGTTTCTTCCACGGGTTCTCGAGCTTCTTGTTACGAAGGCTCGCGAAGGCCCGGCTGACCCGCTTGCGGGTGGATTGCGGCATGATCACCTCGTCGATGAAGCCGCGCTCGGCCGCGACAAAAGGGTTGGCGAAGCGGTCTTCGTAATCCTTGGTATGAGCCGCGATCTTGTCTGCGTCACCCAGATCGGCGCGGTGAATGATTTCGGTCGCGCCCTTGGCGCCCATCACAGCGATCTCGGCCGTGGGCCAAGCGTAGTTGAAATCGCCGCGCAGGTGCTTGGAGGCCATCACGTCATAGGCACCGCCATAGGCCTTGCGGGTGATGACGGTCACTTTTGGAACCGTGGCTTCACCATAGGCAAACAGCAGCTTGGCACCGTGCTTGATGACGCCGCCATACTCCTGCGTGGTGCCCGGCAGGAAGCCCGGCACGTCGACCAGCGTCAGGATCGGGATTTCGAAACAATCGCAGAAGCGCACGAAACGCGCTGCCTTGCGGCTGGAGTCGATGTCGAGGCAACCGGCCAGAACCATTGGCTGGTTGGCGACAACACCCACGGTCTGCCCTTCGAGGCGAATAAACCCTGTGATGATGTTCTTGGCGAAATCTTCCTGGATCTCGTAGAAATCACCTTCGTCCGCGACCTTGGTGATGAGCTCCTTCATGTCGTAAGGCGTGTTCGGGTTTTCCGGGATCAGGGTATCGAGACTCTCCTCGATCCGGCCCGGCTCATCAAAGAAGGGGCGCACCGGCGGCTTTTCGCGGTTGTTGAGCGGCAGGAAATCGACCAGGCGGCGCACTTCGGCCAGTGCTTCGACATCGTTTTCAAAGGCGCCATCGGCAACCGAGGATTTCTTGGTGTGGGTCGAGGCACCGCCCAGCTCCTCGGCGGTGACGACCTCATTGGTAACGGTTTTCACCACGTCGGGGCCGGTCACGAACATGTAGGAGCTGTCTTTGACCATGAAGATGAAGTCGGTCATGGCAGGCGAATAGACCGCGCCGCCCGCGCAGGGGCCCATGATAACCGAGATCTGCGGCACCACGCCCGAGGCCATGATATTGCGCTGGAACACCTCGGCATAACCGGCGAGCGAGGCAACGCCTTCTTGAATGCGGGCCCCACCCGAGTCGTTGATGCCGATCACCGGCGCGCCGTTTTGCACGGCCATGTCCATGATCTTGCAGATTTTCTGCGCGTGGGTTTCGCTGAGCGAGCCGCCAAAGACGGTAAAGTCCTGGCTGAAAACATAGACCATACGGCCATTGATGGTGCCCCAGCCAGTAACAACACCGTCGCCGGCAGGCTTTTGTTTTTCCATACCAAAGTCGGTGCAGCGATGCGCGACGAACATGTCGAACTCTTCAAAGCTGCCTTCGTCCAGCAACAGATCAATCCGTTCGCGCGCTGTCAGCTTGCCGCGTCCATGCTGCGCATCGATCCGCTTTTGCCCACCGCCCAGCCGCGCGGTGTCGCGGCGCTCTTCCAGCTCGGAAAGGATATCTTTCATGGCACAGGTCCCCTTTAGATTTCCGGGGGACCATAGCCCGGGGGTCGTCTGGGCCAAAGCCCTTTGTCGCAAATTTGCAAACTGTTTGCATACGCCATGTGTAAATTTGCATACTCTGCAAAATCGTCGGCAGATTACGGCCGCATCTTCTGCATCAGCCTCTGCCGCCTCTTTCCCCAGCACCGGCTGCACAGTAGGCTTTTCATCACCGGCAGCGTATCCCAGCAACCAGTGAGGAGCATTACCAGATGCTGAGTAAAGCGGAAATCATCCAGGCCCTGCAATTCAAACGCTTTTACGAGAGTGATCCTCTGAACCTGAGCTCAGCACCACGGCTCGAGATTACCTATCAATATGCCGGAACGCAGCAGCCTGGTGACCTACCGGATGACGAGACTTACAGCGGTTGGCGGGATTTCACCGCCGCCGAGAAGGCAAACTTCGAAGCCGCGCTGGCGCATATCGAAACGTTTCTGAACGTTGACTTTGTCGAGGTCAGCGGTGAGAGCGATCCGAACATCAACGTCGGGGCGGTCACGCTCTCTGGCAATACCTCGGGCTATGGCGGTTACGGTGTCAGCTATTCTGGCACCACCATCACGGAATGGGACGGCTTCGTGGTCTTTGACGAGACCCGCGATCTGTCCTCGGCCGATGCAATGAATCTGCTGCTGCACGAACTGGGCCACGCGATGGGCCTGCGGCACACATTCGACCCGGACGCCAACCTGCCGGAGGAATACGACAGCAACCTTTATTCCATCATGTCCTACACTACCAACCCGATCAACGGCCAGGACAGCGATGCGATGATGCTGTTCGACGTCCTGGCGCTGCAGGACATCTGGGGCTCAGCCGACTACAACACCGGCGACACCCGCTACACCGGATCGCGCACCAATACCGTTGATGCGATCTGGGACAGCGGCGGAGAGGACACCCTTGATGCGAATGGCCGGGCGGATGGCGTTGTCTTTGACTTGCGCGCGGGCAGCTTCTCCAGCTTTGATGCCGAAAGCGACGTGGTGATCACCTTTGGCAGCGCGATCGAGAACGCCACCGGCGGGCTTGGCGGTGACCGCATTACTGGCAATGGCGGCAACAACACCCTTCTGGGCGGCGGCGGCAAGGACACGATCTTTGGCCAAAGAGGCAGCGACCAGCTCGAAGGCGGCGCCAGCCGGGATCGCCTGTTTGGCCAGGGTGGGCGCGATGATCTGGAAGGCAACGCCGGACGGGACGTTCTTCGCGGCGGCAACAGCAAGGATTTCCTGAGCGGAGGCGGACACCGGGACCGGCTGTTCGGCGGCAATGGCAACGATACGCTGAAAGGCAACGGCGGCAACGACATCCTGAACGGTCAGTCCGGCAATGACAGGCTGTTCGGCGGTCGCGGGGATGACAAGTTCGTGTTCAACAACAGCTTCGGCAACGACACGATCAGAGATTTTGCCGATGATTTGGATAGCCTTGAGATCACTGGCCACGGCGATCAGGCCACCCTCCTTGCCGCGGCAAGTGACACGGACAAAGGCGTTTTGTTCGACTTTGGCGCCGACGCCCTGTTAGTTAACGGCATTACGCTGGCCGATCTCAGCGACGATATTCTGATCTGACGGCATCGCCATTCGGCGCGGGGGCACATTGATGGCCCCGCCCGCGCACAGGGGGTGTGTAATATCACCAATAGACAATTTGTCGCTGCTGCACTAACCCCTTAGCATGACAACTACTCCGCGCATGAACACCTCTCCCCGGGCGCCCCGAACGGCGCCCCATATCGGTACGCTCATCCTTCTGGCCGGCATCTCTGCCCTCGCGATGAATGTCTTTCTGCCTTCCCTGCCGGGCATGGCAGTATATTTTGAGGTCGACTACCGGCTGATGCAGCTCTCCGTCGCGCTTTATCTGGCGGTGAACGCGGTGGTGCAGATTCTGGTTGGCCCGATTTCGGACAAGATGGGCCGCAGGCCTGTGATTCTTGCCAGTATCATCCTGTTCCTGATGGCCACACTCGGCTGCATCTTTGCCCCGAATGCGGAAATTTTTCTGTTCTTCCGAATGGCACAGGCTGCGATTGCCGCCACCATGGTGCTGAGCCGTGCCGCAGTGCGTGACATCTACGACACCGACAAGGCTGCCAGCATGATCGGCTATGTCACCATGGGCATGGCTGTGGTCCCGATGATCAGCCCCGCGATCGGCGGGTTTCTGGACCAGATCTTTGGCTGGCAGGCCAACTTCTGGCTGCTGGTGGTGCTGGCACTGGGCACCTACGCGCTGACCTATTTCGATTTTGGGGAAACCGCGCAGAAAAGCGGCAAGACCCTGCTTGCGCAGTTCAAGGAATACCCCGAACTGTTCCGCTCGCCGCGCTTCTGGGGTTATTCGCTGGCCTCTGGACTGGCCTCCGGCGCCTTCTTTGCCTACCTCGGCGGCGCGCCCTTTGTCGGCACACAGGTCTATGGCCTTGACCCGGCGACGCTCGGCATCTGTTTTGCCGCGCCCGCAGTCGGGTACTTCCTGGGGAACTTTGTTTCCGGGCGCTTTTCCATGGCCTTCGGCGTCAACCGTATGGTGCTCTGGGGCTGTATCATCAACGGGGTCGGCGTTGCTATCTCTCTGGGGATCGCGCTGGCCGGGCTGGACAGTCTTTATACCTTCTTCGGCTTCATGACCTGCGTCGGCCTCGGCAATGGCATGGCGATCCCGAATGCCACTGCGGGCGCGATTTCCGTGCGCCCGCACCTGGCCGGGTCTGCCTCGGGCCTTAGCGGTGCCATTATGATTGGCGGCGGTGCAGGCCTGAGCGCGATGGCGGGCTGGGTTCTGGTACCCGGCGCCACAGCCGTACCGCTGCTTGCTATCATGTTTGTCACCGCTGTGCTGGGGCTTCTGGCCATCATCCTCGTGATTCAGCGAGAAAAATCTCTGCAGCTCTAGCGCCTTGCCCCATCGGGTTTGCAATTATACATTGAACGTGGAGATAATTTGCAAAGGTAGACCCGATGGCCACCCAAAAGCTTTATGCCGGAGCCAAGCTGCGCGAGATGCGGACACGGCTTGAGCTGACGCAAAAGGATTTTGCCGCCAAGCTGGGTGTCTCCCTGCCCTATCTCAACCAGATGGAGAACAACAACCGTCCGGTGTCGACCACCGTGGTGCTGGCGCTGGCGCAGGAGTTCGGCATGGATGTCACCGAGCTGAGCACCGGTGACAGCGAGCGTCTGGTCAGCGACATGCGCGAGGCGATGGCCGACCCGGTTTTTGCCGACGATCCCCCGCCCTTGGCCGATCTGCGCCTGACCGCATCGAACGCACCGGCGCTGGCGCGTGCCTTCCTGACGCTGCACCGGGCCTACCGGCAGACCCACGAACGGCTTGCCTCTCTTGATGAAGCGCTGGGGCGCGAGGATGCCCGCATCCAGGCCAGCCCCTGGGAGGAAGTGCGCGATTTCTTCCATTATTGCGACAACTACATCGACGCGGTGGACCGGGCCGCAGAACGCTTTGCCGGCGCGGCAGACGTGCGCGCTGCGGCGCTATCGGCGCTGGAAAACGCCGGGATCACGGTTCAGATGACGGATATGACCGGGCTGCGCAGCTACGACGCCGAGAGCCGCACCTTAAGGCTCTCAAACCGCAGCGCCCCCTCTACTCAGGTATTTCAGCTGCTGCTGCAGGTGGCGCTGCTCAGCCAGGACAGCCTGCTGGAGGCGACGCTGGATTTTGCCCGCTTCCAGACCAGCGAAGCCCGCGCCATCGCCAAGATCGGCCTCGCCAATTATTTCGCGGGCGCCGCCCTGATGCCCTATGGCCGGTTCCTCGCCGCTGCGCAGGAGACCCGCCACGATCTGGAGCGACTGGCCACCCATTTTGGCGCCTCGATCGAACAGGTCGCGCACCGGCTATCGACCCTGCAACGGCCGGGCGCCAAGGGGATTCCCTTTTTCTTTGTCCGAGTGGATCAGGCCGGCACCATCACCAAACGCCATTCTGCGACAAGGCTGCAATTTGCCCGCTTTGGCGGTGCCTGCCCACTGTGGAACGTGCACCGGGCCTTTGAAACGCCGGGCCGGTTCCTGCGCCAGCTGGCCGAAACCCCGGATGGGGTACGCTACCTGTCGCTGGCCCATGACGTATCCAAACCGGGGGGCTCCTTCGGCTCTCCGGTACGGCGCTATGCCATCTCCCTGGGCTGCGAGGTGCGCCATGCCGATGCGCTGATCTATGCGGATACGCTGGATGTGAACAACGCCTCGGCCTATGAGCCGATCGGCATTTCCTGCCGCATCTGCGAACGCAAGGACTGCCATCAACGGTCTGTTCCACCGCTGGAGCGCCGTCTTAGCATCAATGCCGATACGCGTGGCGTACTGCCCTACGAGGTCAGCTGACACAAAATGGGGCCCGCATTGCGGACCCCGGAACTATTTACCAACGCTCTGTGCTTCAGGCCTTTTCGGACAGAAGGCTCCAGATTTCGTCCTTGAGTGCGGCACGTTTCTTGCGCATCTCAACCTCGGCCAACTCCTCGACCGGCTCCACATTGGTTTCGGCACGGTGTACGGCGCGGTTCACCTCGTGATACTCATCCGCAAGCTTGGCGAAATGAGCATCGGATTGTTTCAACTGGCTGATCAGCTCCGCCTTGTCGGGGAATTCCTGGGCCAGTTCATGAGGCGTGTTGGACATCTGTTCGCTCCTTTATCTGTATTGTTTGACAGGACATTAGATGCTGGTTTGAAGCCTCACTTTGACCGGGATCAAATCAAAGGCCCGCAAGCAACATTTCTGCTGCGCTTTAAAAAGAGGTGCATCAGATCCAACAAAAAACCGCCCCGCTGCGTGGTGCAGGGGGCGGCCTTATCAAACAGAAATTGAGGGGCTTACCTCTGTGCGGCTTGCCAGCCCGGATGGAACCAGGGTTCGGCATTTGAAGACGGCAGGCGGCGCCCCAGAATGTGATCTGCGGCCTTTTCGCCGGTCATGATCGACGGGCCGTTGAGGTTGCCATTGGTAATGCGCGGGAAGATCGAGCTGTCCGCCACCCGCAGGCCATCGACGCCGATGACGCGGCATTCGGGATCCACAACCGCCATCGGATCATCCTCTGCTCCCATCTTGCAAGTGCCACAGGGGTGATAGGCGCTTTCGGCATGCTCGCGGATGAAACTGTCGATCTCATCGTCGCTCTGCAGTTCATTGCCGGGCTGGATCTCATGCTTGACGAAAGGTTTGAAGGCGTCCTGCGAAAAGATCTCCCGTGTCAGGCGGATGCATTTGCGGAAATCCTCCCAATCCTGCTCGGTGCTCATGTAGTTGAACAGGATCTTCGGCGCCGCCTTGGGATCAGAGGAACGCAGGCTGACATTCCCGCGCGAGGGTGATCGCATGGGGCCGACGTGAGCCTGGAACCCATGTCCTTCGGCGGCCGCCTGTCCATCATAGCGCACCGCCATCGGCAGGAAGTGGTACTGGATATCCGGATACTCCACCCCCTTGTCCGAGCGGATGAAAGCCGCGCTTTCGAATTGGTTGGAGGCGCCCAGACCTGTCTTGGTGAACAGCCACTGCGCCCCGACCAGTCCTTTGCCCAGGAGATTCCAGTATTTGTAAAGTGTGATCGGCTGACTGCAGGCCATCTGCATGTAGACCTCAAGGTGGTCCTGAAGGTTCCGCCCCACGCCCGGACGATCCGCCACCACGTCAATCCCGTGTTCGGCCAGATGGGCCGCCGGCCCGATGCCGGACAGCATCAGCAGTTTCGGCGAGTTCAGCGAGGACGCCGAGACGATCACCTCCCGGTTTGCCCGGATCACCTCGACCTTGCCGCCGCGCTCCACCTCGACCCCGGTGGCACGCCCCTCTTCGATCACGATGCGGCGCGCCAGGGCGCGGATGACATCGCAGGTGTCGCGCTTCAGGGCCGGCCTAAGATAGGCATTGGCCGCTGACCAACGCCGTCCCTTCCAGACGGTCATTTCCATCGGGCCAAAGCCTTCCTGCTGCCGACCGTTATAGTCGCCCGTCACCGGGTAGCCGGCCTGGCGCCCAGCCTCGACAAAGGCATCGTGCAGGGGATTGTCGCGCGGGCCGCGGCTGATGTGCAACGGACCATCGGTGCCGCGCCAGTCGGGATCGCCGCCGTGGCCCCCATCGTGCCAGGTTTCCATCCGTTTGAAATAGGGCAGCACATCCGCATAGGACCAACCCCGGGCGCCGCTTTCGGCCCAGTGGTTGTAATCGCCGGCATGGCCGCGCACATAGACCATCCCGTTGATCGAGGAAGAGCCTCCGATCACCTTGCCACGCGGGCAGACCAATTCGCGCCCGCCCAGATGCTGTTCCGGCTCGGATTTATAGCCCCAGTCATAAAGCGACATGTTCATCGGATAGGACAGCGCCGCAGGCATCTGGATAAAGGGCCCCATATCGGTGCCCCCATGCTCGATCACCAGCACCCTGTGCCCGGCCTCGCTCAGCCGGTAGGCCAGCGCACAACCAGCAGATCCGGCGCCCACAATCACATAATCAGCGTTCATCGCATTTCTCCGTCACCGGTCAACGACCCGTCCAAACCTGGCCTACCCTCTGCCCCGGTTGCCCTTCCGGGCGACGGGGCGGGTGGGTGGGCGTTGACCGGAAGGGCAATCAGAAGGCCGCTTCGACATCGCCCATGCGCACATAGACGGATTTGACCTGGCTGAAGTGTTTGATGGCTTCCTTGGAGTTCTCGCGCCCCACACCGCTGGCCTTGACCCCGCCAAAGGGCGCCTCGACCGGCGCGTCGTTGTAGGAGTTGATAAAGCAGCTGCCCGCCTCCAGCGCCCCGATCACCCGGTGAGCCCGAGTGAAGTCACGAGTAAAGACACCTGCGGAGAGACCGAATTCCGTCGCGTTGGCGCGTTGGATCACCTCTTCCTCGGTTTCGAAATCCAGAACCGACATCACCGGACCAAAGATCTCCTCGCGCGCGATCACCATATCGTCCGTCACATCGGCAAAGACGGTCGGCGCAATGAAATAGCCGGGTCGGTCCACACGTTCGCCGCCGCAGATCAGGCGCGCGCCCTCGGCCTTACCCTTTTCGATATAACCCAGAACGATCTCCATCTGCCGTTCTGACACCATGGGGCCAAAGTTGACCGCCTCGTCCTGCGGATCTCCCAGAACCGCGCCTTTGGTCCGCTCGGCCAACCGCGCGAGGAACTTCTCCTTGATGCCCTTTTGCACAAAGACCCGGGTGCCGTTCGAGCAAACCTGCCCGGAAGAATAGAAGTTGCCGTTGATCGCACCGCCAACCGCGTTTTCAATATCGGCATCGTCAAAAATGACCAGAGGCGACTTGCCGCCCAGCTCCATGGTAACGTGCTTCATGTCGGCCGCGGCGGCAGCGTAGACCTTTTTGCCAGTCGGTACCGATCCGGTCAGCGACACCTTGTCGACGCGCGGGTCGGCAACCAAGGCTCCGCCAACTTCGCCCATGCCCTGAACCACGTTGAACACCCCGGCAGGTAGGCCCGCCTCGTGCAGGATCTCGGCAACCTTCAGGGCGCAAAGCGTCGTCGTCTCGGAAGGTTTGAACACCATGGCATTGCCACAGGCCAGCGCCGGCGCCGCCTTCCAGCAGGCGATCTGCGTGGGATAGTTCCAGGCGCCGATCCCGACGCACAGCCCCAAGGGTTCGCGCACGGTATAGACCCAGTCCTCGCCCAGCGGGATATGCTCGCCAGTCAGGCTGGCAGCCAGACCACCAAAATACTCCAGCGCATCTGCGCCAGAGGTCGCATCCGCCACCAGCGTTTCCTGCAAGGGCTTACCGGTGTCATAGGTTTCCAGCACCGACAGCTCGTGATTGCGTTCGCGCATGATGTCGGCGGCGCGGCGCAGGATACGGCCGCGCTCGGTACCCGTCATCTGCGCCCAGGCCTTTTGCGCCGCCTGGGCCGAAGCGAGCGCCTCTTCGACGATCTCGGGCGTCGCGGCATGCACGGTGGCGATCTCTTCGCCGGTGGCCGCATAGATCACCGGAATGGCGGTCCCAGCGGTGTTTTCGACATAGGCGCCATTGATGAAATGGCTGGCCTTGGGGGCTGCGGGATGGGTCATGATATAGGCCTGTCCAGTCTTGAAATTGGGTTATTCGCCGCGCGGGAAGCGGGCGTTTTCCTCAACCACATTGAGATCCATGTGGTTGCGCATGTAACGTTCCGAAGCCTTTTGCAGCGGCTGGTAGTCCCAGGGGTAATAACCGCCCTGGCGCAGCGCTTCGTAGACGATCCAGCGGCGCGCCTGGCTAGCGCGCACCTCGGCGTCGAACTGTTCCAGGTTCCAGCGCGCTTCGGATTTTGCCCGCAGAGTTTGCAGGGTGCCCGCATGGTCGGGGTGATCCGCCAGATTGGTCAGTTCCTTCGGGTCGGCCTCCAGATCAAACAGCTGATCAGGGTCGAGCGCGCAGCGGTTGTACTTCCACTTGCCATAGCGCAGCGACACCAGCGGCGCATAGGACGCCTCGGCTGCGTATTCGATGGTCACCGGTGCACTGCGTTCTTCGCCCTTGGCCAGCGGCACAAGGTTCTCGCCGTCGGTCCAGGGGGCGATCTCCTCCATCGACACCCCGGCCAGAACACCCAGCGTCGGGGTGACATCCAGCGTCGACACCGGCGCATCGATACGCCCGGCGGGCAGATCCGGGGCCGAGATCATCAGCGGCACGCGCGAAGAGCCTTCAAAGAAGCTCATCTTGAACCAAAGTCCGCGCTCTCCCAGCATGTCGCCGTGATCGGAAACGAACAGAATGATCGCCTCCTGACGGGTGGTTTCCAGCACCTCAAGGATCTCACCGATCTTGTCATCCAGATATGAGATATTGGCGAAATAGGCACGGCGCGAGCGGCGGATGTCTTCTTCGGTGATGTCGAAGCTGCGCCAGTCGTTGGCGTCAAAGATGCGCTTGGAATGGGCGTCGTGGTCCTCATACTCCATCGCCGGAACCTCGGGCAGCAGATGCTCGCAATCCTCATAAAGGTCCCAGTATTTCTTGCGCGCGACATAGGGGTCGTGCGGGTGGGTAAAGGACACCGTCATCGCCCAGGGACGGTCATCCTTGCCCCGCGCCAGATCGTAAAGCTTGGCCTTGGCGTGATAGGCGACCTCGTCGTCGTATTCCATCTGGTTGGAGATTTCCGCGACGCCTGCCCCGGTCACTGAGCCCATATTGTGATACCACCAGTCGATCCGCTCGCCCGGCTTGCGGTAATCCGGAGTCCAGCCGAAATCGGCCGGGTAGATATCCGTGGTCAGGCGCTCCTCGAACCCGTGCAGCTGGTCAGGGCCGACAAAATGCATCTTACCGCTGAGGCAGGTGTAATAGCCCGCACGGCGCAGGTGGTGCGCGTAGGTCGGGATATCGCTGCGGAATTCGGCGGCGTTGTCATAAACGCCAGTGCGCGAGGGCAATTGCCCGGACATAAAGCTGGCCCGCCCCGGAGCACAAAGCGGCGAAGCGGTATAGGCATTGGCAAAACGCGTCGAGCGCGCCGCCAGTTTCTTCAGGTTGGGCGCATGCAGCCAGTCCACCGGACCATCCGGAAACAACGTCCCGTTCAACTGGTCCACCATCAGGATCAGAATATTGGGTGCAGTCATGCGCCTCTCCTGTTTCATTTTGTGCTGAGCTCCGGCCAATCCGGAAAACGGCAGCTGTTGCTGCGGGTCCTGCCACGCGCGATCTGCACGGCACCCCGGTTCTGTTCTGCCCTACCACGACTTGCCGGTAAGCCAAACAGTTTTTTGTACCGCCATACAAGTTATTGAAGCCACATAACATCGCTTGTATCCGGCGCGCATGTAACGCAAAACTGCGTTATGGGACGAAAACGCATCCGAGATATCCGCAACGAAGAGCTGATCGAAGCCACCATCGTTGCCGTGCACAAGCGCGGTTATGGTGTTGTGACCATGGCCGAAATCGCCGCTGAAGCCGGAGCCTCGGCGGCGTCGATCAACTATTACTTCGGCTCCAAGGAAGGGCTGATGGAAGCCACGATGCGGCACCTGTTGCGCAAGCTGCGGACCGCCATGGTCGAAGGCTACGCCACTGCGCGCACGCCGAAAGAACGGCTATACGCGGTGATGGATGCGAACTTTTCCGACAATCTGTTCACCGTGACGCAATGCAGCCTGTGGATGCAGTTCTGGGCCAATGCGCCCTACTCGCCGCGTCTGTCGCGGCTGCACCGCATCAACAGGACCCGGGTGCGCAGCCATTTTCTGGCCGAGCTGCGGCATCTTCTGCCCGAGGCAGAGATTGAAACCGCGCGGCAGGCCCTGCAGTGCTATATGGACGGTGTCTGGCTGCAGACCGCGCAGTCCGAAGGTCCGGTCGATCCCGAAGCCGCACGGCGCGCGGCGCACAGAGTCGTGGATCTGGCCCTGTCATAAGACCGGCCCAACTGCATACAGGTAGGACCTTCAGACCTTGGTCGCAGGCACCGGCGGTGTGATGGCGCGACGCTTCAGAACCGCCTCGCGCCAGGTGATGAAACTGATTGCTCCAAGGATCAGCGCGCCGCCCGAGACCACCCAGATATCGATCGCCTCGTCAAACACCAGCGCGCCCAGAAGCGTCGCCCAGATCAGCTGCAGGAAGGTCACCGGCTGCGTCACCGCAACCGGCGCCGCCGAGAAGGCAAGCGTCATCGTGTAGTGCCCCGCCGTGGCGAAACAGGCCACCGCAAAGAGAATGCCAAGCTCAGCCAGTGTCGGGGTCACCCAGACCGCCGCCGCAAAGGGCGCCAGCCCCGCCGTCACCCAAAGCGACAGCATGGCTACCACCACAACCGGATTGGTGCCGTCCACGGTGAATTTGGCCAGCAGGTAGGAGCCGCCAAACACCACCGCCGCTGCCAGCATTGCGATATGCCCGGGGGAGATTTCCCGAAACCCTGGCCGCAGGATGATCAGCGCACCAATCAAAGCCGCGATGATCGCCGCGATCCGGCGCAGGGCCAGTTTCTCCCCCAGAAACACAGCCGCGCCGATGGTTACGTAAACTGGTGCCAGATAGTTCATCGCCGTAACCTCGGCCAGCGGGATCTGAGTCATGGAAAAAAACCACAGCATCACCCCAAGCGTATGCAAAACGCCGCGTCCAGCAAACAGTCCCCACAGCTTGGGCGTCAGCTTGGTCTGACGCAGCGCGCCAATCATCGGGATCAGGAACACCAGCCCCAGAAGGTATCTGAGGAAGGCGGATTCGGCAGGGGGGATCCGCCCGCCCAGGTATTTGACCAAGGCCGTGACCGCGACAAAGTTCAGCCCGGTCACCAGCATCCAGAAAATGCCCATCACGGGATTAGTGTCCCGGTCTTTTGTCTGCTGCGCATCACTCATGACGCCAGACAGAACACCCAAACGGCAAAGGGTACAACCCTGAACATGGCAATTATTTTCGGCATCCGCCTTTGCCCGCAAAGCGCTCTGCCTCGCCCAGCACTTGCCCTCCCTCAGATCAACAGGAGGTTCGCTGCAATGGCCCACATTGTCAGCCCGACAACTGCCTCAAGCACCTGCCAGGACCGGGGCTTGGCAAACACAGGCGCCAGTAGACCCGCGCCATATCCAAGGGAAAAGAAAAACGTGAAACTTGCCAAAACGGCCCCAAGGCCAAAGATCAGCGGCGCCGGATCCTGCGCCGAGATCGTGCCCAAGAGAACCACCGTATCGAGATAGACATGCGGGTTGAGCCAGGTCAGCGCCAGCACCGTCGCCAGAACCGGCAGCAGCGGCGCGCTCTGATTGCCCTGCCCCGCCGCCTCCAGAACGGCGCCGCCGCGCCAGGCCGCCAGCAGACTGCGCGCGCCATACCAGATCAGGAAAGCGGCCCCGCCAAAGCGCATGATGGCCTCGATCCCCGGCAGCGCCTGTGTCAGCGATCCGAACCCCAGAACCCCGGCATAGATCAGTACCGCATCCGAGCCTGCACAGGTCAGGCAGATCCAGAATACATGCTGCCGCCGCAGCCCTTGCCGCAGCACAAATGCGTTCTGTGCCCCGATCGCAAGGATCAGGCTAAAGCCAAGGGCAAATCCGGAAACAAGGCTGGCTGACATGCGGGGCGTCTTTCTTTTGGAACTCTTCGCGCTTTGACTAAGCGCCGCAGCCCGGATAATCCAATTAATTATGATAACCCAGATTAAGCATAGCTAATGCAACTCGACCCCAATCACCTTTCCGCGCTCCGGGCCGTTTTACACCATGGCTCGTTCGAGGCTGCGGCCCATGCCCTTGGGGTGACGCCCTCGGCCATTTCACAGCGGATCAAGGCGCTGGAGGACCGTACCGGCATCGCACTGGTCCTGCGCGGTGTGCCCTGCACCGGCACGGCGGCGGGGCTGAGGATTGCCAAACACGCCGAGGATATCGGCCTTCTTGAGGCGCAGCTGGCGCGGGAGCTGGCGCTGGAAAACGGCACGGCCCCGGTGCGTCTGCGCATCGCGGTCAATGCCGACAGCCTTGCCAGCTGGTTCATCGACGCGATGGCCGGAACTGACGGCGTGCTGTTCGATCTCCTGGTGGACGATCAGGATCACAGCGCCGACTGGCTGAAGCGCGGCGAGGTCTCAGCCGCGGTCACCGCCAGCACCCGGCCCGTGCCCGGGTTTGATGCCTACCCGCTCGGCACGCTGGACTATGCGGCAACCGCCAGCCCGGACTTCATGGCGCGCTGGTTTCCAGACGGCGTCACGCCAGAGGCCGCTGCCGAGGCGCCCTGCATGATCTTTAACGCAAAGGACAGACTGCAGCAGCAGTGGCTGGAGCGGAACGTGGCACCCCGGTTGTCGCCGCCCGCGCACTACCTGCCCTCTACCCAGGCTTTTATCGAAGCCGCAGCTGCCGGTCTCGGCTGGGGCATGAACCCGCTTTCCATCATCGGGGAAGAGCTGCACAGCGGCCGTCTGGTGCCACTCATCCCCGACACAATCCTGCCGGTTCCGCTCACGTGGCAGGTGGCGCGGGTGATGGCGCCTGCCCTTGCAGAGGTCACCCGGTCTGTGCAGACATCAGCGCGACGGCATTTGACCCAAGACCGTTAAGACCAATCGGAAAGACCCCTCATGTTTTCACAAGACTCTCTCAGCTATGATCCGCTGCCATTGCCCGACCGGGCCGCGTACACGGATGCGCAGATGCAGGAAAAGGCGACTGAGTTTCTCGCCCATATGCAGCGGCGCCACACGGTGCGCGATTTCACAGATCAGCCGGTGCCCCGACAGGTGATCGAGGACTGCATCCGGGCGGCGGGCACCGCGCCATCGGGCGCCAACCACCAGCCCTGGTTCTTTGCGGCCGTTTCGAACCCAGAACTGAAGGCCCGGATCCGCGCCGAGGCTGAGGAAGAAGAACGCAAGTTCTATGCAGGCGGCGCTGGCGATGAATGGATCAAGGCGTTGGAGCCGATCGGCACCAATGAAGACAAACCGCATCTGACCATCGCGCCCTGGCTGATCGTGGTCTTTGCCCAGCGCTGGGGCGAGTTTGCGGACGGCACCCGTTACAAGAACTACTACGTGCCCGAAAGCGTGAACATTGCCACCGGCGTTTTGCTGACGGCGCTGCATACCGCTGGACTGGTCAGCCTGACCCACACGCCGAACCCGATGAAGTTCCTCAATGGCGCCCTGGGTCGCCCGACCTCGGAAAAGCCTACGATGATCATCGCTGTAGGCCATCCGGCAGAAAATGCTATGGTTCCCTCAGTCGCCAAGTTCAAAAAACCTCTGGAGGAGATTTGCCAGGTCTTCGAATGACAGAAAGCCCGGTGTGACACCCGGGCCAGTCTCTCTGCGGCGCAGCCTTGGCCTGCACGTGGTTCTGCCACGGGCCGGGGTTCTGCTGGTCTGGCTGGCCCTCAATCATTTCTTCTGGCTGCCCGTGTCACTGGCCTGGGGGCTGATCGCGGCGGATGGGGTGTTGCTGGCGTGGCAAAGCCGCGATTTGCTGCGCAGCACCGATGGACACATCCGCAGCACCGGGTCAATGGCGCCGGTCTGGGGCAGCTATCTGGTTCTATTGTTTGCAGGATTTGCGACACTGACGCAGTGGTGGGGCGCCTTGCTGACCGCCGGACAGGTGGAGACTCTGCCCTATGCCAAGCAGCAGGAACAGGCGCGCCAGCAGCTCTATAGTCTGACCCTGTCCGATGATGGCCGCACGCTGATCTTTACAGGCGAAATCACCCACGGGCTGACCCGGCGCATAGCAGCAACGCTGGACGCGGCGCCAGAGGTCCGCTCTCTGCATCTGACCGGCCCCGGCGGGCTGATCTACGAGGCGCGCGGCGTGGCCAAGCTGATCCGGACCCGTGGCCTTGATACCCAGGCTGCCGACCTATGTGCCTCTGCCTGCACAGTGATCTTTGCCGCTGGGCAGGAGCGCCTCCTCGCCCCCAAGGGACAGCTCGGATTTCACGGCTATGCACTGATGTTCGAAGGCGGGCTGCCGCAACTGGACCTGAAGAAAGAGCAGGAGAAGGACCTGTCCTTTTTCCTGCAGCAGGGCATCAGCGAAGGGTTTGTGCAGAGGGTCTTTGAGGTGGCCAACTCCGACCTTTGGATACCGGAGCACGCGGAACTGCGCGCCGCGGGCGTGATCACCGCCGGGGCCGACTGAAAAGCTCAAAACGCCACAATTGCGGTGCCTTTTACGGTGCTGACACGTTACAGGCCGGTTTTTCTTGCGCGACGCATTCCCCGTGCCTAGCCTGAAATCGTTCAAATTCAGGATATGTTATGCGCTTTGTCACTGCCGGTTTATGCCTCGCCTTCTCTGCCGCTCCTGCCTTTGCAGGCCTTGAAATCTGCAACGATGCCGGGCGCAGCCTCAGCGTGGCGATCGGATACGCCGATGGCGACACCTGGGTATCCAAGGGATGGTGGAACATCGATGCGGGCGATTGCAAGACGCCGCTCGGCGGGGATCTGAAGAATCGCTACTATTACTACCGTGCCAATTCTTCGGGTTCGGCCTTTGCCAGCGGTGATTTCACCTTCTGCACCACCTCACAGGCCTTCACAATATCGGGAGATTCCGAGTGTGCCGCACGGGGATATGAGAGCACCGGCTTCCGCAAACTGGACACCGGCAAGACCGCGAAACAGTTCACCCTGACGCTGGTGGACAATTCCACCAGCAAGAGCGAAACCACACCGAAGCCCGCCCCTCCGCCACCGGCACCTGCTCCAGCCACAGGCCCCGCCCCGGCGGGCACCTATGGCGAGCCCTATTCCAACATGGCCAACCTGCAGGACTGCACCTATGAGGGCGCCCGCACCTGCAGCTTTCACGCCGACGGCACCAAGTTCTACGTCTCCGATGACGGGCGCACGCCGCAGTTCGTCTTTGCCATCATGGAGAAACTGGACCCCGGCACGCCCATCGAGGTTCAGGGCGATCTGGAAGCCATTTACGACCGCAGCGCGGATGTTGTGCTGCGCGATATCACCATTCGTCCCTGGACCAACGCGGATTCGATCCTGAACCGGATGCAAGGCAGTTGGTACTCGGTCGATGATCCCAATTCCCAGTTCAACATTCTGGGGTCTGAGCGCGACAACACATATGACGGTGCCATCACCGGACGCGACTATATTTCCGTGTCAGACTGGTGTGACAGTTTTCAGGGCGCAGGCCCTTACCTTTATGCGCGCGAGGAAGAGACCGGCGAGAGCTACTGCTATGCCATCGACAGCATGTCCGATTTCGAAATGACCCTGATGTATCTGCCCGGCGGTAATTTCCTCAGCTACCGCAAGCTGGACTGACCTTTCGGCACCCGGGAGCCCAAACGCAAAAGGCCCGCCAGATTGGCGGGCCTTTGTCTTGTACTACGAAGGTTCTATAGCCGCGTTACAGCTGCGCCATGACCTCGTCCGAGGCTTCGAAGTTGGTGGTGACGCGCTGCACATCGTCGTCATCTTCAAGCGCATCGACCAGCTTCATCAGCTTCTGCATGCCTTCCAGGTCCAGCTCTGTGGTGGTGGTCGGCTTCCAGATCAGCTTTGTCGATTCAGACTCGCCCAGTTCCGCTTCGAGCGCGTTGGAGACATCGTTGAGATCGGTGTCGGCGCAGTAGATGATATGACCATCTTCCGAGCTTTCGACATCCTCGGCGCCCGCTTCGATGGCCGCCATCATCACGGTGTCCGCATCGCCAACCGAAGCCGGATAGGTCACCTCACCCTTGCGGTCGAACATGAAGCCGACCGAGCCGGTCTCGCCAAGGTTGCCGCCGTTCTTGGTAAAGGTCGAGCGCACCGTCGAAGCGGTGCGGTTCTTGTTGTCGGTCATCGCCTCGACGATCACCGCAACGCCGTTCGGCCCGTAGCCTTCATAGCGGATCTCGTCATAGTTTTCCGCATCGCCGCCGATCGCCTTTTTGATCGCGCGTTCGATCACGTCCTTGGGGACCGATTGGCTCTTGGCCTCTTTCACCGCAAGACGCAGGCGCGGGTTCTTTTCAGGATCCGGGTCGCCCATCTTCGCGGCCACGGTGATTTCCTTGGCCAGTTTGGAAAAAAGCTTTGAACGCGCGGCGTCCTGACGACCCTTGCGGTGCTGAATATTCGCCCATTTTGAGTGGCCTGCCATGCGCCAGCCTCCATTTCTACCGATTGATCTTGTCGGGGCGTTTGATACAGCCCTGCATCGCGGGCCGCAAGAGATTGGTGCCAAAGCCACCTCAGCAGCACGCCTCAAAGCTTGAGACACACAAATCCGTCCGGGTTTCAGGCCAGTGCTGGCATCGGCTGCAGCTTTGCGCGACACTGCCCCCATTACCGGAATGACTGTCCCGGCGTTTGCAGGGCTTCATGCCGGATTTAACCAGGGACAGGCAGCAATGACATTTGACCAAGGCATGCTTTTCACCATCTTTGCAGCGGTCTTCGGGATGCTGCTCTGGGGGCGCTACCGCTATGATCTGGTGGCCTTTTCAGCGCTGATGGTAGCGGTGGTGATCGGCGTCGTCCCGGCCAAGGATGCCTTTGCCGGTTTCGGCCATCCTGCGACGCTGGTGGTGGCACTGGTGCTGATCGTCTCGGCCGGGTTGGTGCGGTCTGGCGCGGTGTTCCTGATCACCCGCACGCTGGTCGACAGCAGCCGCGCCCTGGGCCTGCATATCAGCTTGATGGGCGGGATCGGCGCGGTCCTGTCGGCCTTCATGAACAATGTAGCTGCGCTCGCCCTGTTGATGCCGGTGGATATCCAGACCGCGCGCAAGGCGGGCCGCGCGCCGGGGCTGAGCCTGATGCCGCTGAGTTTTGCAACGATCCTTGGCGGCATGGTCACGCTGATCGGCACCCCGCCCAACATCATCATCGCGTCGATCCGCCAAGACACCCTTGGTGAGCCCTTCCACATGTTCGATTTCGCCCCGGTCGGCCTTGTTGCCTCGGTTGCCGGTCTCGCCTTCGTGGCCCTGATCGGCTGGCGCCTTATTCCGCAGCGCGAGAACGCCGCCGGCGCGTCAGAGGCGCAGATTGCCGATTACATCGCCGAATTGACAGTGCCCGAAGAGTCCCCCCTGATCGACAAACGCCTGGGAGAGCTGGACAGCGAGGCGGAAAAGGCGGACGTGGCGATTCTGGGTCTGATCCGGGACGGCAAACGGCTTTATGGTCGTGCCGCCGCATACAGCCTGCGGGCCGCCGACACGCTGGTGATCGAGGCCACGCCCGAAGCGCTGGACGAGTTCCGCACAGCGCTGTCGCTCGATTTTGCCGATGCCGCACGGCAGGAAAAGCTGACCGCCGCGGGCGAAGGGCTGGAACTGGTCGAGGTGGTGGTACCGGAAACCGCGCGCGTCAACGGGCGTAGCGCCCAGGCCGTCGGCCTTGCCTGGCGGCAAAGCACGGTCCTGTTGGGCATTTCCCGGCAAGGGCGGCGTCTGACCAGCCATATCCGCCAGACCACTATCGAGCCGGGCGATATCCTGTTGCTGCTCTGCCCACGCGACCGCAGCGCCGATGTGACCGAATGGCTTGGCTGCCTGCCACTGGCCCAACGGGGCCTATCCGTCACCGCCAATGATAAAACATGGATGGCCATCGGCCTGTTTGCTGCGGCTGTAGCGGCGGCCTCGGTGGGCCTTGTCTACCTGCCAGTGGCGCTCGGGTTGGTGGCGATTGCCTATGTGCTGACCAAGATCCTGCCGGTGGCGGAGATCTATGATCACGTCGAATGGCCTGTGGTCGTTCTTCTGGGCTCGATGATCCCACTCGGCGCCGCGCTGGACAGTTCCGGCGGCACCCAGCTGATCGCCAACGGTCTGATCGGCTTGACCGAGGGCCTGCCTGCCTGGGCGATCCTGACCGTGCTGATGGTGGTCACAATGACGCTGTCGGATGTGCTGAACAACACGGCCACGGCCATTGTTGCGGCCCCGGTGGGTATCCAGATGGCAACGGCGCTGAATGTCTCCCCAGACCCGTTCCTGATGGCGGTCGCCGTGGCGGCCTCTGCGGCGTTTCTGACTCCCATCGGCCACAAGAACAACACGCTGGTGCTGGGTCCCGGTGGCTATCAGTTCGGCGATTACTGGCGCATGGGACTGCCGCTGGAAATCCTGGTGATCGCGGTTTCGATCCCGGCCATCCTGTTCTTCTGGCCGATGTAATCGCGCCTCAAAGAGGCCAGAAAAGCGGGATAAGGGCCGAGGCCAGCAGGCCGATGCTGAGGTTCAGCGGAATGCCCACGCGCAGGAAATCAGTGAACTTGTAGCCACCCGGACCATAGACCAGCATATTGGTCTGATAGCCGATGGGTGTCGCAAAGGACGCCGAGGCTGCCACCATCACCGCAACAACCAGCGGACGCGGATCCAGCCCCATCGCCTGGGCAAGCCCGATTGCGATGGGGGTCACCACGACCGCCACCGCATTGTTCGACACCAGCTCGGTCAGCACCGACGTCAGCAGATAGACCGCCCAGACCAGCAGGAAGGGCGGCAGGCCGGACAGGCCCGGTGCGATGGCATTGACGATCAGCGCAACCGCGCCCGAGCTTTCCAGCGCAGCGCCAATCGCCAGCATCGAGAAAATCAGCGCCAGTAGCCGCCCGTCGACAAAGGAAAACGCCTCATCCGCGTCGATGCAGCGGCTGACCAGCACCAGCGCCACCGCGACAACCGACAGCATCAGGATCGGCGCAACGCCCAGCGCGGCCAGCAGCACGATCCCCAGAAGCGCAGCAATCGCAAGGGGTGCGTGGCTACGGCGATAGGCCCGCTGCGTCGGCTGAGAGACATCGGCCATATCCGTATCCGCCGCCAAACGCTGAATATCCGCTGGGGCGCCTTCCAGCAGCAGGGTATCGCCGACCCGCACCACCAAATCGTCGAGCTGCACACCGATATTCTGATTGCGCCGGTGCACCGCCAGCACATAGACACCGTAGCGGCGACGCAGGCGCATGGCGCCCAGCGAGCGCCCGACCAGACGGCAACCGGGGGTGATCAGAACCTCGACAGTCTTGGTCTCCACCGCGGACACCTGATCGACGCGCTTCAGCTCCTTATTGCTTTGCAGGCTCAGAAGTTCGGTCATCTGTGTGCGCAGCACCACCCGATCCCCGACCTGCAGTTCAACGCCCTTGAGGTTCCGCCGTAGCGAGACATCGCCGCGGATGACGTCGATTAGGCGTACGCCCGGACGTTTGAACAGCTGAACGCCGGAAACCTCACGGCCGATCAGGTTGCTTTCGGGGGGAATGACAGCCTCGGTGAAGAATTTCATCTTCGAACGGTCGCTCAGCAGGTTGGCCAGGTTATCCCGGTCCGGCAGCAGTCGCGGCGCGATGAAGCGCAAGTAGACCATGCCCCAGATCACAAGAATGACCCCTAGCGGCGTGACTTCGAAAATGCTGAAAGCCGCCAAACCCTGTGCCCGGGCCACACCATCCACCAAGAGGTTGGTCGAGGTACCGATCAGCGTCAGCGTGCCACCCAGGATCGCCGCATAGCTGAGCGGGATCAGCATCTTGGAGGCCGAGACATCCAGCGTGCGGGAGATCTGGATGAACACCGGGATCATAACCACCACGACCGGCGTGTTGGAGACGATAGCAGAGGCGCCCACGACGAAGGCCATCAACATGGCAACGGCCAGCTTGGGGCTGACCTCGGCCTGTTTGCGGGCAATCGCGGTAAAGGCATCCAGCGCCCCGGTGCGCACCAAGGCCCCCATGATGATGAACATCGCCGCAATCGTCCACGGCGCCGGGTTGGAAAGCACCGGCAGCGCCGCATCATAAGGCAGAACGCCGGTGATCAGCATCAGAGACACCCCAGCGAGGGCCACCACCTCGGTCGGGTAGGTTTCCTTCAGAAAGGCCAGAAACATCAGTGCGACGATCAGAAGGGTGATCAGGGCGCTGCCGTTCTGAGCGACTTGAAAGACATGCATGTGCGGCAAATATCCCACCTGGTTTGCGATGCTGCGGTCCCGCCCATTATGCCAGACCGGCACAGAGTGTCCCCGATCCCAAATTGCGGGGCAAGCACTTCTGCACCCCGGCCACAAGCATTTGGCATCTCACGATGGTTTCAATGCACATTTGGTGGCCGGAGCGACAGGTCAGTGGATCAGACCGGCGCCGCGCCTTGCAGCAGACCACCGTCCCGGACCATGTGAATTTCCTTGGCCGCGCCGGTGCGGTCGTCTGTTACGATAAAGACACCCGACAGGGTCGCCTCCCCTTCCGCCGGGGTGAAGCGGCTTTTGGGCATGCCAGTCAGGAACCGGCGCATCGGTTCGGCCTTATCCATGCCGATGACGGAATTGTAGTCGCCGCACATACCCGCGTCGGTCAGATAACCGGTGCCTTCGGACAGGAGTTGCGCATCAGCGGTAGGGACATGAGTGTGGGTGCCGACCACCAGCGAGGCCCGGCCATTGCAGAAATGCCCCATCGCCATCTTTTCCGAGGTCGCCTCGCAATGCATGTCGACGATCACCGCCTGCGCCAGCCCGCCGCGCGGGTGCGCCTTCAGCACGCCTTCGACAGCGCCAAAGGGATCGTCATAGGCCCGTTTCATGAACACCTGACCCAGCGCCTGCGTTACCAGCACCTTGCGCCCGCCGGGCGCGTCGAACAGGCGGTGCCCCCGCCCCGGTGCGCCTTTCGCAAAATTCAGTGGCCGGATGATGCGCGGTTCCTTTTCGATGAACTGCATCATGTCCTTTTGATCAAAGGCATGATCGCCAAGGGTCAGACAATCGGCCCCGGCATCAAGCAGAAGCTTGGCGTGATCGCCGCTGAGCCCCATGCCATTCGACGCGTTCTCGCCGTTGACCACAACAAAATCCAGCCGCCACTCCTTGCGCAGTCGCGGCAGGTTTTCGGTGATGGCACGGCGCCCCGCGCGGCCCATCACATCGCCTAGAAACAGAATTCTCATGGCTCAGTCCTAGGCGGCGCTGCGGCAGGGAACAAGCCCTCTGGACGTTCATTGCGCTGTTTTTCGCGCCAAACCCCACTGAAACAACGCAGCCTAAGCCCCCTCCTTATCGGGAAAACTGGAGGATACGGCTTTCGGTCACGATCATGTCAAGCGGCTGATCGGTCGGCTCCAGCGGCAGATCTTCCGCCTCCTGCGCATCAAAGGCAAAGCCGATGGCCAGCGTCGCCCGCTTGCTGCGCAAGAGCTCCAGCGTGCGATCGTAAAAGCCGCCGCCATAGCCAAGCCGCCCGCCGGACCGATCAAAGGCCACCAGCGGCACGATCAGGATTTCGGGTTCAAAGAAGTCATCCACCGCAGGCACCATCGCGCCGAATGGTCCTTCACGCAGCGGCGCATCGGGTTGCCAGCGGCTGAACCGCAAGGGCAGACCTGCACCTTCGATCACCGGTACGCCGACCACACCATGAGCCGCGGCTTCGGCCATGGCAGGCAGCGGATCGATTTCGGTGCGGATCGGCATGTATCCGGACAATGGAACACCGCGATACCCGGCCAGCACCTCGGACAGATGTCCGGCCGCGCCGGGTTTGCCCATATCGAAGGCCTCTTTACGCCGGGCAAAGGCCGCCTTGCGCGCTTGTGCCTTGATCGCTGCCAGATCCGCCATTGCTCCCTCCTTTGCCGGGATTGAATGCCTAGAGAAGAACCAGCCCGGCCAGACCGAGGAAGGCAAAGAATCCAACGATATCGGTCACCGTCGTCACAAAAGCCCCCGAGGCAAGTGCCGGGTCCACATTCATTTTTTCCAGCATAACCGGCACCACGGTCCCGGCGAGGCCTGCCACGACCAGATTGATTACCATCGCGACGCCAATCACCGCGCCAAGCTGCGGCGAGCCGAACCACAACAGCCCGACACAGCCCATCACAACGGCAAAGATCAGACCGTTGACCAGCCCCACCAGAACCTCACGCCGGATCACCCGCCAGACGTTTGATCCTGTCAGGTCGCGTGTGGCCAGCGCACGCACCGCCACCGTCAGCGATTGGGTGCCGGCATTGCCGCCCATCGAGGCCACGATGGGCATAAGCACGGCCAGGGCCACGAACCGGGCGATGGTATCTTCGAACATTGAAATCACCATCGACGCCAGCACGGCCGTTACCAGGTTGACCGCCAGCCAGGGGAACCGCCGCTTGGTGGTGTCAATCACCCGGTCCGACAGGCTGCCTTCGCCGACACCGGCCAGGCGAAGGATGTCTTCTTCGTGCTCTTCATCCAGAACCGCCATGGCATCATCGATGGTGATGACACCCACAAGACGCCCCTCGTCATCGACCACCGGGGCCGAAATCAGGTGATACTGGTTAAAAGCATAGGCCACGTCTTCCTCGTCCTGATCGGCGGGAATGACCTGGAAGGTTTCTTCCCTGAGATCGGTAAGCGGTACCTCGCGTCGGGCCGACATGATCCGGCCAAGAGTGACATTGCCCACCGGATGCAGGCGCGGACTGACCATGACCACGTGATAGAACTGCGCTGGAAGGTCCGACCTTTCGCGCATGAAATCAATCGCCTGCCCCACCGTCCAGTGTTCCGGCGCCATCACCACTTCGCGCTGCATCAGGCGGCCGGCGGAGTTTTCCGGGTAGCTCAGCGATTGCTCGATCGCGACCCGGTCGGAATCCTCCAACGCGTCGAGAATGGCTTCCTGCTGCGGCTCTTCAAGGTCCTCCAGCAGGTCGACCACATCGTCGCTGTCCAGATCCCGGACTGCTTCAGCCAAAACCTGCGGGTTGAGGATCGCGATCACTTCCTCGCGGATCGCCTCGTCCAGTTCTGACAGGATTTCGCCGTCGAATTCGCGGTCATAAAGCCGGATCAGCCGGGCCCGGTCATAGGCGTTCACCTGCTCCAGAAGGTCGGCGATGTCGGCCGCGTGCAGCGGCTCCATCAGGTTCGCCAGCTCGGCCTTGTCGTTGGTATCCACAGCATAAAGGATCTGCGCCACGCGGCGGCGATCCAACATATAGGCGTCGTCCTGGCCCTTGTCGGTCCCGATGGTCTCGTCGCCTGTGCTCATACGCTGCCCCTTCCGATGCTTGTCCCATGAATAGAAGAAGCTGCTACCGGAAAACAATGACAATGACACAATTTACCGCCGCGCGCGCCGCGCGTATCCTGCATGCGGTGAATTCGCACGAAAGGACAGCACATCATGAGCAACGCCCACATCCTGCGGGGACAGGTCCTGTCCTTTCAAGGCTCCCCCTTTGCCACGGAGGCACCGCAGGAAGCGGCAAGGCTGAGCGAGGCAGTGGCCGTGCAGGATGGGAAGATTGCCGCCGTCGGCAGCTTTGACGATCTGCGCCAGAGGTTTCCCGCAGCCGCGTTGCATGATCACGGGGAGAAGCTGATTCTTGCCGGCTTCGTCGATGCGCATGTGCACTATCCACAGACCGCCATTATTGCCAGCTGGGGCAAGCGGCTGATCGACTGGCTGAACAGCTATACCTTCCCCGAGGAGATGCGCTTTGGTGATCGTGCCTATGCCGATGAGATTTCGGCCCGCTATCTGGACCTGACCGCTGCCCATGGCACCACCACGGTCTGCAGCTATTGCACCATCCACCCCGAAAGCGTTGATGCCTTCTTCACGGCGGCGCAGGCGCGCGGGCAACGGGTTGTGGCGGGTAAAACCTGTATGGACCGCAACGCCCCAGAAGGGCTGCAGGATACGGTTCAGTCTGCCTATGACGACAGTGCGGCGCTGATCGCGCGCTGGCACGGGATCGACCGGCTGGACTATGCGATCACGCCGCGGTTCTCCCCCACCTCTACCCCTGAACAACTAGAGGCCATCGGCGCCCTCTGGGCCGCCAACCCCAGCTGCCTGATGCAAACCCATCTGAGTGAACAAACGGATGAGATCGCCTGGGTCAAGGATCTGTTCCCGGATGCCCGCGATTATCTGGACACCTACGAGGCCTTTGGCCTGTTGGGCGCACGTGGCCTTTACGGACATGCCATCCATCTGGAACCGCGCGAACGTGACCGGCTGCGCGAACATGGCGCCGCGCTGGTGCATTGCCCTACCTCGAACACCTTCATCGGGTCCGGGCTGTTCGATATGGCCGGGCTGATGGCCGAAGGGCAGCGGATCGGCCTTGCCACCGACACCGGCGGCGGCTCCAGCTTTTCCATGCTGCGCACGATGGCGGCAGCCTATGAGATCGGCCAGCTGCGCGGCACCCCCCTGCACGCGGCCCAGCTGTTGTGGCTGGCAACGCAAGGCTCGGCCACGGCGCTGCGGCTCGAAGACAAGATTGGCAATGTCGCCCCGGGCATGGAGGCCGATCTTGTGGTGCTCGATCTCGCCTCCACCCCCGCCATCGCCCAGCGCGCCGCCCGCGCCGATGACATCTGGGAGGCCGCCTTTGCCACCATCATGATGGGTGATGACCGGGCTGTGTCCGAAGTCTGGATCGGCGGGCGGCAGGTCTGACGCCCCGCCCCGCCTGCAGCCTTCCGTTACGCCTTCTCGGCCAAGGCGCGGGCCAGCTGCCCATGGCGTTCGATCAGCCGCGGCAGCTCAAGGCTGGTGACCTCGCCTGCCGAGATGATCTGACGCCCTTCCACGAACAGATGCTTGACCTGTGTCGGCCCGGCCAGCAGCAAGGCCGCCGGGTCCCAGCTGCCGCTGGAGGCAACGCCGGTCACATCCCAGACTGCCACGTCGGCGCGTTTGCCGGGGCTGAGCCGACCGCAATCGGGACGACCCAGAATATCAGCGCCGCCACGGGTGGCGATTTCCAGCGCCTCATAGGCGCTCATGGCGTCAGCGCCCTGCGCAACCCGCTGTAGCAGCATGGCCTGCCTCGCCTCGCCGATCAAGTTGGCGATATCGTTGCTGGCCGAGCCATCAACGCCCAGCCCCACCGGCACCCCGGCATCGCGCATCGCCCGTACCGGTGCGATACCGCTGCCAAGGCGGCAATTGGAACAGGGGCAATGCGCCACGCCGGTCCGGGTGCGCGCAAACAGATCGATTTCCTGCGCGTCCAGCTTGACGCAATGCGCATGCCAAACGTCATCGCCGGTCCAGCCCAGTTCCTCGGCATATTGGCCGGGACGGCAGCCGAACTGCGCTTCGGAATAGGCGATATCCTCATCGTTTTCGGCCAGATGGGTATGCAGCATCACGCCCTTGTCACGCGCCAGCAACGCCGCATCCCGCATCAGGTCGCGGCTGACCGAAAACGGCGAACAGGGCGCAAGCCCCACCCGGCACATGGAGCCCTCAGAGGCGTCGTGAAAGCCATCAACCACGCGGATCATATCTTCAAGAATGGACGTCTCTTGCTCGACCAGGCTATCCGGCGGCAATCCCCCGTCGCTTTCCCCGATGCTCATGGCGCCGCGTGTCGGGTGAAAACGCAAACCGACCTCGCGGGCGGCATGGATGGTATCCTCCAGCCGCGCGCCGTTGGGATAAAGGTACAGATGATCAGAGCTGAGGGTACAGCCGGAGAGAGCCAGTTCCACCAGCCCCAGCTGGGCAGAGACGAACATCTCCTCCGGGCCAAAGCGCGCCCAGATCGGATAGAGCCGTTGCAACCAGCCAAACAGCAGCGCGTCCTGCGCCCCGGGCACTGCGCGCGTGAGGTTCTGATAAAGATGGTGGTGCGTATTGACGAGGCCCGGCGTCACCACGCAGCCCCGGCCAGAGACGATCTGCCCTGTCGTGCGCAACCCCTGCCCCACCTTGGCAATCTGACCGCCCCGGATCAGAACATCTGCATCGTGCAATACGCGGTCCGCATCATCCATGGTGATGACGGTGGTGGCATTTTGAATCAGGATTTCCTGCATCGGTTCACACTCCTTTGTCACCCGTTTCGGTTTTGGAAGTGTGAACTGGCCCGACAGAATACGGGTAAAGGACTCGGGCCGTGGCGGTGCTATACAGCACTGCCATGGCCGCGCTCAAGCCCCGGACGGGACCTGATCAGCTGTTTTTCAATAGGGCCAGCGCCGCCGCGTGCAATTCGGCATTGGCGGCGGCAAGCACCCGGCCGCCTTCATGAGCCGGGCCGCCCTCCCAATCAGTTACGACACCGCCTGCAGCCTGGATCACTGCGATCGGGGCCTGCACGTCATAGGCGTTGAGGCCCGCCTCGATAACCAGATCGATCTGCCCCGCCGCCAGCAGTGCATAGGCGTAGCAGTCCATGCCATAGCGCGTCAGCCGGACCTTTCCGGAGACACGTTCGAACCCGGCACGTTCTTCAGGGGTGCCGACTTCGGGAAAGGTGGTGAAAAGGATCGCCTGATCCAGCGCCGTGCCGTTACGGGTCGCCAGATCGCGTGCGCCCTGTGGCCCGGTCATCTGCGCCAGCCCGGCCGCGCCGATAAAGCGTTCGCCGGTGTAGGGCTGATCGATCACGCCCAGCACTGGGCCGTCTGCCTCGGACATGGCGATCAGCACCCCCCAGGTCGGCGTGCCGCTGATGAAACCGCGGGTGCCATCGATAGGATCCAGAACCCAGGTCCGGCCAGAGCTGCCTTCGACGGGAGCGAATTCCTCGCCCAGGATACCATCATCAGGGCGCAGCTGCGCCAGCACCGCCCGCATCGCCAGTTCCGCCTCGCGATCAGCGACGGTGACCGGATCGAACCCGTCCTCCAGCTTGTTGTCCGCTCCAAGAGTGGCGCTGCGAAAATACGGCAGGATCGCTGCGCCGGCCGCATCGGCCATCTTCTGCGCAACGTCCAAATCGGAATCAGGGTTCTGTGTCATGCGATGGCGGTGCCATCTGGCCGCACGCTATTCAAGAAAAAAGACCCCGAAGGGTCTTTTCACTTTCAGGCTGCGTCGCTGAGCACACGGGCCAGCTCGAACAATCGCCTGCGCTGGTTCTCGGGGATCGCGTAATAGGAACGCACCAGATCCAAGGCCTCTTTATCGCCCATCAGATCCTCAGGCACCGACGCCTTGTCTGCCTTGTCGGCAGGGGCCTTATCCTCTTCCTGTAGACCATCAAAGAAGAAACTGACCGGGACGTCCATCGCGTCAGAAATATCCCAAAGGCGGGAGGCGCTGACCCGGTTGGCACCGGTTTCATATTTCTGAATTTGCTGGAACTTGATGCCGACTTTCTCGGCCAGTTGCTGCTGTGTCATACCAATTAGCCAGCGACGGTGACGGATCCGTTTGCCGACATGCACATCTACAGGATGAGCCATGTGCTATCTCCTAGTTATACCAAAGTGGTTCGCGCCCAAGTAGCCGCGATGATTGCTAAATCCGTCAGGATATCAACACTGGCCCGCGTTACCGGACCCTCTAAAACCGCGACAGAGGCTCAACCCCTCAGCTGAGCTTACGACCTCCACGGTTGAATTCAAGTGCGACAAAGGTCAGTCGCGGTTGAAGATATCCAAATACATGATTTCATGCATCATTTTGTCATGCTAATGCGACCAACAACATGTGAAATAATGCCTCCCCATAAATAGCGAGGTGAATTTGCGGCGTCTGTTGTCAAACAGTCACGCAACGAATCACCTTTCGCGCGGCAAAACCAAGAGGACATCATGCAGGCTTATCAGGTCACCGCCTTCGACGCCGCCCCGAAACTGATCGAAATTGCCTGCCCGGCGCCGGCTGCAGGACAGATCGCTGTCAGGATCGCCGCCTGCGGGCTGAATTTCGCGGATCTGCTGATGCAGAAGGGCACTTATCAGGACACCCCCACCCTACCCTTCGTACCCGGCTTGGAGGTCTCTGGCACGGTAACCGCGCTGGGAGAAACGGTAACAGAGTTCAAGATCGGTGACCGGGTTGCAGTCTTCTGCGGTCAAGGTGGCTTGGCTGAAGAAGGTGTGTTTGACGCCAGCCGCGCGGTCCGCATTCCGGACAGCATGAGTTTTGAACACGCCGCCGCGCTGCAGATCGCCTATGGCACCAGCTTGGTGGCGCTGGATCACTGCGCCCGGTTGCAACCGGGCGAAACCCTGCTTGTCACCGGCGCTGCCGGAGGCGTTGGGCTGACCGCAGTGGAGATTGGCAAGCTGATGGGCGCCCGCGTTATTGCTCATGCGCGCGGCGCCGACAAACTGGAGGTGGCCCGGGCCGCTGGAGCGGATCACGTGATCGACGACAGCGAGGATCTGCGCAGCATCGTAAAGGACCTGGGCGGCGCCGATGTTGTCTATGATGCGGTCGGGGGCCCGGTGTGGAAAGCTGCCTTTAGGGCGACTAACCCCTGCGGGCGGCTGCTACCGATCGGGTTTGCCAGCGGCGAAGTGCCCCAGATCCCGGCCAATCATCTTCTGGTCAAGAACCTGACCGTGATCGGCTTTTATATCGGCGGCTACATGAAAGCCCGGCCAGAGGTCATTCAGCAGGCCTTTGCGACCCTGTTCGACTGGCACGCAGCCGGTCGGATCAAACCGCATATCAGCCACGTCCTGCCACTATCGCAGGTCACGGAAGGAATGGAGCTGCTGCGCAGCCGGGCCTCGACCGGGAAGGTCGTTATTACCCCGTGACAGGTAAATAGAACCGGGAAATCGCCATCGCACGGTTATAGGGCCATGGCGATCACATCCCTTTTCGAGAGCCGTTTATTCCCTCAGCCCCTTTGATCAGCCCGCTGCGCGCAACTGCGCCGGACGCAGAGCGGCAAACCCCTGCCGAATGATATTTGCCAGATCGCCAACATACTCGGCCCGCACCCGATCCGCGCCATAGAGGTTGATCTGCTGCACCGGCAAGGCAGGCAGCACGCCGCCGTGTTCGATGACCTCCTGATGCGCAGGTTGGGTGCCCTCCAGCAGAACACCAATGGCAAGGTCCGCGCTCACCGTGGCCTCCACCGTGCGGTCGGATTCGCTGTCCACCGCCATATCCCACTCGATCCCAACCTCATCCAGTGCTGCGGTTGCAGAGGCCCGGAAAATACAGTTGCGGCAAAAGCCAAGACGCAGCGGTTGCTGCCGCCAGGCGGAGCCGTTCACCGCGCCGATCCAGCGTAGCGGCATTTCGTGGATGGGCTCGCCACCCTCGCCCGCAGTTCCTTCGGTTGTCAGGATCAGGTCATAGGCCCCTTTGGCGAAGCCGGCCTTCAGATCGCGGGTATTCGAGGTCACCAGATTGACGCTGACGCGGGGAAAGCTGGTGTTGAACCGCTGTAGTACGCGCGGGATGACCGGATAGACCACGTCATGCGGCACCCCCAGAACAACCTCACCTTCAAAAGCCTGATCGGTCAGCCGGGTGATCACCTCGTCATTGAGCGCGACCATGCGGCGAGCATAACCGAGCAGCTGTTCCCCCGATGGGGTCAGGGCAATGGAGCGCCCCGACCGGTCCAGCAGTTCAAGCCCCAGCAACTCCTCCAGCCGTTTCAACTGCATCGAAACCGCCGATTGAGTGAGATGCAAAAAACCTGCTGCGCGTGTCACGCCACCGTTGTCTGCCACTGCCACAAATGAGCGCAGCGTCGTCAGGTCCAAATTTCTAATCATCACGACCTCTGATGGAAGATATCAAAAACATTCGTTTCCAATATTAATCACACTCCCCCATATACATCAACAGAATTGATAAAGGCCCAAGATACCATCACGAACGAAAGAAAGGACAAGAGTCATGACCTATATCTCCACCACCTCGGTCAGCCCGAAACCCCGCCGCAGCCTCGCGGATCGCATCAAAGGCGCATTCGCTCTGACCCGCCAGCGGCGCGCGCTGGCAAAACTGGACGCTGAGGCGCTGGCAGACATCGGCATCAGCCGCGACGCCGCCAAGGAAGAGGCCCGCCGCCCATTCTGGGACGCACCGGATTCCTGGACGCGCTGACAGAGACCTCACAGATGACAAATGACGACTGAAGGCGCACCCGCTGTAATGGTGCGCCTTTTCATGTTTTTGCGGCAAATCTTTTCATCGCAGACTTGAACCGTATGGGCTTTGACCCGATATTTGACGGGAATGTTGTGCATGGCCGTTGAACCGGCTGTTCCGCGCAACTGGGGAGACTTTTTGAAAACGGAGACCATGATACATGGCACAGTTTGACACCATTCGTTCTACAGCAGGCGCACGCACTGCCGAGATCGATGCGGGCCTGCGCGCCCATATGAACAAAGTCTACGGCACCATGTCCGTGGGCACGTTCATCACCTTTCTGGCCGCCTGGGCCATCTCGGGCCTCGCGGTGACAACCGATCCGTCGGCCGCCTCTGCACAGCTGAGCGCCGACAAATATCTGACCAGCCTCGGCTATGCGATCTACGCGTCGCCGCTGAAGTGGGTGATCATGTTCGCGCCGCTCGCCTTCGTGTTCGGCTTTAGCGCCGCCATCAACCGCCTGTCGGCCTCGGCCGCGCAGCTGGTGTTCTACACCTTCGCAGCCGTCATGGGCCTGTCGATCAGCTCGATCTTCCTGGTTTTCACCGGTGAATCAATCGTTCAGGTATTCCTGATCACCGCCATCGCATTCGCGGGCCTTTCCCTGGTGGGTTACACCACCAAGAAAGACCTTTCCGCAATGGGCACCTTCCTGATCATGGGGCTGATCGGCCTGATCGTGGCTTCGGTGGTGAACATCTTCCTGGCGTCCTCCGCCATGGCCTTCGCCATCTCGGTGATCGGCGTTCTGATCTTTGCAGGCCTCACCGCCTATGACACCCAGAACATCAAGAACACCTACCTGCAGATGGCCGAATCCGGCGATCAGGAGTGGCTGGGCAAAGCCGCGATCATGGGCGCCCTCAGCCTGTATCTGGACTTCATCAACCTCTTCATGATGCTGCTTCAGCTGCTTGGGAACCGCGAATAACGCCACCGGCCATACCAAGATTTCAGCAAGGGGCGGATCACAGCGATCCGCCCTTTCTTTATGCCCAGCCGTTTCTTTTTTGGCTGGGCCTTTTGAACGGACCACAGGATTTAGAAGATGAAGATTACCGATATCACTGCCCGTGACGCAGGGCGTATTGTTCCCTTGCTGCGGGACCTCCATGCACAGCACGCGGAAGAACAACCCCTCCGCTACCCGTCTGCCCCGGCGGACAGTGACATTGCAGACTGGCTGTCAGACTGGATGGAAAAGGACGGGATACAGGCAATCGCCGCGCAAAGCCCCGCAGGCGCCCTGATGGGCTATGCTATCTATGAGATCGAAGACCAGCCTCACCTGCCGGTGATGCGCGGCGGCAAACGGATCCAGTTGCATCATATTGCCGTGGATCCGCCATTCCGCCGTCTGGGAGTTGGTCAAGCACTGGTGACAGAAGTGAAATCCCGCTGTCAGACACTTGGCATCGACACGTTGACCACAAGCTTTGCCGTCTTTGACACGGCCTCAGCCGGGCTGATGAGCAGCATGGGATTGCAGCCGGTTACGACCGTCGCGGAATGGCGCGCCTGAGGCTCATCTCCACAAGCCCCCAGACCAGCTGAGAGGGGGCTCAGGAGCAGCTTAGACCGGTGGCAAGGGCAACCGTGCCCCGGTCGCTGCCGAGCACCTGAACCTCGCCCGAGACGCTGCAGCCGCTTTCGCGCGCCGCAATGGTCTGGAAATCCGCAGGGGTCATGTCAGGCAGGTTGCCAATCACGCTATGTGCAGGGGCGCTGAGCACCGCGAGCCCGGTCGAGCCCGCCCGTACAACGGAGAGCGACAAAGCCCGGCCCTGCACCTCGACCCGCAGGGTCTGGCTGCCCGAGCGCGGCGCTGTCGCAGGCTGCTGAGTTCGACCAGCGGTCAGGGACAGCGGCCCGGCCATCACCGGCGCCGGAACCGGCACCACGCCCGCAATCGTCGCCTCCGGAGAAGGCGCCACGGCCACGGCAAAAACCACGCTGAACAAGATACGCCTGAACATACTATCACCCACTTGTCTCATTTACCCACGTAAACAAGTTACGACCGAAATGAGGCGAAAAGGGGAACTATCCTTTCGTACAGGCGGCTAAACTATCGGGTAATTTTTTCAAATTCGAACAAGCTCTCACCTGCCCTGCGCCTGCAACGACCGCCGAAAACCCGGCTCCAAAAACGAAAAAGGGCCACGCGCGCGGCGTGACCCTTTTTGAAAATCCTGTATGCCGGATGGGCTTACTTGATTTTGCCTTCTTTGTACTCGACGTGCTTGCGCGCAACCGGATCGTATTTCCGGATGACCATTTTTTCGGTCATGGTGCGTGCGTTTTTCTTGGTCACGTAGAAGTGGCCCGTGCCCGCGGTCGAGTTCAGGCGGATCTTGATGGTCGTCGGCTTCGCCATGGTGCTTCTCCTGCGTCCGAAAAGGCAGGGGGCCTCTCGGTAAATTCCTATATGAGCGTGCGCTTTTACCTGCACTGCCCCCCAAGTCAATAGGATTCGGGGGGATATTTTGCGCAGAAGGCCTGTAAGCCGGATTCTGTCCCGAGACTTGCGCCTCATGGACGGCCATTCATCTGCGATACGCATTGCTGCGTACCTCTAGCTGCCAACCCGGCCCCTCTTGGCTAAAGCATGCCTAGCGGCGGTATCCCGTTGCCGGGACCTGCCCGCGCGGGGGCCCTATTTGGCGTTGCTCCCGGTGGGGCTTGCCGTGCCGCCCCTGTTGCCAGGGGCGCGGTGGGCTCTTACCCCACCGTTTCACCCTTACCGCGCCCTGATCCGTTGCCGGGGGCACGGCGGTTTCATTTCTGTGGCGCTATCCGTCAGGTTGCCCTGCCCGGGCGTTACCCGGCACCGTTGCTTTAGGGAGTCCGGACTTTCCTCGCGGAGGGCAAGCCCCCAGCGCGGCCGTCCAGCCTTCTGCGCAGGGCTGCACCTAGGCCCTGGGGGCTGACAGGTCAAGGGTGGTTACAGCAGGCACCTTTCAGACCCAGAGGTCTGCCTGGCCCAGCGGCGCGAAATCCTCCGCACAAAGCGGCCCGCGGGCCTGGGGACGATAGCGCAGCCGCACAGCTGCCAGCAGCGTCTCATCCTCCACCGGGGCGGTATATCCGATGTCGCGGGCATAGGCGCGGAAACGCGCCATATCGGCGCTCTCTGACTCCATCAGGCTCTGCCCTGCCGCCTCCGCTTGCGCTACCTGCCGGGCCAGTCCCTGACGGGCCAGCCGCGCCCAGTCAAACCGGGTACCCGGATCGCATTTGCGTCCCGGCGCCATGTCCGAATGGCCGATCACCCCCTCGGGCGCGATATCCCAGCGGTGCAGGATATCGCCCAGCAACCGCTCCAGCCGCGTCATCTGCGGTTCGGAAAACGGATGATCGCCGCGATTGTCCAGTTCGATACCGATTGACCGGGAATTGAGATCCTCCAGCCCGCACCATTCGCCAGCGCCGGCGTGCCAGGCGCGTTGCGCCTCCTCCACCATCTGCCAGAGGGTGCCATCCTGCCGGATCAGATAATGAGCCGACACCTCGGCCGCAGGATCACACAGCCGCTGCAAAGCAGCCTCAGCCGTCTCCATCGCCGTATAGTGCAGAACCACGAACTGCGGGGTCAGCCCATCACGACGCGGACCGAAATTGGGGCTGGGATGCCAGATTGCCCCGGCCTCATCCCCTGCCCTGTCAGACCCGGACATCAGGAGTCTTCGCGCAGGACCAGACGATAGGGAGACGGGTCCCAGCCGCAGGCGTAGCCATCCCCATCCGGGTCCAGCGCGTAGCGGTCGCGTTTGGGGCCGCCGGCCTCAAGAAACGCCACTTGGGCCAGCTCGGGCGAAGCATAGCCTGCGCAATTACGCGACGAGCGGGCCTTGAGATTGATACCCGTGCGGCTGAAGATGCGGTTGCCCGGCGGGTTGGAAGTGCTGAGCGCGTATTGCACGATATTGGGATCCCGGTTGCCCGCAGAGACCGTGGGCAGCGCCGTCGGCTCCACCACCTGATACTGCGCACGCTGCCGTTTCAGACGCTCTGCATCGCTTTCGATGGTCTGGCGCGACGACACCGCATCAAAGCTGTTTTCGTCCGACAGACGCGGGTTGCCGCCAACGATCTGCGGCGCAGGGTTGTCCGGGCTTGCTTCAAGCGGCGCCTCGCCAGAGTTGGCCTGCGCCGCACTCAGGGCTGCTGCCGTTTCGCGAGCGATATCGGCATTGCTGCCAGTGCCAACCGAGGCTCCAGCCGCAGCGACCGAGGTGGCTCCGCTCTGATCTGTCGGCATTGCCAGGGGCGCGCCAACAACCTGAGGCGAGGGGATCAGTGGATCGCCGTCGATCGTGGTGCCCTGCGCCGGACGGGCGGCGAAGGGATCGCCGTCCACGCCCACCCCGGCCGCGCTGTCCGGCACTGGCGGGCTGCAAGCTGCAAGGGCCAGAAGACTGCCAGCGGCGGCGAGGGAGACGAAGACGCGCATCGGGATCACCTGTTTATGGTCGTATGGTTCATGCTCTTGTTTGAGCCGGTTTTACCACCATTTCCCCGGCTTTGCCACAAACCCGGCGGCCTGCTCCAGCGCATAGGCGGTGTTCAGCAGATCGCCCTCTTCCCAGGGGCGGCCGATCAGCTGCAGGCCCAGCGGCAGACCCTGTGCATCGACACCCGCAGGCACAGAGATGCCCGGCAGGCCCGCAAGATTCACAGTGACGGTAAAGACGTCATTGAGGTACATCTGCACCGGATCCGCATCGGTCATTTCACCCAGGCCAAAAGCAGCAGAGGGCGTCGCCGGTGTCAGGATCGCGTCCACGCCTGCGGCAAAGACATCTTCGAAGTCCTTCTTGATCAGGGTGCGAACGCGGCGGGCGCGGTTGTAATAGGCATCATAGAAGCCTGCCGACAGCACGTAGGTGCCGACCATCACGCGGCGCTGCACCTCGTGGCCAAAGCCTTCGGCGCGGGTTTTTTCGTACATCTCGGTGATGCCATCGCCTGCTTCCAGCGTGGCGCGGTGGCCGTAGCGCACCCCGTCATAGCGTGCGAGGTTCGACGAGGCTTCGGCCGGGGCGATCACGTAATAGGCAGGCAGCGCGTATTTGGTGTGCGGCAGCGAGATGTCGACGATCTCGGCGCCCGCGTCCTTCAGCATGGCAGTGCCATCGGCCCAGAGCTTTTCGATCTCGGCGGGCATGCCTTCCATGCGGTACTCTTTCGGGATACCAATCTTCTTGCCCTTGATGTCGCCGGTCAGCATCGCCTCGAAATTCGGCACGGCCAGATCGGCGCTAGTGCTGTCCTTGGGATCATGCCCGGCCATGGCTTCCAGCATGATTGCCGCGTCACGCACCGATTTGGTCATCGGTCCGGCCTGATCCAGCGAGGAGGCAAAGGCCACGATGCCCCAGCGCGAGCAGCGCCCGTAGGTGGGTTTGATGCCGACGGTGCCGGTAAAGGCCGCAGGCTGACGGATCGAGCCGCCGGTGTCGGTGCCGGTCGCCGCAAGGCACAGGTCGGCCGCCACGGCAGCCGCAGAGCCGCCCGAGGAGCCCCCCGGTGTCAGCTTGGCATCGCTTCCGTCACGCCGCCAGGGGCTGACCACATCGCCATAGGCAGAGGTTTCGTTGGACGAGCCCATGGCGAATTCGTCCATGTTCAGCTTACCCAGCATCACGGAACCGGCATCGACCAGTTTCTGCGAAACGGTCGACTCATACTCGGGCTTGAAGCCTTTAAGGATGTTGGAGGCCGCCTGGCTGTCCACGCCCTTGGTGCAGAACAGATCCTTGATCCCGACCGGCAGGCCGCACATGGCAGGCGCATCGCCTTCCTTGATGCGGGCATCGGCTGCCTTTGCGCGCTCCAGCGCGATCTCGGGCGTCTTGTGCACGAAGGCGTTCAGCGCATCGGCGCCTTCGATGGCCTTCAGGCAGGCTTCGGTCAGCTCGACAGAGGTGGTGTCGCCTTTGCGCAGGGCATCGCGGGCCTCGGCCAGGCCCAGTTTGTTCAGATCGCTCATGTCTTACTCCACCACCTTGGGGACCGCAAAGAAGCCCTCGCGGGCGTCGGGGGCATTGGCCAGGATCTTGTCCTGCTGATTGCCATCGTTCACCACATCCTCGCGCCGCTTCAGACGCTGCGGCGTGACCGAGGTCATCGGCTCGACCCCTTCCACGTCCACTTCGTTCAGCTGTTCGATGAACCCAAGTATGGTGTTGAACTCGTCTGCCAGCGCAGGCAGCGCGTCCTCTTCGACCTTGATCCGGGCCAGTTTGGCCACTTTGGCGGCAGTGCTTTGGTCAATCGACATGGAAACCCTCATCTCGTGTTACAGACGCGTTTACCGCCGCGCCGTCCGCGCCGCAAGCGGGTCTGCACCGAAAACGGGTGTCTATACACAGGCTGGTGGGCGCAGGAGCGTTTATTCGCAGTTATTGTGCATCCGCCACATCGCGGGATCATGACCCTCCGGCACCGCGTCGCAAGGATCAGCCGCATAGCCGCGCAAGCGATTATAGGCGGCGATCTGTTCGCCCGAGAGAAACTGAACCGTCTGCAAATGCCGGGACAGGTGGACATACCGCAGATCCGCCCGCGCCGCGCCTGCTTCGGAGACCAGGCGCCGCAACTCATCGGCGTCGGGGTTGCCTGAGGCAAAGGCCTGATCAAGACGTTCTTCGGCCGCAATGAAGTCCTCTGCGGCCTGCTGCGCGTCGGCGGCCATTTCGTGATGGATCTGGCGCACCTGCTCGATCTGCGCCGCGCTCAGCCCGATCTGCGGTGCCAATTCCAGAAGATGCGCGGGCCCGGGCCAGCCATTCAGTTCCGCCGGAAGAGCAAAGCCCCAGCCTTTGCCCGCGCGCAATTCTGCGATGTCCGCATCCGAAAGGCTTTTGATTCGCCGGGTTTGCTGCCCGGCATAGGGTTGCGCGTCATCACCCTGATGCTGCTGGTGCCCCTGGTGCCCTCCCGCGCCCTCGGCATGGCCGGGCGCAGCGGATATCGGCGCAAGTGCCAGCAGGCTCAGAAGAACGGTGGCCTTCGACCCGATCATTGTCACAGCACTGCCTCCCATCATGTTCTGACGCCCATGAGGGCACATTCACCGCTAGAGCACAAGTTTACTGCGAAACACTGCGGACCGGGTGCCCCTGACCGGGCTTGCAGGACAGCAAACCGATGGAAACAGGCATTCAGCGTGCTAGGGTAAGAGCAGACAAATCAAGGAATTGGGAGAGACACCATGAAGATCATCTGGCTGGGCCACGGCAGTTTCCGTTTTGAAACCGAAGGAAAGGTGCTGCTGCTGGACCCCTGGCTGACCGGCAACCCCAGCCTGCCCGAGGACCAGCATGATGCCGCCATCGAAGGCGCCACCCATATCATCCTGACCCACGTGCATTTCGACCATGTGGTCGATGTGCTGCCGCTCGCGAAAAAACTGAACATTCCCGTGGTTGGCCAATATGACATCATGGGCTTCTGGGGCGAAACCGAAGGGGTCGAAACCGTCGGCTTCAACAAGGGTGGAACCGTCGATCTGGGCGGGCCGAAACTGTCGATGGTGCCTGCTTCGCACAGCTCGACCTTTGCCAAGCCCGAAGGCCCGCGCACGGGTGGGTCGGAAGTCGGCTATGTGCTGCAGGCCGAGGGCAAGACGATCTATATTTCCGGCGACACCGCGATCATGGCAGACATGGACTGGATCGGGGATTACTACAAACCCGATATCGGCATTCTCTGTGCTGGCGGTCACTTCACCATGGACATGAAGCAGGCGGCCTATGCGGCCAAGAAGTACTTCAACTTCAAGACGGTAATCCCCTGCCACTACAAGACCTTCCCCCTGCTGGAGCAATCCGCAGAGGATCTGAGCGCAGGCCTGCCCGGTGTCGAGGTGATCGAACCTGAGGTAATGACCGCGCTTGAGGTCTAAACCGGCTTTGTGAACGCCGCCCGCGCGCGGGCGGCCTTTTCTCTGCAGCAGCAGCCCAGCGCGTGGTCATTGATCAGCCCCATCGCCTGCATGAAGGCAAAGACGGTGGTGGGGCCGACAAACTTCCAGCCACGTTTCTTTAGCGCCTTTGACAGCGCCACGGAGTCCGGGCTGGTCGACCTGGTCTGCGGCTCGGGCAGGCTGTCCGGGTCCGGCTCAAAGCTCCAGAAAAACGCGGCGAGCGATCCAGCTTCTTCGACCAACTCCTGCGCGCGTTTCGCATTGTTGATCACGGCTTCGATCTTGCCGTGGTGGCGGATGATCCCGGCATCCTGCAACAGGCGCTCCACATCCGCATCGGTGTATGTGGCGATGACATTCCAATCAAAGCCCGCGAAAGCGGCGCGAAAATTCTCGCGCTTGGCCAGAATGGTGCGCCAGCTGAGGCCGGACTGGAAACTTTCAAGACAGATCTTTTCGAACAACCGGATATCGTCGCTCACCGGATAGCCCCATTCCGCATCATGATAGGCGTCAAATTCAGGTGCGCTGGCACTCCAGCCGCAGCGCGGCTGGCCGTCTTCTCCCACGACAATCGCGGACATCGCCTTCCTCCCGGCTCGACCAATGAAACAAAAAGCGAACATGGCATGGTGTGCATGGGCCGTCCAGTGCCTAAACGCGCGCGCCACCCTGCCCCGTCGCGCAAGACAGCAGCGCCGCCAGCAGGTCCAGTTCATCCTCCTGCGCCAACCGCCCTTTACTGCGCCAGGCAATGGAGAGCGCGCATTTGACCGCTGCCCATTGCAAAAGACGCTGACGATCCACCGCAAATCCTACTGACCAGAGATCGGCCAGCATCCCGATCCGACGCGGGTCGCGGGTCAAATCGGGGTTCCCATAGGGATGGCGAAAGGCATTGGCCAACTCGTAGGTCCGCTCTCCAACGATTCCCTTGGCATCAAAGGCGCAATACCCGCGCGGCGTCCTCATCACGTTGCCATGGTGCAGATCCCCGTGCAGCGGGCGCACATCTACCTGCGTGTTGAGAAGTTGGCGGGCCAGGGTCTGACACGCGGCAATCGCCGCCTTGCCCCCTACCGCGCAACTTGGTGCAGGTTTCAGATGGAACAGCGCATCAAAACGGTCTTCCAGCCGGGGATAGCCCTCCGGCGCCTGCCCTGCGCCGGGATGCAGGCCAGAGGCGACCTTCACCAGCTCGCGCGCAGCCGTTTCGTCCTCACCGGCAATTGCGAGATCGGCAAGCGACGGCCCCTCCAGCCATTCGATCAGCGCTGCATCCGGGCGCAGGCCATAGACCCGGGCCGCGCAATCCTCCGGCGCAGCCTGCAGAAACCGAAAGCCGTCGGCCTCGCTGCCCATGCCCCGGGCACCGTAGTATTTCAGCACCGCGACACCGCCCCCGGCGCGGGAGACTTTCCAAAGGCTGGCAATGGCGGTGGTCGCGATCCACTCCGGCGCCGTCACCCTGAAAGCGGCAAGGATCTCTTCCGGCGGCTTCACATGCCCTTCCACTCCGGCCCCCTATCGTTTTGCAGTGAAGAACTCTTTCAGAATGGCAGCACAGTCCGCTTCGGCAATCCCTTCGTAGACCTCCGGCACATGGTGTGCCTGCGGATGTGAAAACACACAGGCCCCATGGGCAACGCCGCCGGATTTGGGATCAGAGGCGCCGTAGTAGACCCGCGCGATACGCGCCGCTGCGATGGCCGCCGCACACATGGCGCAGGGCTCCAGCGTCACATAAAGGTCGTAGCCCGTCAGTCGCTCCCCTCCCGCTGCGGCGCAGGCGGCGCGGATCGCAAGGATCTCGGCATGGGCGGTGGGATCGTTCAGCTCGCGGGTGCGGTTTCCGGCCCGCGCCGCGACCGTTCCGTCCGGCGCGATCAGAACCGCGCCCACCGGCACCTCGCCGCGCGCGGCGGCAGCGTGGGCCTCTTCCAGGGCCAAGGTCATGTGAGAACGGAAAACCATGGCCTTCCCTGCCGTAGAATGCCCGCTTTCGCAAGACGCCGGAATGCTCTATGGCGAGGGGATGAGCAAAACACCCGCATCCCCTAAGCGCCCGCACCGCCCCAAAGGCCCGGCGGGCAAAGCCGCGAAACCGTCGCGTCCCGACGCCACTGCAGGCGACAAGAGCACGGGTACGCCCGAAGGTGACCGGATCGCCAAGGTTCTGTCGCGGGCCGGCGTTGCCTCGCGGCGCGAGGCCGAGCGGATGATCGCCGAAGGGCGGGTTGCGGTGAATGGCAAGGTGATCGACAGCCCCGCGCTGAACGTCACCACGCGGGACCGGATCCTGATCGACGGCCAGCCCCTGCCCGAGGCAGAGGCGCCGCGCCTGTGGCTCTACCACAAACCGGCCGGACTGGTGACCACCACCAGCGACGAGATGGGTCGTAAAACCATCTTTGACGAACTTCCCGAAGATCTGCCGCGGGTGATGACCGTCGGGCGGCTTGACCTCAATTCCGAAGGGCTGCTGCTGCTGACCAATGATGGCGGCATCAAGCGCAAGCTGGAACTGCCCTCAACCGGCTGGCTGCGCCGCTACCGGGTGCGTATCAAGGGCCGCCCGCAAGAAACGGATTTCGAGCCGCTGCGCAAGGGGCTGGTGATCGACGGCGAGACGTTCCAGCCCATGGCCGTGGCGCTGGACCGCCAGCAGGGGGCGAACGCCTGGCTGACCGTGGGACTGCGCGAAGGCAAGAACCGCGAAATCCGCCGCGCCATGGAGGATATCGGGTTTTCCGTCAACCGCCTGCTGCGCCTGTCCTACGGCCCGTTCCAGCTGGGAAATCTGAAACCCGGTGAAGTCGAAGAACTGCGCCCCCGGGTGATCCGCGATCAGCTTGGCCTGGAAGACGACACCGAAGAGACGCCACAGACCGACCGCCCCCAGCGGCGCAAACTGATGCGCGGCAAGCGCCCCGGCGGCCGCAAACCCGGCACTGACGCCCCTGCCCCCTATAGCGGCGGCGGCGCTGGCAAACCGCGTGGCAAATCGCAGGCCAAACCACAAGGAGCCCCGACGGGCAAATCCGGCCATACTGGCGGCGGCAAGCCTGGACAGCCCGGCAAACCGGATACCCGCGGCAAGGGACGCGGCGGCAATGGCGCAAAGCCCGGCAATCGTCCAATCGGCAAGAATCCCCGCCGCTGAGGCATTTGCCCGACACTTCCCCCTAGCAAGGCGGCCTGCAATCCCTTAGATTTCAGGCATGTAAATCGTGTCATGGGGGAACCCGCGTGCAGAAAGTCGCCTTCGCCGCCCTGCTTGTTCTGATGTTCGGACTGAGCACCGGATGGATTGTGGGAGGCTGATCCATGGCACAGAGGTATGGCGGCAAATACAGCCCCGATGGCGCCGGTGATCCGGCCGCCTTGGGTGACACATCCCCGCCGACGGGCAAAACCAACTCCTTTCGCAGCGCACAGGTCGATCCTGTCGGCGCCCGTGCCAACACCATGTTCGTGCCTGGAGGCGTGCTGCTGATCCTGTCGCTGAACGACGGGGCCACGGGTCTGGCGCTTGGCGGGATTGCAGCTGCCCTCTGGACCGGGGCCGCCTTTCTTCTGCGCGAAGGGTTGCGGGCCGAAACCGCCTTTGCCGCGCGCCGTGTCGCGCGCAAACCGGCCTTGCCGCGCAAGATCCTCGCCTCGGTTTTGACCGGCGCCGGGGCCGCGCTGGCCGCCTGGAAGGCCGAACCGGGGATCATGATCGCCGCCGTCTACGGACTGGCAGCCACCGGGCTGCATCTGGTCGCCTTTGGCCTTGACCCTTTGCAGGACAAGGGCGTGGAGGGCGTGGACGATTTCCAGCAAAGCCGCGTTGCCCGCGCCGTGGATGAGGCCGAAGCCTACCTTGACGCCATGCGGGACGCGGCGCTTAGGGCGCGTGACCGGCAGCTGGAGGCGCGTGTGGATCAGTTTCAGGCTGTCGCCCGAGACATGTTCCGCACCATAGAAGAAGACCCGCGCGACCTGACCGGTGCGCGCAAGTATCTGACCGTCTATCTGCAGGGCGCGCGCGATGCGACGATCAAATTCGCAGACATCTATGCCCGCAGCCAGGATCCGCAGGCCCGCAGCGACTACCTTGCCCTGCTGGAGGATCTGGAACAGAATTTCGCGGCCCGTACGCAAAAGATGCTGCTCGAAGACCGCAGCGACCTGACCATCGAAATCGACGTGCTGCGCGACCGCCTGCAGCGCGAAGGGGTCCACCTGGACCGCAATTGACACTTTGACCCGAGGAACGCCACCGATGTCCGAGACCGTTCAGAAGAAAGCAATCGAAGCCGAGGCCATGGTCACGGAGGTGACGGGCGTCGCGCTTGCGGATCCCACGGGTGACATCCAGCCGCTGGAGCAGGCGGATGAAGTCACCAGCGAAGCGATCCGTCGCCGCATGGGCGAAATCGACATGAGCGACAGCAACTCGATCATCGGCTTCGGATCCGGCGCGCAGGCCGAATTGCAGACCATCAGTCAGGCGATGCTGGCCGATGTGCGCAACAAGGACGTCGGACCCGCCGGGGATTCCTTGCGGGATATCGTCACCACGATCCGCGGCTTTTCCGTCTCGGAACTGGACGTGCGCCGCAAACCCACCTTCTGGGAGCGCCTGCTGGGCCGCGCTGCGCCCTTTGCCAAATTCACCGCGCGCTATGAAACAATCCAGGCGCAGATCGACAAGATCACCGATGATCTTCTTGGCCATGAACACGGGCTGTTGAAGGACATCAAATCGCTCGACATGCTTTATGAAAAGACGCTGGCATTTTACGACGAGCTGGCGCTCTATATCGCGGCAGGCGAGGCCAAGCTGGGTGAGCTGGACAGCAGCGAAATTCCCGCGCTGGAAGAAGCCGTCGCAGCAGCCGCCGAAGCCGACCAGGTGATCCGCGCGCAGGAACTGCGCGATCTGCGCGCCGCCCGGGACGATCTGGAACGCCGGGTGCACGACCTGAAGCTGACCCGGCAGGTCACCATGCAGTCGCTGCCCTCGATCCGTCTGGTGCAGGAGAACGACAAATCGCTCGTGACCAAAATCAACTCGACGCTGGTCAATACCGTGCCGCTCTGGGAAACCCAGCTGGCGCAGGCGGTCACCATCCAGCGCTCGGCCGAGGCTGCTGCAGCGGTGCGCGATGCCAATGATCTGACCAACGAGCTGCTGACCTCCAACGCGGCCAACCTGCGCGAAAGCAACAAGGCGATCCGGCAGGAAATGGAACGCGGTGTGTTCGATATCGAAGCGGTGAAACAGGCCAATGCGGATCTGATCGGCACCATTCAGGAAAGCCTGCAGATCGCCGATGAGGGCAAGGCCAAACGCGCCGCTGCCGAGGGCGAGCTGAAAAAGATGGAAGCCGAGTTGCGCGATACGCTGGCCGCCGCCAAGGCGCGCCGCGATGGCATCGGCGACAATGCCGGCACAGCGGTTCCGTCCTGACCTGATGATCTGGCAAAAACGTCATAGGTCGGCGGCGATTTGTGCCGAAGGCAGCGCCGGGCGGGCAATATCCGCGCCTGTACGCCTTGCCGCGCTTTTGGGGCTGGGCCTGCTGTCGGCCTGCATGCCCATGGGCCGCAGCGAGTCCGTCGTGCCAAAACCACGTCCGGCTGCCATGGTCGCGCCCGCTGCGCCCTCGGCCGCCAGCGCAGAGTTGCGGCAATATTACCGTGTCCTGCAGCAGGACCTGCTGACGCGAGGCCTTTTGCGCACCGATGGCGGCGGACCCGATACGCCTTATGATGCCCAGGATCTGGCGGAAAACTTCGAAGCGATTTCCTTTTTCAACGAATACGCCGGGCGCGGTGGCGGCGCCACAGGCGGCCTGAGCCGCTGGTCCGGGCCGGTGCGTTTGCAAGCAGAATTCGGTCCCTCCATCCCTGAAAGCCAGCGCCGCGCCGATGGCGGGCGGGTTGCCGAATACGCGGCGCGGCTGGGCCGGATCACCGGCCACCCGGTTTCGGCGGTGGCGAAGCGCGGCAATTTCCACGTCCTCTTTGCCAGCAAGGACGATAGCGCCTTTGTGGCCAAGCGGGTGCGCGAACTGCTGCCCAATATCAGCCAGAACGATTTCCAGCTCTTCGTGAACCCGCCGCGCACGCATTATTGCTTTGTTCTGGCCGGCGGCGCCCAGGGCAGCCCCTTCGACTATATTCGCGGCGTTGCGCTGATCCGCGCGGAGCATCCCGATCTGGTCCGGCAAAGCTGCATCCACGAGGAAATCGCACAAGGCCTGGGCCTGCTCAACGACAGCCCCCGGGCGCGCCCGTCGATTTTCAACGACGATGACGAATTCGCCTTTCTGACCAGCCATGACGAAAAGCTGTTGCAGATGCTGTATGATCCAAGACTGAAAACCGGGATGAGCGCAGAAGAAGCCCGCCCGATCACCCGCATTATCGCCCGCGAAATCATGGGACAGCCCCTGTAAGGTGGCCCTTGCGCCCATCGATGAGGCTCCCAGCAGGCACACCGTAGGAAGAGGACCTGAGATATGGGTATTTTCGACTTTCTCACCGGAGAGTTCATCGACGTCATTCACTGGGTCGATGACACCCGCGACACCATGGTCTGGCGGTTTGAACGCGAAGGCCATGAGATCAAATATGGCGCCAAGCTGACGGTACGTGAAGGACAGGCAGCCGTGTTCGTGCACGAAGGCCAGCTGGCGGATGTCTTCACCCCCGGTCTCTATATGCTTGAGACCAACAACATGCCGGTGATGACGACGCTGCAACACTGGGACCACGGGTTTCAGTCGCCATTCAAATCCGAGGTCTATTTCGTCAGCACCACCCGGTTCAACGACCTGAAGTGGGGCACCAAGAATCCGATCATCTGTCGCGATCCGGAGTTCGGCCCGGTGCGTCTGCGCGCTTTTGGCAGCTACTCGGTGCGGGTGGTGGATCCGGCGCGCTTCCTGACCGAGATCGTCGGCACCGATGGCGAATTCACTATGGATGAAATCAGCTTCCAGATCCGCAACATCATCGTGCAGGAGTTCAGCCGCGTCGTTGCCAGCTCGGGCATTCCGGTGCTGGATATGGCCGCCAATACCGCCGATCTGGGCAAACTGGTTGCGGCTGAGATTTCCGCCACCGTGGCCGAATATGGCCTGGCGATCCCGGAGCTCTATATCGAGAACATCTCTCTGCCGCCTGCGGTCGAACAGGCCATGGACCGGCGCACCCAGATGGGGATCGTGGGCGATCTTGGCCAATACACCCAGTTCGCCGCTGCCGAGGCGATGGACGCCGCAGCCCGCACCCCGAACAGCGGCATGGGCGCCGGTTTGGGAATGGGGATGGGCATGGCGATGGCCCAGCAGATGGGCAATGCCATGTCGCAGGGTGCAGCGGGTCAGCCGTCAGGTCCCTGGGGCGCCCGCCCCGCGCCCGCTGCGGCGCCGATGGCCCCGCCGCCGCCCCCGGTCGAGCACGTCTGGCATATCGCGGAAAACGGTCAGACTTCCGGTCCCTATTCCAAGGCGCGTCTCGGACGCATGGCGCAGGAAGGGCAGCTGAAGCGCGACACCCACGTCTGGACGCCCGGCCAGGATGGCTGGCAGCGGGCCGGTGATGTGGCCGAACTGGCGCAGCTTTTCACCATTCTGCCGCCTCCGCCCCCACCGCCTCCGGCGGGCTGACTCCGGGGCGCCAACCGCGCGCTCCGGGCCTTGACTGTCGGCCTGACACAACTGAGCCGGGCCGACATGTCGTCACTATTGCAGGCTCTTGCGCCAGACCATCATGTGTTTGGTGAGTTCCTTGGTCTTTTCATCGAACGGCTTGCCCAAATCCAGATCGTGTTTGGCCGCATCCAGATCGCCACGTTCGATCTTTTGTGCGATGGCGCCGGCAAATTGGTGGAACTCGGAATGCAGTTTCTTCGCACGCACATAGTTTGCATCCCCTGCCATACCGGCTTCCGTACTAGGCGAATGCAGCCACTGGCCGAATTTGCACTTGTCATCACAGCAGATGTCACACGAAGGCGTTTCAAGTCTGCCGCTGATGGTGCCCGTGCGAAGGTGAAGTTTCCATGTGCTATGGGCCTTGATGGCTTCGGAAATCTCATCCTGGATAGCCGCTACAGACATACTCATACTCCTTGTTACTGAACACTTCTGCCGTAGCCCTTCACAGGTTAATCAAACATTAAGCTCACATCTCAACCCTCACCGTGAATTCCCCTTGATCGACTCGGTTCCGCCGGGAAACATAAATAAAAATCAATTAAATAAACAACGACCGGAAAAAATCGTTACAATTTGAGAGAGCGCCGTGCCATCTTCCCCTCCTCCCCCTCCGCCTGCCACCGAAAACACTGATTCTGCCGCTGTGCCGGATGAAACCCATCGTTTTCCCTGCGAGCAATGTGGCGCCGATTACCGGTTCGACCCGCAATCCGGAACCCTGACCTGCAGCCATTGCGGCCATACCGAAGAGATCAACGGGGGCCCTTGGCGCGGCGGCGCCCTGCGCGAGTTGGACTTTCGGGCCGCGCTGGATCGTCAGCTGCCAGAGGCCGACATGGAAACCACGCGGGTTTCCAAATGCCCCAACTGCGCGGCAGAGGTCGAATTCGATCCCACCACCCACGCCCGCGAATGCCCATTCTGCGCAACGCCCGTGGTCACGGACACCGGCGAAAGCCGCCACATAAAACCCAAGGGCGTCCTGCCTTTCGCCATCGACGAACGCGCGGGCCACAAAGCCATGACAGACTGGCTTGGCCGCCTGTGGTTCGCGCCAAACGGGTTGAAGGAATACGCCCGCAAGGGGCGCCGGATGGAGGGGATCTATGTCCCCTACTGGACCTATGACGCCGACACCCGCAGTTCCTACTCAGGCCAGCGCGGCACGGTCTACTACGTGACCGAAACCGTCATGGTCGATGGCAAACCGCAGGCCAAGCAGGTCGCAAAGGTGCGCTGGCGACCGGTGTCAGGTCGGGTCAAACGCTTCTTTGACGATGTGCTGGTGCTGGCGTCGAAAAGCCTACCCAAACGCTATACCGATGCGCTGGAACCCTGGGATCTGTCGGCGCTGGAGCCGTATCAACCGCAATATCTAGCCGGGTTCCGGGCCGAAGCCTATGCGATCTCTTTGCAGGACGGTTTTGAGCAGGCCCGCGCCCATATGGACCGGGTGATCGAACGGGATGTGCGGTTTGATATCGGCGGCGACCGTCAGCGAATCTCGCATATCGACACGCAAGTCTCAGACGTTACCTTCAAACACATTCTGCTGCCGGTGTGGCTAGCGGCCTATAAATACCGAGGCAAGACCTATCGTTTTGTGGTCAACGGACAATCCGGACGGGTTCAGGGCGAACGTCCCTACTCCGCCTGGAAAATCGCAGGCGCAGTTGCCGTCCTGGCTGTCCTGATCGCCGCAGCAATCTATATCGGGAACCAGCAGTAAGCCTGCGACGTTCAAGCCCCCCGGACATGCCGATGCGCACAGCCCCGATCCGGGGCTATGCGCCACGTGTCGCCGGACTGCCCGGCATTCTGTCCAAGGCCGAAAAAGCCTCAGGATTTGGAGATCTTGATCTTCTTCGCGGTCTCTGGCTGTTCCAGCGCCTTCTTGGGAACGCTGATATGAAGCACACCATCCTCCATATGCGCCGCTGCCGCAGCGCCATCAGCATCTTCCGGCAGGCGGAAGGCACGGCGGAATGCACCATACTGGCGCTCGCTGAAGTACCAGGTATCGCCTTTCTTCTCGGTCGAGGTCTTCTTTTCGCCGCTGATGGTCAGAACGCCATTGTCCACCGTCAGTTCCACATCCTCATCGGTGACACCCGGTAGTTCCATGGTGATGTCATAGGCTGCATCCCCCGAAGAGGCCTCGGTCGCCGGGCTCAGCCAATCTGCAACCCGGGCACCAAATGCACGAAAGGGATCATAAAGCGACGGCCAGAAACCGCTTTGTTCGGTCTTTTCTACCATTGATCTTCCTCCTGTTTCGAACGCGGGCAGCGTATCTCAACCGGTGAGGTCTCGATTTGATCCATCTCAATTCTGGCCTTGAACCCCGTGGCACCGCTGGCCATTGTGGCGCCGCACCACAGCAGGAGAGTTGCAGATGACCACGAAGTCAGCCGATCTGACCGAACTGGACGCCCTGATGAAGGACCGTCACAGCTGCCGGGCCTTCCGCCCGGATCCGGTTGACCGGGAGGTGATCGAGCAGATCCTGCGCTGCGCCCAGAAAGTCCCGTCCTGGTGCAATGCCCAGCCGTGGAAAGTGACCATCACCAGCGGCGCCGAAACCGACCGTCTGCGCAACGCGCTGACAGAGGCTGCCATGGCGGGCGGACACGCACCGGACCTGAGTTTTCCGGACGGCTATTCAGATGAATATCAGGCGCGGCGCCGGGAATGTGGCTGGGCGCTGTACGAAGCGGTCGGAGTGACCAAGGGTGACCGCGCCGGATCTGCCCGGCAGATGATGGAAAACTTCAACCTTTTCGGCGCGCCCCATTGTGCGATCCTGTCCTCACCTGCCGAACTTGGCCCCTATGGCGCAATGGACAGTGGCGGTTTCGTTGCCGCCTTTACCCTAGCGGCGCAGGCGGCAGGGGTCGCCAGCGTCGCGCAGGCCGCGGTCGCGTCCTTTGCGCCGATGCTGCACGAGATGCTGGAGATCCCGCAGGACCGGCTAATCCTCTGCGCGATCAGCTTTGGCTATGCCGACCCGGATCATCCGGCAAACAGGTTCAGAACCACCCGGGCCCCCCTGCCCGAATTCACCGACTGGCGCGGCTAAGTCATCGACAGAAAAGGACGACAATCCCCATGCGAGCCCTCATTCAGCGCGTCAGCGAAGCCTCAGTCACCGTCGATTCCGAAGTGACCGGCGAGATCGGGGCCGGGCTGTTGGTTTTGGTCTGCGCGATGGAGGGCGACACCGAAGCCGAAGCCGATCATCTGGCGGCGAAGATTTCCAAGCTGCGCATCTTTCAGGACGACGCGGGCAAGATGAACCGCTCGGTCCGCGACATCGGCGGCGCGGTTCTGGCGGTGAGCCAATTCACCCTGGCGGCAGATACAAGACGCGGCAACCGGCCCGGGTTTTCCGATGCCGCCGATCCTGAAACCGGCGCGCGGCTTTATGCCTATTTCTGCGAGGCGCTGACCGGTCTTGGCCTGCCGGTGGCCACCGGGCGGTTCGGCGCCGACATGAAGGTGCGCCTGCTGAATGACGGCCCCGTTACGATTTGGATGGACACCGCCGGGTAAGAATTTTTCCGACCAGACCGGTCCTTTGCCCACGTGTTGTCGGGGGCGATTCTCTCTTCTGCCGCCGCGATTTGGCCATATCTGCACGCAATCCCGGCATCGCACTACGAATGCGCAAAACCGGCATACGCATGTCGTTTTTAGTGAATTTTTGCCTTCCCCCGGTTTTCATTCACAAAAATGCGGCATACCACTGGCAAAACGCGACCTGTCGCTGGCATGTGTCCCGCCGCTTTGGCCCCGGACGCCGCTGCGGAACAGGTATTAATGCTTGCTAGGCCGCCGCAAATGCGCAAATCTTGAATAGCCAATCAAGAAAAAGCTGTTTGAAGCGGCAAATTCAACTGGGAGACTTCAATGAAAGATCAACTGTATTTCCTCGCGCGTCAGGCTGCCACGGGCATGATGAGCCGCCGCGAATTCATGGGCCGCGCCGCTGCGCTGGGTCTCACCGCTGCTGCAGCCAACTCGCTGCTGTCCACCGAAGTCATGGCCGCAGGCCCCCAAAAAGGCGGCACCATCCGCGTCGGCCTGCAGGGCGGCAGCACCACCGACAGCCTGGACCCGGCGCTGGCCACCAATCAGGTTGCCCTGTCGCTGATCCGTCTTTGGGGTGAATCCCTGGTCGAGCTGGCCGACGACGGCGGCATCCAGGGCAAGGTCGCGGAAAGCTACTCCGCCTCCGCAGACGCACGTGTCTGGACCTTCAAGATCCGCCAGGGCATCACCTTCTCCAACGGCAAGCCCGTGACCGCCGAAGACGTGGCGCAGACCCTCGACCGCCACTCGGGCGAAGACACCAAATCCGGCGCACTGGGCATCATGCGCAGCATCACCAACATCTCGACCGAAGGTGACAGCGTCATCATCGAGCTGGACAGCCCCAACGCCGACCTTCCCTACCTGATGACCGACTACCACCTGGCCATCCAGCCCGGCGGCGGCAAGGACGATCCGGCAGCCGCGATCGGCACCGGCCCCTATATCCTGAAAGAAGTCGATATGGGCGTGCGTTTCGTTGCCGAGAAGAACCCCAACTACTGGGGTGATCTGGGCAATGCCGAAACCATCGAATACGTGGTGATCAACGACAACACCGCCCGCGTTGCCGCGCTGCAATCGGGTCAGGTCGACATGATCGACCGGGTACCCCCGCGCACCGCGAAACTGGTTGACCGCGCGCCGAACATCAACGTGCATTCCACCAGCGGCCCCGGCCACTACGTGTTCATCATGCACTGCAACACGGCGCCCTTTGACAACAACGACGTGCGGATGGCGCTGAAATACGGCATCAACCGTCAGGAAATGGTCGACAAGATCCTCAATGGCTACGGCACGGTCGGCAACGACTCCCCGATCAACTCGTCCTATCCGCTTTATACCGAGTTCGAGCAGCGCGAGTTCGATCCGGACAAGGCGATGCACCACCTGAAGAAATCGGGTTACGACGGTGAGATCCTGCTGCGCACTTCGGATAACTCCTTCCCGGGCGCACCGGATGCGGCGGCCCTGTTCCAGCAGTCCTGTGCAACCGCAGGCATCAACGTCAACGTCAAGCGTGAGCCGAACGATGGCTACTGGTCCGAGGTCTGGAACAAGCAGCCCTTCTGCACCAGCTACTGGGGCGGTCGTCCGACCCAGGACCAGATGTACACCACCGCTTATCTGTCGACGGCGGACTGGAACGACACCCGGTTCAACAACGAAAAGTTCGACCAGCTGCTTCTGGCGGCTCGCGCCGAGCTGGACACTGCCAAGCGGACCCAGATGTATGCCGACATGGGCGCCATCCAGCGCGACGAAGGCGGCCTGATTTGCCCGATGTTCAACGACTTCGTCGATGCGACCTCGGATAAGCTGGCAGGTTGGGTCGACGGTGCAAAAGGCTTTGCCCTGATGAACAGCTACGCACCGCACAAAATGTGGGTGAAGGCATAACATGCCCCTCCTGTTAAAACTTTTGGCCCAGCGCATTGCGCTGGGTCTTCTCCTGCTGTTTCTGGTTTCTGCCCTGATTTTTGCCGGGACAATGATCCTGCCCGGTGACGTTGCGCAATCGATCCTGGGACAGTCCGCCACGCCCGAGGCGCTGGCCAACCTGCGTGCCGAGCTTGGCCTGAACGAGCCCGCGCTGCAGAGATATTTTGACTGGCTCGGCGGTATCATGACCGGCGATCTGGGAACCGCCCTTACAAGCGGCAGCGACATTGCAGAAAGCATCGGCAAGCGCCTGTCGAATACGCTTTTCCTCGCTTTCTGGGCTGCCGTCATCGCGGTACCTCTGGCAATCTTCCTTGGCCTGCTGGCCGTGCGGTTCAAGGACCGTTGGCCCGACAAGCTGATCTCGGCTGTCACGCTGGCCTCGATCTCGATCCCGGAATTCCTGATCGGCTATGTGCTGATGTACCTGATCGCGGTCAAACTGCGCTGGTTCCCGTCGGTTGCGATGATCAACGACAACATGTCGCTGGGTGAAAAGCTGAGCTCCATCGCCCTGCCCGTTGCGGTTCTTACCCTCGTCGTTCTGGCGCATATGATGCGCATGACCCGGGCTGCGATCCTCAATGTGATGCAATCGGCCTATATCGAAACCGCCGAGCTGAAGGGCCTCAACGGCTTCCAGGTGATCTTCCGCCACGCCTTCCCGAACGCCATCGCGCCAATCGTCAACGTTGTGATGCTGAACCTTGCCTATCTGGTGGTTGGTGTCGTCGTGATCGAAGTCGTCTTCGTCTATCCCGGCATGGGCCAGTATCTGGTCGATCACGTGTCGAAACGGGACGTTCCTGTGGTGCAGGCCTGCGGTCTGATCTTTGCCGCCGTCTACATCGGTCTCAACATGGTTGCAGATATCGTTGCCATCCTGTCGAACCCGCGTCTGAGGCATCCGAAATGAAAAATATCCCCATTTCCGCCCTCATCGGGCTGTTCTTTACAGCGCTCTACTTCCTGATGGCCATCCTGGCGCCGCTGATTGCCCCCTATGGCATGGCCGAGGTCGTCGGTGACGTCTGGGAGCCGTCCTCGTCCGAATTCTTGCTCGGCACCGACAACATCGGCCGCGATCTGCTGACCCGCATGATCTATGGCGGGCGCACCACCATCTTCATCGCAACCATGGCCACGGTGGTTTCCTTCACACTTGGTTCGGTTCTTGGCTTCTTTGCCGCCGTCACCGGTGGCTGGGTTGATCAGGCACTGTCGCGCTTTGTCGATCTGGTGATGTCGATCCCGACGCTGATCTTTGCCCTCGTGGTTCTGTCGGTGACACCGGTCACTGTTCCGATGCTGATCATCGTGATGGGTCTTCTGGATTCCACCCGTGTCTACCGTCTGGCCCGCGCCGTTGCGGTGGATATCGAGGTCATGGACTATGTCGAAGCCGCCCGTTTGCGCGGCGAAGGCACCGTCTGGATCATCTTCCGCGAAATCCTGCCCAACGCACTGTCACCGCTGGTGGCTGAGATGGGCCTGCGCTTCATCTTCATGGTCCTGTTCGTCTCCACCCTGTCGTTCCTGGGTCTGGGCGTGCAGCCCCCCGAAGCGGACTGGGGCGGCATCGTGAAAGAGAACAAGGATGGTATCGTCTACGGCATTTCTGCCGCACTGATCCCTGCCTTTGCCATCGCTACCCTGGCGATCTCGGTCAATCTGGTTGCCGACTGGGTGCTGAACCGAACCACCTCGCTGAAAGGAGGCCGCGGATGAACGATCCACTGATTAAAGTCCGTGACCTGAAAATCGGGGCAACGGTCTATCCGCCGGGTGAACGGCCGCATGACATCGAAATCGTGCATGGCGTCAGCTTTGATCTGGAAAAGGGCAAGGTGCTCGGTCTCATCGGGGAATCCGGTGCCGGCAAATCCACCATCGGTCTCGCCGCCATGGCCTATGGCCGCGGCGGTGTGAAGATTACCGGTGGAGAGGTCTGGATCAACGGGCGTGATATCCTGAAATCCTCGCTGCGCGATGTGCGCCGCCTGCGCGGCGGTGAAGTGACCTATGTGTCGCAATCCGCAGCTGCTTCGTTCAACCCGGCCAAGAAGATCATGGAGCAGGTGACCGAGGCCGCGGTGGAGCAAGGCAAGTTCTCCAGGAAAGACGCCGAGGCCCGTGCCCGCACCCTGTTTGCCAAGCTGGGCCTGCCGGATCCGGACAATATCGGCGAACGCTACCCGCACCAGGTGTCGGGTGGTCAGCTGCAGCGTTGCATGACGGCGCTGGCGCTCTGCCCCGAACCCGATCTGGTGGTCTTTGACGAACCGACAACCGCACTGGATGTGACAACCCAGATCGACGTGCTGAAGGCGATCAAGGAAGCGATCCGCGATACCGGTGTGGCGGCGCTCTATATCACCCACGATCTGGCGGTGGTGGCACAGGTCAGCGATGACATCATGGTACTGCGCCATGGCGACATGGTCGAATACGGTGATGTGGATCAGATCATCAACGCACCGCAGGAAGACTACACCAAGGCGCTTGTCTCGGTCCGCTCGATCGAGCATGAGGAGAAGGCCCCGTCAGGCGATCCGGTCCTCAGCATCCGCAACATTACCGCGCGCTACAAGGGCACCAAGTTCGACGTGCTGCATCACGTCAACGCCGATCTCTACCCTGGTCAGACGCTGGCGGTGGTGGGTGAATCCGGTTCCGGCAAATCCACCCTCGCCCGCGTGATCACCGGCCTTCTGCCGCCGCGCGAAGGGGAAATCGAGTTCGCAGGCCGCGTGCTCTCGCCCGATCTGGCAAGCCGGACAAAGGATGATCTGCGCGAATTGCAGATGATCTACCAGATGGCGGATGTGGCGATGAACCCACGCCAGACCGTGGGTACTATCATCGGGCGCCCGCTGGAGTTCTACTTCGACATGAAAGGCACCGAAAAGCGCAAGCGGATCATCGAACTTCTGGATGAGATCGAACTGGGCGAAAGCTTCATCGACCGCTACCCGGCCGAGCTGTCGGGCGGCCAGAAGCAGCGTGTCTGCATCGCGCGGGCGCTGGCGGCCAAACCCAAGATGATCATCTGTGACGAGGTGACATCGGCGCTCGACCCGCTGGTGGCGGACGGCATTTTGAAGCTGCTGCTGAACCTGCAGAAGATCGAGAACGTCGCCTATCTGTTCATCACCCACGATCTGGCGACGGTGCGGGCGATCTCGGACAATATCGCCGTGATGTATCAGGGCCGCGTGCAGCGCTATGGCAGCAAGACCGAGGTGCTGTCTCCGCCGTTCGACGATTACACCGATCTGCTGCTCGGCTCGGTGCCGGAAATGCGGCTGGGCTGGCTCGAAGAAGTCATCGCGAACCGCAAGATGGAAAGCGCCGGGAACTGATCCGGCGCCTCGGTCACAAAACACCACAGGCCCGCGCAGCTGCGTGGGCCTGTGCCGATAAGGGCGGTCTCACCCGCCGGGCAAATGCCAAGACAAGGATTGCCAATCATGGACAACAAACTCCTCCTCATCATTCTGGACGGTGTGCCGTGGCGCAATTTTCGCCGCCTGTTCGGAAATCTAGAAGGCTGGGTCGATAGCGGCGATGCCCGCGTCTGGAAACACCGCGCCGTGCTGCCGTCGATTTCCGCCAGCTGCTATGCCTCGATCCACACCGGCGTGGCCCCGGCGGAACATGGCTGCACCGGCAACGGCAACGTTTTCCGCCTGTCGCACAAGGACGTCTTCAGCCAGGTCCGCAGCGGAGGTGGCACGACCGGAGCCGTGGCGCATAGCTTCTGGTCCGAGTTCTTCAACCGGCACCCTTTCGATTTCGTGCGCGACATTGAATACGATGAACCCGAAAGCGAGACCATCAACCACGGTCGTTTTCACAGCATGACCGGTTACGGTCTCATCAATCAGATGACGCCCTCGGATGTGGATCTCTTCGGCACGCTCACCAACCTCGCCCACCGGTTCGATCTGAACTATGGCATGCTGCACACCTGCACGCTGGACAGCATGGGGCACCGGTTCTTCCACGACTGCCAGGAGATGGACCATGCCTGCGCGGTCATGGACGAGATGCTGGCGCCCTTCATTCCGCGCTGGCGCAAGATGGGTTACGAAGTGATCGTCACAGCCGACCATGGGCAGGACGAACGCGGCCACCACGGTGGACGCAGCCCGCTGCAACAGGAAACTGCGCTCTATTACTTCGGCGATGCAGAAGGGCCCCATGCGGACACTGTCATCGACCAGCTGCAACTGGCGCCGACGATCCTGAACCGGTTGGGTGCGCCCATCGCCGATACGATGAAGGCCAAACCTTTTCTGAGCTGACGCAAAGGGAGCCCCCATGCTGAAACCCGCAGTTGCCTGCCTTGCCCTATTCGCCGCTCCGGCAGCCGCGGGCGATTTCTTCCATGATCTGTGGTACACGCGGAACGCCATCATGGACCGGGCCGGGTATTGCTTTGGTTCCGCTCTGGGTCAGGCGGTGTTCGGCACGGGGCCCTGCATCGGCAAATCGGTCAGCCTGACGCCGCAGGATCAGCAACGGGTCGCGCAGATCCAGGGAATGGAGCGCGACCTGTCCTGCCGGGTGAATACCAAACAGCACCATCTGGATCTGGATGATTTGCATATCCGCAGGCAGCTGTCGGATCTGCCGATCCCGGACGAGATACAGGGCGCGTGCCTCGGCTGGATGGGCCCCGCGACCGCGCTGCATGCCGGGCATAGCGAAGCCAGCCCCGTGATCGGGCAGATCCTTCCCGATGATACCGTATCCTATAGCCACTGGCCCGATGCGGGCTGGACCTACGTGACCACATCTGCGGGACATGGTGACTGGCGCGTCAAAAGCGGCGGCTGGCTGAACTATGAAAAGGCCGGAGAGGTCCCCTGCCGGGATTTCGCGGGCTGATCACCCGCCCCCAGCCCTAATCGTAAGGCCAGATTTCCTGGCCCAGCGCCTCAATGGCGAGCGAGATACGTTCGAAACTGTCGCGGGCGCGGCCAACTGAATGGCGCGCGCGCAGATAACCGTGCACCAGCCCTTCTTCGTTGATCCAATGGGCCTTGCCCCCGGCCGCGAGGATGCGGTCCCGGTAATCGCGGCTGTCATCGCGCACAGGGTCGCAATCGGCGCTGATCAGAATGGTCGCGGGCAGTCCGGAAAAGTCGCCGTCCTGCAGCGGCGCATAGGTGGGATCGCCTTGGGGCACCTTGCCATCCTTGCAGCGTACCCCCTGATAAAACAGGATTTCATCCCTAGTCAGCATCGGTGCCTTGGCATGCTCGAGGTAGGATCCCGCATTCACATCGCCGCCAAAGGCCCCATAGATCATCACCTGCCCCAGAATGCGATCCGTCCGCCCCCGGGCATAATGGGCGACCGCCGCACAGAGGTTGGCGCCAGCGCTGTCGCCAGAGAGGACAATACCGCCCTCATATTCTGACAGGATCCATTCAAAGGCCGCCCAGGCGTCATCGAACATCGCCGGGTGCATATGCTCGGGCGCCAGACGATAGTCGACTGCAACCACGCGATATCCAGTCTGGGCGCAGATCTCGGCGCAGACGTCATCGTGGCTTTCCAGCCCGCCAACGACAAAGCCGCCACCATGGCAATACATCACCGTGCGCGTCGGGTCCCCGGCAGTATAGATCCGCACCGGCACCCCATGGACCTGCCGGTCCTCGGTCTCGACCACATCAGGGCGGGGCGCCAGAAAACTGCGGGCCATGGCGTTGTAGATCTCGCGTTGCTCCGCAACCGAACGCTCTGCCGTATCCGCCGGATAACAGTCGTTGGTGCGGCGAATGAACGCCCAGGTTTCCGCGTCGATCAGTTGTTCGTAGTCCATGATCTGGAAGCCTCCCTTTTGCCTGCTGAGGCAAACCCTAGGCCACGCCATGGCAGGAAGGGAATGCCCAAAACGACACAAAGCGCCCTTTCAGGCGCTTTGTGCAGAATTCTGATATCGGACCGGTGTCAGCCCTGATCTTGCGGCAGATGCTCCCACGGGCGGGTAAAGCCCCCCAGAACCTGACCGATTTCGCCATCGCTGGCGCCGTTGGCCTCGACCTGCGCGACAAGGCCGCGCTTCTTGTCGTCGATCACTGCTTCAACGCGGGTCGGCAGCCCCGCCTTCAGCAGCGCTTCGTTGTAGATCCGGGTGATGGCATTCTTGCGCAGGTCCGGTTTGAAAACCTTTCCAACGGCCGTCTTCGGCAGCTCGTCCAGCACCGTCAGATGTTTCGGGATCGCTGCGCGTTCGTGGATATGCACCTTGCAGTAATCCATCAGTTCTTCTGCCGTGGCGGTGGCACCATCGACCAGTTCCACAAAGGCGCAAGGCACCTCACCAGCGTGAATATCGGGCTGTCCGATCGCCCCGGCAAAGGCGACAGCCTCATGCCCGAGCAGCGCCTCTTCGATCTCGGCGGGATCGATATTGTGACCGCCTCGGATGATCAGGTCCTTGGCCCGCCCGGTGATCCAGACATAACCATCGGCATCGACACGCCCCAGATCGCCGGTGCGCAGGTATTTATCGTGGAAATAGAGATCAGCGTTCTTTTCCGCCTCGGTATAGGTATTGCCCGCATAGACACCGGGGTTGGACACGCAGATCTCCCCGACCTCGTCGGTGCCGCATTCCACCAGACCGTCGGCAGTGGATTTGATGATCTTCACATCGGTATAAGGGAACGGAATCCCGATCGAGCCGATCTTCTTTTCTCCATCCACCGGGTTACAGGACACCAGGCATGTGGCCTCGGTCAGACCGTAGCCTTCGACAATATTGACGCCGGTGGCCTTCTCAAACCGGCGGAACAGTTCGACCGGCAGCGGCGCCGAGCCGGAAAAGGCCGTTTTCACCGTCGACACATCCGCATCAACCGGGCGCTGCATTTTGGCCGAGATCGCGGTCGGCACGGTGATGATAAAGGAAATTTTCCAGCGTTCGATCAGCTTCCAGAAATTGTCGAACACCCCATCGCCGCGATAGCCCTGCGGCGTCGGGAAAACCACATGCGCGCCCGAGGCCACTGCTGCCATCACGATCACATGGCAGGCAAAGACGTGGAACAGGGGCAGCGGACACATGATGTTGTCCTCTTCGGTAAAGAGCAGGCTATGCCCGATCCAGCCGTTGTAGATCATCCCCGAATAGGTGTGCTGCGCCACCTTGGGCATGCCGGTTGTACCACCAGTGTGGAAATAGCAGGCGACGCGGTCCTCGGTGCTGTCGGCAAACTGCAGCGTGGTGGGCTGGCGCCGCACTTCCTTGGTGAAGCTCTTGTAATCGGCGTGAGCCAGCTGCGCCTTATTCTCCAGCTTGGGCCGTACCAGGGGCACGATCCAGGATTTCGGCGGCGTCAGATAGCGGTTCAGGTCCACCTCAAGGATGGTGTTCACATGCGGCGCATGGCGCACCGCCTCGGCCACCTTCTGGGCCACGTCGGTCTTCGGGAAGGGTTTGAGCGTCACCACGACCTTGGCGTTGGTTTCCCGCAGGATCGAAGCAATCTGCTCCGGCTCCAAGAGGGGGTTGATCGGGTTCACGATCCCCGCAACGGCACCCGCCAACATGGTCACCAGCGTTTCGGTGCAGTTCGGCAGGATATAAGCGACAACGTCCTTCTCTCCGACGCCCAGCTCGCGGAACAGATTGGCCGCCTGGGTGACCTGATCCTTGAGCTGGCTCCAGTTCAGGGTTTCCGCCTTGTCGTTCGGGCCGGAAAACAATTGATAGCTGATTGCATTATTGGTCGGGAACTTGCCTGCCGTGCGGTCCAGCAACCCGTACAGAGTGGTCGGCAGGTTCCGCGCCTCCCACGGCATCTCGTTTTCAACTGCCTTGCAATCTTCCACTGTGGCAAACGCCATTGCTTTCCTCCCCTGCCCCCTGTCCCGGGGGATTATCTCCTACGATCAAGATGGTTGTAAAACCCGCGCTGTGCAAGCGCAGCGCAAGGGTCACGTCAAGGCAGGGGCGCATTTAACGCTGCGACAAATCATTAGCTTACGAAGGGGAAACCGGCCCGTGGGGCGGAATGTGTCCGTGCAGGAAGGTTACTCGGCGGCAAGCCCGTCAGTGAACTGGAGGCGCGCCAGACGCGCGTAAAGCCCGCCTTCGGCAACCAGTGCATCATGGGTGCCGGTGGCTACGATGCGGCCCTCCTCCATCACCACGATACGATCAGCCTTTTTCACCGTCGCAAGCCGGTGCGCTACGATCAGCGTGGTGCGGCCTTGGCTCAGCTCATCCACGGCAGCCTGCACCAGACGCTCGCTTTCGGCATCCAGCGCCGAGGTTGCCTCGTCCAGCAGCAGAACAGGCGCATCGCGCAGGATGGCCCGGGCGATGGCGATCCGCTGTTTCTGACCACCAGACAGCATCACACCGCGCTCCCCCACATAGCTGTTATAGCCTTCGGGGAGGGCCGAGATGAAATCATGCGCAGCAGCGGCGCGGGCGGCGGCTTCGACCTCTGCATCAGTGGCGTCAGGGCGACCAAAGCGGATGTTTTCCCGCGCGGATGCGGCAAAAATAATCGGATCCTGTGGCACCATGGCGATATGTTTGCGGAAGGCATCCCGGCGCAGATCGCTGAGCGCAACACCATCCAGGCGCACCGCACCGGCGTTCGGGTCATAAAACCGCTGGATCAGCTGAATGATCGTCGTCTTGCCTGCGCCCGACGGGCCGACAAAGGCCACCGTTTCACCCGGTTCGATGGAGAGAGAAACATCGTCCAGCGCCAGCACATCGGGGCGCGCGGGATAGCGGAACATCACGTTTTCAAAACTGATTTCGCCGCGCACCGGCTCAACCAGCGCCTTGGGCGCGCTGGGATCGTTGACGGCATCCTCGGCATTCAGCAGCTCGACCAGCCGTTCGGTGGCACCGGCCGCCCGTTGCAATTCGCTCCAGATTTCCGACAGGGCGGCGACGGAGCCCGCCACCAGAACCGAGTAGATGACGAATTGGATCAGGGTTCCTTCGGTCATCACACCGGCGCGCACGTCGATGGCGCCCATCCACAGCACCCCGACGATGCCGGAAAACACCAGGAAGATCACGATGACCGTCAGAAACGCCCGCGTGCGGATCCGCTTGCGCGAAACGTCATAGGAGGTTTCGGTCATCTGCGCGAATTGCAGGCGGCTTGCGTCCTCATGAGTAAAGGCCTGCACGGTCTGCACCGCACCCAGCGCCTCTCCGGCATTGCCAGAGGAGGCCGCGATCCAGTCTTGGTTTTCGCGGCTGATAGCTCGCAAGCGCCGTCCCAGCACCAGAATCGGCACAATAACGGCGGGGACGATCAGCAGCACCAGACCAGTCAGCTTGGCCGAGGTCAGCAACATCAGGAACAGCCCGCCGCCAAACAACAGCATATTGCGCAGGGCAATGGAGACAGAAGAGCCGAGAACCGACTGGATCAGCGTGGTGTCGGTGGTGATCCGGCTCAGCACCTCGCCGGTCATGATCCGCTCGTAGAAAACGGGGCTCATCCCGATGACCCGGTCGAACACCGCCTTGCGGATATCAGCTACGACTCGTTCACCCAGCCGCGTCACCAGCGCATAGCGCAGGCCGGTGCCCACGGCCAAAAGGGCCGCCATCGCCAAGGCGGCTATGAAATACTGGTTCAGCAGCGCATTGTCGGAAATACGGAAGTTGTCCACCACCCGGCGCACGGCCAGCGGCAGGCTTAGCGACACGCCAGCGGTCAGGACCAGTGCGCAGGTGGCAACGAACATCAGCGCCTTGTAGGGGCGCATAAAGGGCCACAGCGCCGCCAGCACTCCGATTTTGCGCGAACTTTGCCGCTCTTCTTTCGCGTTCGGGGCTGCCGTCTTGCGCGCCATTGCTGATCCTTATGACAATTTCCTGGCAAAGCCATGAGCCTTGCGGTCCAGTGTGGTTCATGGCCCTCAAGGCCCCGCAGGTCAAGCGTTCCGCCCAAGGGCATCTGGACGCACACCGAAACAAAGGCCGCAAACAGGCCCTGAAGCTGCAACCAAACAACGGAAGACCGTCCCGGTTAAACATCAAATCAGCGCATTGGTGAATTTCTGGAGCGGGTAGCGGGAATCGAACCCGCACCTTAAGCTTGGAAGGCTCTTATGATACCATTTCACCATACCCGCTCAGAGTAATCCGTGATTTATTTGAAGCCGCAGGTGAGGTCAACCACCTTCTTGGCCACAAAACCCAGGATAAGGGATGCGCGCCCCTCCTGGCGCGAAAACTTCTATAACAAAGGGGCTTGCGTGGAATTCCTGCCCGAACCTGAGGGCAGCACACGCCCGCTCCAGCGGTCATGTCCCATCAATGTGCAACCGGCTGCGGCTCTGATCTTTCGGCCTTTGTAACAATCAGGATAGACAGGCGCCTGAGCGGCCCTAATTGTCACCCTACGCCATCGTTTTACCGCCACAATCGCTGCATTGGAAACCGCCTCCATGACCACGAAGACCGCCATTCTGACATCCCACGGGCAACCTTCGGCGCCAGAGCCGCCGGAACGCGCCCTTGCCGCCTTGGCGGCAGAGGTGGCGGTGCATCTGCCAAGTTGGGATATTCGCTCCGCCACCCTGGCCAATCCCGGCAGGCTCGATGCGGTGATGGCAGATGGCGCGATCATCTATCCCTTTTTCATGGCACGGGGCTGGTTCACCGCCAAGGTCCTGCCCGAGCGGCTGTCGGGACGCGTCTACACAATGGCCTGCCCCTTTGGGCTGGATTCCTCCCTGCCAGAGCTGACCGCAGCTGCCCTGCAAGACGCGCAAAGAGAGGCCGGATGGGCCGACACCCCCCTCTCCGTGCTGCTCGCTGCGCATGGCTCAGCCCGCGGCCCAAAGGCAGCCGAAGCCGCAGAGGCATTCGCCACCCAGCTGCGCGCGCTTCTACCCAGCGCGCAGATCAGCCCCGCCTTTGTGGAGCAAGCCCCCGGCATCGACACCATCGCACGCACCCTGCCCCGCCGGACCCTGTGCCTGCCGTTTTTCGCTCAGGCCGGTGATCACGTACGCGAGGACATTCCAGAGGCTCTCAACAGCGCCGCGTTCGCGGGACAGGTCCTGCCGGTTGTCGGCGCCCTGCCCGGCACCCCTGCCCTGATCGCAAAGGCCATTGCCGCCGCCGACAGCGGGTAAGACCAGCCAATCGATCGGCAAGCCATGACAAACGCATGCCAGCTAGTCGGCATCTGCTTGTTTTCAGGAGATATGTCGCTGTTGGTATTTGGAGGCGAGTACCGGAATCGAACCGGTGTACACGGATTTGCAATCCGCTGCGTCACCACTCCGCCAACTCGCCCTCTGCCCCGTCGCCAAGGTCTTTGTGGTGTGGCGCTGGAAGTAGCGTGATTCATTTCCAAGCACAAGGCCAAACCTGCATTCCGCGCCATTCATGGACAGCACTTGTCCCATCTTCGGGACAAGCGCCAGCGAAGGTTCAGCCTTTCAGGCGGAACCTCTGGATTTTTCCGGTTTCCGTCTTGGGCAGCGCTTTGGTGAAGACTACTGAACGCGGGTACTTGTAGGGCGCAATGCTCGCCTTCACGTGGTCCTGCAACAGCTTGACCAGCGCATCCGAGGGCATATGTCCGGCGGTCAGCACCACATGCGCCTCGACGATCTGGCCGCGCGCCTCGTCCGGGGCGCCGACGACAGCGCATTCAGAAACGGCTTCATGCGCCAGAAGCGCGGCTTCCACCTCGGGGCCGGCAATATTGTAGCCGGAGGAGATGATCATATCGTCATTTCGGGCGGCGAAATGCAGGTAACCCTCTTCATCCATGACAAAGCTGTCGCCAGTGACGTTCCAGCCGCACTGGACATAGGTTTTCTGGCGCTCGTCCGCCATGTAACGGCAGCCGGTTGGCCCCTTGACCGCAAGGCGGCCAATCTCTCCGCGCGGCGCCTCATTCCCATCGGCGTCCAGCACCCGCACCTGATAGCCTGAGACGGGTTTGCCGGTGCAGGCCGGCTTGTGGTCGGTGAACCGGTTGGTGATGAAGATATGCAGCATTTCGGTGGCACCGATGCCGTCCAGCATCGGTTTTCCGGTCTTCGCCATCCAGTCATCATAGACCGGCGCCGGCAGGGTTTCCCCGGCCGAAACAGCCGCCCGCAGCGACGACAGGTCGGCGCCGTCCTCCATCGCCTGCAGCATCACCCGATAAGCAGTGGGCGCGGTAAAGCAGACGGTCGCCTTGTATTTCTCAATGATTTCAATTAGGTTTGGCGGTGATGCATTTTCCAGCAGCGTCGCGGCAGCGCCAAAGCGCAGCGGGAAAATTGCCAATCCGCCAAGGCCAAAGGTAAAGGCCAGCGGCGGCGAGCCGACAAAGATATCCTCCGGCTGCACATCAAGCACTTCGCGCGCATAACCGTCCGCGATGATCAGAAGATCGCGGTGGAAATGCATCGTCGCCTTGGGGGATCCCGTGGTGCCCGAGGTAAAGCCCAGCAGCGCTACATCATCGCGCCCGGTTTCAACCGCATCAAAGGTCACCGGTTTTTCCAGCGCCAGACGGTCGAGTTCCGCATCGTGGTTGGAGGTGCCGTCAAAGCCGACCACCGAGGTCAGGAAGTCCGAGGTCTTGGCGCAGGAGACCAGCTCGTCCATCAGCCGCGTATCGCAAAGCGCGTGGCTGATCTCGGCCTTGTCGACGATGGCGGCCAGCTCTCCGGCGCGCAGCATCGGCATGGTGTTGACCACCACCGCGCCCGCCTTGGTCGCGGCCAGCCAGCAGGCCACCATGGCCGGGTTGTTGGCCGAGCGGATAAGCACCCGATTGCCGGGTTTGACGCCGAGATCCTCGGTCAGCACATTGGCCAGCCGGTTGGTCCAGTCCGACAGCTCCTTGTAGGTGCGGCGCCGTCCGTTACCGATCAGGGCGGTGTGATCGCCAAAGCCCTTTTCCACCATGGCATCGGTCAGCTCGACCGCGGCGTTCAGCCGTTCCGGGTAGTCAAAGCCCTCTAGCAGGAAGTCCGGCCATTGGTCCGCAGGTGGCAGGTTATCGCGGGTGAAGGTGTCGCTATGTGCGGTCGGTCCCAGCATCTCATTTGCCTCCTTCAAAGGCGCCAAGTGTCTGGCGCGCGATCACCACCCGCTGGACGTCCGATGCGCCCTCATAGATGCGCAAGGCGCGGATATCGCGGTAAAGTTCCTCGACCTTCTGACCATGGCGCACACCGTCCCCGCCGTGCAACTGCACCGCCTTGTCGATGACCTGTTGCGCCTGATCGGTGGAAAAGAGCTTCGCCATCGCCGCTTCGCGGGTCACGCGGGCTGCACCGGAATCCTTGGTCCAGGCGGCGCGGTAGACCAGCAGAGCCGCCGCATCCACATCCAGCGCCATATCGGCGATATGCCCCTGCACCATCTGCAGATCGAACAGAGGCGCGCCTTGGACCTGGCGGCTGGTGACGCGGCTCAGTGCCTCGTCCAGTGCCCGGCGGGCAAAGCCAAGGGCCGCGGCCGCAACGGTGGAGCGGAAGACGTCCAGAACCGACATGGCGATCCGGAACCCCTGCCCCGGCCCACCGATCATTGCGTTTGCCGGGATCCGGCAATCGGTGAACCGCAGGGTGGCGAGCGGGTGCGGCGCAATCACCTGCTGGCGCTCGACCACCTCGAACCCCGGCAGCCCGGCAGGCACGATGAAGGCAGACAACCCCTTGGCGCCCGGTCCCTCTCCGGTGCGGGCAAACAGGGTGTAAACGTCTGCAATCCCGCCGTTTGAGATCCAGGTCTTTTCTCCATTCAGCACATATTCATCGCCATCCAGCGTCGCTGTCATTGTGGAATTTGCCACATCCGAACCAGATTGCGGTTCCGTGAGTGCAAATGCCGAAATCGCCTGCCCGGAGCGGGTCAGCGGCAGCCATTCTGCCTGTTGCGCTTCGTTGCCGAACAGGGAAATCGCCCCGGTTCCAAGACCTTGCATGGCAAAGGCAAAGTCGGCGAGCCCATCGTGACGGGCCAGAGTTTCCCGGATCAGGCACAGGCTACGCACATCCAGGGTTTCACCGGCTGGCGCGCCGGAATGCTGCGCCCAGCCGCCCTCTCCAAGCGCGGTCACAAGCGCCCGGCAGGCGGCATCGGTGTCCGAATGGTCGATACCGCTGACGGTCTCGGCCGCCCAGGCATCCAGATCCGCTGCCAGCGTTCTGTGCCGGTCCTCGAAGAATGGCCAGTTCAGAAATGTCCGGTCCGCCATAATGAAACTCCCCTTTGGCTGTCTTGTGCAGCTCTTCTCCGTCAATGCGAAGCCCGCCGCGGCATAGACCGGGCGGGCGATAGAACTCAGTCTCCTTCGAAGACCGGTTTTTCCTTGTTTACAAAAGCATGGTAGGCGCGTTCAAAGTCTGCTGTCTGCATGCAGATAGCCTGCGCCTGGGCCTCGGCCTCGATCGCCTGTTCGATGGACATCGACCATTCCTGCGCCAGCATGGTCTTGGTCATCATGTGGCCGAAATTCGGCCCTGCCGCGATCCGCGTCGCCCATTGGCGCGCCTCTGCGGTCAGTTCTTCGGCCGGGACCAGCTTGTTATGGAAACCCCAGGCGGCGCCTTCCTCGGCGCTCATCGAACGGCCAGTATATAGCAGTTCAGCCGCGCGGCCCTGACCGATAATCCGGGGCAGGATGGCGCAGGCCCCCATATCACAGCCCGCCAGCCCGACGCGGGTGAACAGAAACGCCGTCTTGGCCTCCGGCGTGGCAATACGCAGATCCGACGCCATCGCGATGATCGCCCCGGCGCCCACGCAGATACCATCAATCGCCGCAATCACCGGCTTGCCGCAATTCACCATCGCCTTGACCAGATCGCCAGTCATCCGCGTAAAGGCCAGCAGTTCCTTCATGCTCATCTTGGTGAGGGGGCCAATGATATCATGTACATCGCCGCCCGAGCTGAAGTTGCCGCCATTGGAGGCAAAGATCACCGCCTTGATGTCATCGTCATAGTGCAACTCGCGGAACCAGTCGCGCATCTCTGCGTAGCTTTCAAAGGTCAGCGGGTTCTTACGCTCGGGCCGGTCCAGCGACACGGTCGCAATGCCATCTTCGACGTGGCAGAGAAAATGTTTGGTATCCGTATTGATCATCGGCTTTCATCCTTGTTTTCCAAACGGCGGGCGACAGCATCCAGCGCCTCGGCCATGGTCTGCGCCGCCTCGGGGGGCACATCCGCAAACATCTTGTCGATCCAGGCCTCATGCGCTTCGGCCTGACGTGCGAATTCGGCGCGGCCCTGCTCGGTCATCCGCACCAGGCTGGCGCGGCGATCACCGGGCACCGGTTCGCGCTGTACGTGGCCATCCTCGACCAGACGTTCGATGATGCCGGTCACGTTGCCGTTCGACACTTTCAGCACGCCAGAAAGCTGGCTCATCTTGAGCCCGTCTTCGTGCTGGACCAGCGCTGCCATCACATCGAAACGCGGCAGGGTGGTCGAAAAATCGCGGCGCAGGTTTTCGCGGATCTCGCTTTCCACCGCGCGGGTCGCCTTCAGCACCCGCAGCCACAGCCGCAATCTGTCTTTTGAGGTTTCCGCCACGTTCAGATCTCGCCTCCTGATATGGGCAGGGCAGAACCGTTCACCGATCCCGCCCCCTCGCTTGCCAGCCACAACGCCGCTTCGGCAACCTCGGCAGGTTGGATGAAACGACCCTGCGGATTGCTGGCGCGCAGTGATTTTTCCGCCTTCTCCGGGGTCATCCCGGTCTTGGCGACGATATTATCAACCGATCTTTGCAGGAGCGGCGTTTCAATGAAACCCGGACAAATCGAATTTACCGTGATGCCGGTGCGTGCCAGTTCCAGCGAGAGCGCCCGCGTCAACCCGATGACCCCGTGTTTCGCCGCGCAATAGCCTGAAACATAGGGGTATCCCTTCAACCCCGCGGTCGAGGCGATGGCGATCATACGGCCCCAGCCTGCCTCTTTCATGCCAGGCAGCGCCGCCTGCCAGAGGTTGAAAACCCCCGCCAGATTGACCGACAAAGCCGCGCCGAAATCCTCGGCGCTCATCCGGTCAAAGGGTTTGGAGGGCGCCGCCCCGGCATTGGCTAGGGCAATGGCGACCGGTCCGTTCTTGGCCGCCGCCTCGGTGAGCGCTGCCTCAACGGCAGCGCGGTCGGTTACATCGCAGGTCAGCGGCAGGGCCTTGGTCGCCGCGCTGACCTCTTCCAGAGGCTCCATACGGCGCCCCAGGATGGTCACCCGGGCGCCCTGAGCCGCAAATTGCGCGGCCAGTTCGGCGCCGACGCCGGAGCCACCGCCAGAGATGACGACGTGTTTGTCCGGAACACTCATGCCCGGATCACCTCTGCGTCGCGGTCAGCCAGACGCCAGGCCTGATCCCGGCCCGCCTCGTAGGGCAACGGCCAGGCGGCCTGTCGATCCCCGATCCGGGTGGCTTCGTGCAGCGTCCAGTAGGGATCCGCCAGATGTGGGCGCCCCACACAGATCAGATCGGCGCGGCCTGCCATCAGGATCGAATTGGCATGATCGGCCTCGTAGATATTGCCGACAGCCATGGTCGCGATGCCTGCCTCATTCCGGATGCGGTCCGAAAACGGCGTCTGGAACATGCGCCCATAGACCGGTTTCGCGTCGATCGAGGTCTGACCGGCAGAGACGTCGATAATATCGGCGCCTGCCTCGGAGAATGCCTTGGCGATCTCGACCGCCTCTTCCGGTGTCACACCTTCGTCGCCGATCCAGTCGTTGGCCGAGATCCGGACCGACATCGGTTTATGGGCAGGCCAGACGTCACGCATCGCCTTGAAGACCTCCAACGGGTAGCGCAGGCGGTTTTCCAGCGAGCCGCCGAACTCATCCTCGCGAATATTGGATTTTGGCGAAATGAAGGAGGAGATCAGATAACCATGCGCCGCATGAAGTTCGATCATGTCAAATCCGGCGCGCTCTGCCATCTCGGCCGAAGCGACGAATTCAGCCTTCACGGCCTCCATTTCTGCGCGGGTGATTTCGCGCGGGGTGGCGTTATTGGGGGACCAAGGCAAGGGTGAGGCCGAGACCAGATCCCAGTTGTCCTCTTTCAAAGGCGCGTCCATCACTTCCCAGCCAACCTGAGTCGAACCCTTGCGGCCCGAATGGCCGATCTGGCAGCAGATCTTGGCCCGGGTTTCGCTATGTACGAAATCGGTCAGACGGGCCCAGGCGGCTTCATGTTCTGGCGCGTAAAGACCGGGACAGCCGGGGGTGATCCGCCCTTCGGCGCTGACGCAGGTCATTTCCGTATAGACCATTCCGGCGCCGCCCTTGGCGCGCTCACCATAGTGGATCAGGTGCCAATCCGTCGGACAGCCATCCACCGCCTTGTACTGCGCCATGGGGGAGACGACGATGCGGTTCTCCAACGTCATGTCGCGCAGTTTATAGGGGGCAAACATCGGCGCACGCACCGGCGCATCGGCCGGAACCCCTGCCCGTTCCTGGAACCACTTTTCCGCCGATTTCAGCCAGTCCGGGTCGCGCAGGCGCAGATTTTCGTGGGAGATCCGCTGCGAGCGGGTCAGCAGGGAATAGTTGAACTGAACCGGATCCATATCCAGATAGCGTTCGACTTCCTCAAACCATTCCAATGAGTTACGCGCGGCCGACTGCAAGCGCAGCACATCAAGGCGTCGCTCGTCCTGATAGCGTTCAAAGGCGCGTTCCATAGACGGTTCTACCGTCAGCAGCTCGGCCAGGGCGATGGCGCTGTCAAAGGCCAGCCGCGATCCGGACCCGATCGAGAAATGCGCCGTGGCCGAGGCATCGCCCAACAGCACGACGTTTTGATGGTGCCATTTTTCGCAAAGCACCCGCGGGAAGTTGATCCAGACAGCCGATCCGCGCAGGTGGTCGGCGTTGGACATCAGATTGTGGCCGCCCAGATGGTCGGCAAAGATCTCTTCGCAGGTGCGAATGATCTCTTCCTTGCTCATGTCCTCAAAGCCCCAGTTGTCCCAGGTCTCTGCCGAACACTCCACGATCACTGTCGCCGTATCCGCATCGAATTGATAGGCGTGGATCCAGACCCAGCCGTGTTTGGTGTTCTCGAACACGAATGTGAAGGCATCATCGAACTTCTGATGGGTGCCCAGCCAGATAAACTTGCACGGGCGCACGTCGATATTGGGTTTAAAATGTTCCGCGAACTCATTGCGGACGCTGGAATTAAGTCCATCACAGGCGACCACGATGTCATAGTCATCCTGATAGTCCGCTGCCGGTCCGACCTCGGTTTCAAACTGCAGGTTCACCCCGAGCTCCCGCGCGCGCTCCTGCAGGATCAGCAGCATCTTCTTACGCCCGATCCCGGCAAACCCGTGACCGCCGGACACTGTACGCACGCCGTTGTGCACCACCGCGATGTCATCCCAATAGGCAAAGTTCCGACGGATTTCGGCGGCGCTTTCAGGGTCATTTTCCGCAAGATTTTCAAGCGCATCATCGGAAAGGACAACACCCCAGCCAAAGGTGTCGTCCGCCTTGTTTCGCTCAAACACCGTGACATCAGCGTCCGGCTGACGCAGCTTCATTGAAATCGCGAAGTAGAGCCCCGCGGGACCACCTCCCAAACAGGCAACTTTCATGATCCTACCCTCCGCATGAGATTGTTATGTTGGGATCAGGATAAGCGAGACGACAAACACTTCAAGCTTAAAGTTTCATACTTGAAATTTAAACGCCCCATTCCGGGGCCCGTCGTTTACCACTTGGCAACCAAGAGAAGGTAAAATTGAATGCAACTACTTTGAAATTTGCAGGGCATGCAGAGATCCCATTCCCGCAATTGGTTTGCCTTTTGTGTTTTTACATCAATACACAGGCATCATCCATTAATGTGGATAAACCTGGGATAACTGTGGGATAAGACATCCCGCTTGGCGAGATCGTGAGCCACATCACTATGCGATCCGGCGCCCCACTGCCAATCTGACGCAGACCTCACCGGATATCCTTCGAACCTTCGCCAGAACAGAAGCCCCTCCTGTGGATGAACATGTGGGCAACATTTGAATGAATCTGGCAAACCAGTCAAAATTATTGAATTTTGTAAATTTGGAGGGGTCAAGGACGACCAAATGTCAAATTTGCTAATATTTTAGACAAACCTTATCCCCCCGCAGTTTCATCTGATGCCCCACTGTCCTCCCCTAAAATCCAGCATCACAAACGGTTCGGCTGACTGTAGCGGCTAATGGGACAAGCGCCTGGCCAATCTGCGGCAACCCAGCAGAAAAAGGCCCCGTTTCCGGGGCCGCGCCATTATTTACTGTCAGAAAGGTCGCCGCGCTCAGAGCTCCCGCAGGTATCGCATCACAGCAGGTCTGACGGATTGATCGCCCCGGTGGCGGGAGTCCGAAATAATCTTGCGAACATCTGAAAGGTTAACACGCATTAACAAAGACTTGACCGGCCCAATTGAAGCAGGCCGCATCGACAGCGTCCGGATACCCATCGCAGCAAGACAGACAGCCTCGATCGGCCGCCCAGCGTCTTCGCCGCAGAAACTCAGCGGTGTTTCGAACCGGTCGCAGCGCTCCACGATCTGCTCGATAAAGGTCAAAAAGCTGACGTTCAGCGTGTCATAGCGTTTTCGGACGCGCTCATTCTCTCGGTCGGCAGCAAAGAAGAACTGCTTCAGATCGTTGCCGCCGATCGAAAGAAAATCGACTTCTTCAAAGAACTTATGCGGCGCAAATGCCAGCGAGGGGGTTTCCAGCATCGCCCCCACTTCCAGCCGTTCCGGCAGCGCGTGGCCAAGGATTCGCTCGCGCTCCAGCGTTTTGTCGATCTCCTGGCGCGCAGCACGGTATTCTTCGAATTGCGCAACAAAGGGGAACATAATCGACAGCGGCCGCCCATTGGCCGCCCGCATCAACGCCTGCAGCTGCATGCGCATGACGCCCGGTTTATCGAGACCCACCCGGATCGCCCGCCAGCCGAGGGCCGGGTTCGGCTCATCCGTCGGTTTCATATAGGGCAGAACCTTGTCCGACCCGATGTCGAGCGTCCGGAACACCACCCGCTTGCCGTGCGATGCATCCAGAACGCGCTGATAGAGCGTCACCAGCTCAGACCGCTTAGGCATCTGATCACGCACAAGAAACTGCAGCTCGGTGCGGAACAGCCCTACCCCTTCGGCGCCAGAGCCTTCGAGCGATGGCAGGTCGGCCATCAACCCTGCGTTCATCAGCAAGGTGACGTGTTGCTCGTCTTGCGTAATGGCAGGTTTTTCCCGGATCGAGGCATAGCGCTCCTGGGCATCGGCCTGCATCGCGATCTTGTCCCGAAAGGCGCTAACCACGGTTTCATCCGGGCGCAGGTGCACGACCCCCTGATCGCCATCCACCATGATATGATCGCCGTTCAGCGCCTCGGTGGTGATGCGTTTGGCGTTCACCACCAGAGGAATCGCCAAGGCCCGCGCTACGATCGCCGCGTGCGAGCCGACGGAGCCTTCCTCCAGTACGATGCCGCGCAGCGAGCGACCGTATTCCAACAGCTCGGCCGGGCCGATATTGCGGGCAATCAGGATCGGGTCCACTGGCAGATCGGCGCCGGTTTCGGCGCCCTGCCCGGTCAGAATCCTAAGCAGGCGATTCGATAGATCATCAAGATCACTCAGCCGTTCGCGCAGGTAGGCATCCTGCACCTGAGACATACGCGCCCGGGCCTGGGACTGTTCCTTTTCAACCGCGGCCTCGGCGCTCAACCCGCGCGAGATGTCTTCTTCCATGCGCCGCATCCAGCCTTTGGAATTGGCGAACATACGATAGGTTTCAAGAACTTGCAGCTGATCCTTGTCTCCGTTTTCAGAGATCTTCAGCATCTTGTCGACACCAACGCGCAGCTCTTCCACTGCTTCGTTCAGGCGCTCCAGCTCTCGGTGCGGATCATCGGCAATCGGGTTGGTTACCACGACGCGCGGTTCATGCAGCCAGACATGGCCTTCGGCAGCGCCTTCTTGCGCGGCAGTTGCACTCAGCAGAACCGGCTGCTGGTGCATCGGAGACAGGGCTGCGCCCTCGCCCACAAAGGCACCGAGTTCCGCCATTTCGGCGATCACCATCGCCACCACTTCGAGCGCGTAAACCGCATCAGAGGAGAATTCGCGCGCTTCCTTGGACTGAACGACGAGCACGCCCATCATCTCGCCCAGACGCTGGATCGGAATGCCGAGGAAGGAGGAATACCGCTCTTCGCCGGTTTCCGGCATATAGCGGAACCCCTTGGCGTTCGGGGCATCGGGGGTATTGACCACCTTGCCGTATCTGGCCACCCGGCCCACCAGACCTTCGCCAATCCGCATGCGGGTCTGGTGCACGGATTCGACGTTCAGACCCTCTGTCGCGCAAAGCTCAAGCGTCTCGTCATCGCGGAACAGGTAGACCGAGCAGACCTCGGTCCCCATGCTGTCAGCAATCAGGTGAGTGATCTTGTCCAGACGGGCCTGGCCAGGGTCATCCCCGGCCATGGCCTCGCGCAGGCGGCCTAGCAACCTGCGGCTCTCGGATTCAGTACTTTCGACCATGGGCCCTGTTCACGTGGTTATTGTGCCAGGCAGCCCACGCACGATCAGGCTGCCTTATCCAGTTCAAAGGCATCATGCAGTGCCTGAACAGCAAGTTCCATGTATTTCCGGTCGATGAGCACGGAAATTTTGATCTCTGAGGTTGTAATGACCTTGATATTGATCCCCTCATCCGAGAGCACCTTGAACATCTTGGCCGCCACGCCCGATTGCGAGCGCATGCCAATCCCTACGACCGAAACCTTTGCAACGTCCTTGTCGGCGACCAGTTCGGCGTAGTTGAGATCGCCTTTTTCCTTGCTCTCCTGCAAGGCCTGTTCGGCGCGCGCCACCTGATCGGTGGGGCAGGAAAAGGTCATATCCGTGCGGCCCTCGTCCGAGATGTCCTGCACGATCATGTCCACATTCACGCCTGCATCAGACAGGCAGGTAAAGATGGTTGCCGCAATGCCGGGACGGTCGGCGACCGATTGCACGGTCAGCTTGGCTTCGTCGCGGGAATAGGCCACACCGGCCACAACGTTGGATTCCATGATGTCCTCCTCGGCACAGACCAGCGTGCCAGCATTGTCATTTTGTTCTTCGAAACTGGACAGGACGCGCAGCCGTACCTGATAGCGCATCGCCAGCTCGACCGAGCGGGTCTGCAGGACCTTCGCCCCCAGAGAGGCCAGTTCCAGCATCTCTTCGAATGCGATCTTGTCAAGCTTGCGGGCCTTATCACAGATGCGCGGATCCGTGGTATAGACGCCATCCACATCCGTGTAGATATCGCAGCGCTCGGCATCAAAGGCAGCCGCAAAGGCCACCGCCGTGGTGTCCGAACCGCCCCGGCCCAGCGTGGTGATGCGCCCTTCGGGGCTGATGCCCTGGAAACCGGCAACAACGGCCACGCGCATGCCTTCGGCAAATTTGGCGCTGATATTCTCGGTCGGGATTTCTTCGATCCGCGCCTGGCTGTGAGCGCTGGTCGTCTTCAGCGGCACCTGCCAGCCCTGCCAGCTGCGCGCGGGAACATCCATTTCCTGCAGCGTCAGCGCCATCAGACCGGCGGTGACGTTTTCGCCGGAAGACACCACCGCGTCATATTCGCGGGCGTCAAACAGCGGCGAGGTTTCATTGACCCAGCCAACAAGCTCGTTGGTCTTTCCAGACATGGCCGATACGATGACAATGACATCATAGCCTTTGGCCACTTCGACACCGACCCGCTTTGCCGCGCGCCGGATCCGGTCAAGGTTGGCGACAGAGGTGCCGCCGAATTTCATTACTAGAACGGGCATGGGGCATTCGTCTCCGTGCGCTCGCAGATTCCGATCACCGCCTCATAGGGGAGGTCCGTGATCAGGGCAAGACTGCGGATTGTAGCAATACAAGGGCCAAACCGCCGCAGGGGGCTCTGTCTGAGGCCCAATCCACCTTACACGACCCCAGAGCTCCGGCGCGGTGTCAGTTGCGCCAGAACCGCAACGTCAGGATCGCGTAGACCGCCATCAGTTCCAGACGCCCAATCAGCATGGCCGCGCTCAGGATCCATTTGGCCGCATCATTCAGGGTGGAAAAATTGCCCGCAGGCCCGATGATATCGCCCAAACCCGGCCCAACATTGGCCACTGCGGTTGCCGCGCCCGAGACGGCTGTGATGAAGTCCAGCCCTGTCAGAGCCAGCCCCCAGGACACAACTCCCAGCGTCACCACGAAGAACATGAAGAAGGAAATCACCGAGCTGAGGACATCCGGCCCGACCGGGCGTCCGTCAAAGCGCGGAATGAAGATACCGTTGGGGGAGCGGATACGCTGGATCTGAACCCGGATCGAGGCAAACAGGATCTGATAGCGGAACACCTTGACCGAACAGGCTGTGGAACCCGCGCAGCCACCGATCAGACCGATGAAAAAGAACACCATGATCAGGAAGCTGCCCCACTCCATATAGTCGACGCTGGCATAGCCGGTGCCGGAAATAATCGAGGTGATGTTGAACAGCGCCTCGCGCAGGGCCTGCTCGGGGTGGTGCGGGAAGATATAAAGCAGCACGCTGGCGGTCACGATGATCAGCACCAGAATAGTACCCAGAAAGGCGCGGATCTGGCTATCGCGCAGCAGCGGCTGCCCCTGCCCGTTGATCAGCTGTACGTAGCGCACGAAGGGCAGCGCCGCCATGATCATGAAGAACGATGCCGCGTATTCGGCCGGACCGGAGAAGGTGCCGAAAGAGGCATCGTAGTTCGAAAAGCCACCGGTCGACATGGTGGTCAGGGCATGCACCAGCGCATCGAACAGCCCCATGCCCAGCACCACATAGACCACCATGCACAGCAGCGTCAGCGCCACGTAGATCAACGAGATCTGACGTGCGATCGTCTGCGCACGGGGCAAAATCTTCCCCATGGTATCAAAAGCTTCGGAGCGGAAGATCTGCATCCCCCCGACCCGTAGCTCGGGCAGAAACACCATGGCGACGACAATGATACCAATCCCGCCGAGCCACTGCAGGATACCCCGCCACAAAAGGATCCCCCGTGGCAGGTCATCAAGGCCGGAGATTACCGTGGACCCGGTGGTCGTCAGCCCCGACATCGCTTCGAAAAACGCATCTGTAAAGCTGAGCTCGGTCGCCCCCATCATCAGCGGGATCGCACCGAACACCGGCAGCGCCGCCCAGACCGAAGTGGTCAGCAGAAAGGTCTGACGAATGCTGAGCCCCTGCCGCACTGAATTGCCACAGCTGAGCGCCAGCAGCCCGCCCGCCAGAATGGTGATCAGGCCGCTTTCAAGAAACACCGGCCATTCGCCCTGCCCATCGTAAAGATCGATCAGGAACGGAAAGACCATCATGGCGCCAAGAATGACGACCAACAGGCCAATGACATATGCGACCGGGCGAAGATCCAACATGACGGGCAGCGTTGGCGCCCCCTGCGCAAAGTGTCAAGTCAAAGGCGGCGTCATGCCTTCTCGGCGTCACTCTTTGCCGCGGAGCGCTCTGGCAGCGCCGGAGGCTTGGACGGCGCGCGTTTTGCCTTGGACGCGGTGGATTGTGCCGGTGCCGCTGTGGTGGCTTCAGCCTTATTCGCCTGTGGCGGAGTGGATGCCGCAGCGGACGGCTTGGCTGTCGCCTTGGCCGCAGCTGTGACCGCTGCGGGCTTTGTTGCTGCCGGTTTGGCCGAGGAAGGTTTCGTTGGGGAGGCTTTTGCCTGTGCGGGTTTTGCTGCTGCGGTCTTGGTGGGTGTTAGTGTCGCTGGTGCAGGCTTAGCAGGCGATGTTTTGGGCGCGGTCGTCTTTGCCGCTGTCGACTTAGGCGTTGTCGCAGTAGGCTTGGTTGTCGTCGCCTTGCGGGCCGCTGCCTTGTTCTCAGTCTTACTCGCAGTCGCTGTGGTGGCAGCCGCCTTGGGCGTTGCGGGTCTGGCCGCGACCGGTTTCTCTACGGCAGGTTTGGCAGCAGGCGATTTGCGCGCCGTAGTCCTGGCCGCCGGGGCGGCTTTGCTTTTGCGTGCCGGACGCCGCGCAGGGGTCTTGGTTTTGGCGGCTGGACTTTCGCCGGTTGCCCGTTTCGCAGGTGTTTTCGCTTTTTGCGGCGCCGGGGCCGGAGCGGCAACAGCAGCCTGTCTGAACACCGCCGTTCCGGCGGTCATCAGTACATGCGTCAGGCGTATCTGTTCATAAGGCGCCTGAACCGCCAGCGCCGTCATCGCACGCCAGCATCGCAACTGTGTCCCGGCAGAATAGCCGACCCATTGCGGCAGCGTTGCAGGCTGATCTTGGAGGATGGGCGAAAAGAACATCGGGAACTCCTTACATCAAAGAGATCCGGCATGGATATCTGGCCAGCAGAAGGATTCCGTAGCCATCTGGGTCCGGACCTGATGGAAGGCTAGCACGAGAATGCGGCAACGCAGCAAAAAAATGCGGCGCTGCAGCGAAAATTCGCGCTTGAGTGATACCTGAACAGGCAGGAGGCGGCGCAACGTGCGCCGCCTCCTGCCTGTTACCCCCGATGGATCAGGGTCGAGAACAGCCCCGGATCAAGACTTGTTTCGGCAAACAATGGCCCTTGGGTCAGCACGCTGACTGCATCGTGGCTGTGCAGACTTTCCTGATGGCTGGCCACCACGCGAAAATCGCCAATGCGCGGATCGCTTTGCAGGGCTTCGCAGAACAGGCGCGCAGCATCCTCGACAAAGATCGGGTTGGCAGCGTTCAGTTCGGCAAAGGCCTGTTCGTCCTCGCGCTTGACCATGACCTGCGTCTCGGTAGGCACCGCGCGGCGGCAATGATCGATCAGATCCTCGAACCACAGGCAGGGGGCCTCGGGGTCGATCTGCACCGACAGCCGCGCCACCGAGCGCTGCGAATGCGGGGTTGCCAGTTGCCCGCGCGACTGGCGCGCGTGTTCCGACAGTTCCAGCGAACAGGGGCAGGTCGAGGAATAGACATAGTCCAGATGCACGATCTTGTTGCGCACCCCGTCCCGATCCACCAGTTCCAGCGCGATATCGTAATATTGATAGCCCGACAGGCCCGAACGCAGGCTGTCGATTTTCACCGGGAAGGAGAACCGCATCTGGATGCGCGCGTCCATGCTGCCGAGATCGCTGAGGTAATCCTCAAGCGCGGCCTCGATCACCTCAAAGCTGAAGGTCTTTTCTGCGTGTTTGTAAAAGGACCGCATGATCCGGGACATGTTGATGCCCTTCTTGTCGGCCTCAAGGCTGACGGTGCCGGTCACGCTGGTTTCCAGCGTCAGATCGCCATTGTCCCGTGTGTGAAAGCGAATCGGCAGGCGGAAGTTGGAGATCCCCACATGCTGGATCTGCTCATTGGCGCCGCGGATCAGGCTGGAGGGGCCGTTCTGCAGGTCGGGCAATGTGGCGCGATAGCCCTCATCCGCCACAAAATCCTCGGGGTAGTTGCGCGACAGATCGGGGTAGTTCTGCACCGCCCGCTCTGGCAGAAGCCGGGCAACGGCTGGGTCAAGCTGCGCAATTTCCGTCTGGGTGGCTGTCGCGGCCCATTGGCGAAGCGTCTCAAGAGCCGCCTCTGCCTCGGTCCGGTCCGGTGTCTCGTCCACGCCGCGCATATGGATATTCATACGACCACTTCCTCCGCTGCTGCTACGCCCCGGGGCGCAGCGATGTTCAGTATTACTCTGTTACGCGGGAAAACACAAAATGGATCAGACAAATACGGCAGGTTCCGGCCCGGAACTGACCCCGCACCACAAGTAAGCCCGCCCCGGCCCGCGAACAACGCGGGCCGGGGCGTCCCCAACACTTCAGCCGCCGCAGGCATCCAATGCCTGCGTCAGATCCGCAATCAGATCCTCCGGATCCTCAAGCCCAACCGAGAAGCGCACCAGACCCGGCGTGATGCCCAGCGCCACCTTCTGATCATCGGGCAGCCGCTGGTGGGTGGTGGTGGCCGGATGGGTTGCGATGGATTTCGCATCCCCCAGATTGTTGGAAATCACCGGAATGGTCAGGGCGTTCAGGAAGGCAAAGGCCGCCTCCTTGCCATCTTTCAGATCCAGCGACAGGACCGTTCCGCCCTTACCACCCAGTTGCCGCTGAACCAGCGCGTTCTGGGCATGATCGACTAGGCCGGGATAGATCGTCCGCGCCAGCTTCGGATGCCCCTGAAGGGCAGTCGCAATCTGCAGCGCCGTTTCGGCCTGTGCATTCACCCGCAGGGAAATCGTCTCCAGCCCCTTTAGCAGCGTCCAGGCGTTGAACGGGCTAAGGGAACCGCCGGTGTGCTTCATATAGGGCTCAACCGTGCCGCGGATGAAATCGCGTGTGCCAAGGATGACACCGCCCAGAACCCGGCCCTGACCGTCGATATGTTTGGTGGCCGAGTAGACCACCACATCCGCGCCTTGTGCGATGGCGTCAGAGAAGACCGGCGTCGAGAACACGTTGTCCACCACTACCGTCGCGCCGACGGCATGGGCGATTTCCGCGACCGCAGCCACGTCGATCACTTCCAGCGTCGGGTTCGACATGGTTTCAAAGAATACCGCTTTGGTGTCCGGTCGTACCGCAGCGCGCCATTGCTCCAGATCGGTGCCATCGACGAATGTCACTTCGACTCCGAAGCGGCTCAGGATGTTTTCAAGGATATAAAGGCAAGAGCCAAACAGCGCCCGCGCCGACACAACGTGATCGCCCGCCTTAAGAAGCGAGGTCAGCGCGCCATTGACCGCTGCCATGCCAGAAGCGGTGGCAAAGGCATCCTCGGCGCCCTCAAGCGCGGCGATCCGCTCTTCGAACATCGCCACGGTCGGGTTGCCATAGCGGGCATAGATGAACTCATCCGGGCCGGTTTCGATGAACCGGGCTTCGGCCTGTTCGGCGCTGTCATATACAAAGCCCTGGGTCAGGAAGATCGCTTCGCTCACCTCGCCCCATTGGCTGCGGCGGGTGCCGCCGTGCACCAGTTTGGTGCGGCTGTTCCAGTTGCTGTCTTTCGTGTCGTTCATGGCACACACTCCTGCGCGTCGGCGCAATAAAAAACCCCATTCGGCCAAGCGAAAGGGGTTCCTTTGCGTCCTGACCTCTTTAGCGGTGTGTTTAACGTGGCCCGCAATCCGGTAACAAATCCCACACGTCCAAGATGGCAAACCTCAGAAATTCGGCGGGACAGAAACCGGAGAATTAACCAATTTCTTTCATGGGGTCTTTGCCGCGACCCTGCCCCTCTCACCAGCAGTTCGATTGGGGCGACCCCAGACGACCGGTAAGGCTTGCGCCTTAACGCAGGCCGCCGCAACTGCGCAAGTCCAAATGCACCGCCCCTCGTCAGATTGAGCAGGCCTCGCACTCGCGTGCCGCCCACACAGGCAGGCGTCACCGTCTCCAGACGGCTTCGCGGCCGCGGACATCGATCCTGTCGGCCAGACCGGAAAACTCACCCTTGAGGAACTTCTGAAACCGGGACACCGCGGGGCGCACCGGGCGGTCGTTGCGCCAGAGCAAACCCAGTTGCCGGTCCGGGTGTTCAAGCTTCACCGGCAGCGCTGTGACCATATTGGACGGTCGCTGCATGAACACCACTGAATAAGGCAGCACCGTCAGCGCATCCGATCCGGACATGATGCGCAGGATCGCCGCCAGCGAGCCGCCAGTAAAACTGACGCGGAAATCGGTGATGCCCACGATCTCCAGCGCGTTCTTCAGATCGGCATAAAGCGGGCTGCCCGCTGGTGGCGCGATCCAGGGGTATTGGGCGATATCTTCCAATCGAAACGTGGATTTACGCGCCAATGGGTGCGACGGCGCGCAGGCAATCACGTTGCGGCCACGCAGGATCGGTTCAAACGACAGCTCTTCCGGGATGTCATCGCCGCGCATCGGGCAGATCGCCAGATCGATGTTCCCCGTCTTCAGCTGTTCAGAAAGCTCCGCGAAATAGCCATAGCTTTGCTGGATCGCCACATCCGGGAAAGCAGATTGGAACGACGCGATCATGTAGGAGATCACTCCATCCATGAAGATGGGCGTCCCGGCGATCCGCGCAGTGCCCGCCTTGCCCCCTGAATAAAGCTCGGCTGCGATGCGCGCCGCCTCACTTGCCTGACCGATCACCCGGCCCTGTTCGGCCAGCGACAGACATAGCTCGGTCGGCCGCAGCGGCCGGATACCCTTTTCAAATAATCGTGAACCGAGCCGCGACTCCAGCATCGCAACCGTGCGCGACAGGCTGGGCTGGGACTTGTTTAGCGCGGCCGCGCCTTCACTTAGCCCGCCCGAGTCGACGATCGCTGCCAGGATGCGCAGGTGATTGGGATCGATGTACATAACATCGTGGTATATTAAATGCCGTAATCTCGATCAACAGACCATTCACTGAGGTTTAACGTCCGGCACAACCGGAGGAGAAAGGTCTGAAATGACACAAGAGGCAGAAACCGCAACAGATGATGTGCGCGTTGTATTCCAGGCTGGGGTGAAGGACATCCTTGTCGCAGAGACTCAGCGGCTGGGCGCGAAAAACGCCCTGGTTCTGTCCACCCCTCAGCAATCCGACGCGGCGCTGGAAATGGCCGAAACACTGGGCGAACTGGCCGCTGGTGTTTTCTGTCAGGCGGCGATGCACACCCCCGTCACCGTCACCAATGCGGCCATGGCCCACGCCAAAGAGGTCGCAGCGGACTGCATCATTTCAATCGGCGGCGGCTCGACCATCGGGCTGGGCAAGGCAATCGCCTACCGCACCGGCCTGCCGCAGATCGTGATCCCGACCACCTACGCCGGCAGTGAGGCAACGCCGATCCTCGGCCAGACCGAGAACGGCGTCAAGACGACGCTGAGCCACCCCGAGGTGCTGCCCGAGGTCATCCTCTATGATCCCGAGCGCGTCGCAACGCTGCCGGTTGCCATGACCGTGACCTCGGCGCTCAACGCCATGGCCCACGCTGCCGAGGCGCTTTATGCGCGCGACCGCACCGAAAAGACGGTGCATCTGGCCATCGACGGGCTGAAGGCCTTCGTCGACGGCCTGCCCCGTGTTCTGGCCGCGCCGACAGACCTTGCCGCCCGCGCCGAGACGCAACGCGGCGCATGGGCCTGTGGCACGGTGCTGGGCCAGGTCGGCATGGCCCTGCATCACAAGCTGTGCCACACGCTGGGCGGCTCATTCGATCTGCCCCACGCCGAAACCCACGCGATCGTTCTGCCCCATGCCATTGCCTATAACGCCCGCGCGGCAGCGACCGAGTTGCTGCCGATCTGCGATCTTCTGGGCGGCGAGAATGCCGGGCGAGCGCTCTATGACTTTGCACAAAAACTGGGGGCGCCGCTGGCACTGCGCGATCTGGGTCTGAAGGAGGAAGACCTGGACCGCGCCGCCGAACTGGCCACCACCAAACCCTACCCCAATCCGCAGCCTGTCACGCGCGACGATATCCGCGCGCTGCTGCAGGCGGCCTGGGCGGGAACACCACCCGCCCACTGAACCGGGGCTTCGCGAACACTTTTGATGACGTCAGGGAGGACATCATGATTACACGCCGTAAACTGCTCAAATCCACCGCCGCTACCGGCCTCACGCTTGCTGCCGGGGGGCTGGCGGCACCAGCTCTGGCCCGGGATGCCAAGATCCGGCTGGGCTATGTCAGCCCGCAATCCGGCCCGCTGGCCGCATTTTCGGACGCCGACCGGTTCATCATCGAGGGTTTTCTAGCCTCGGATGAAGGCAGCAACTTCGAAGTGATCGTCAAGGACAGCCAGTCCAACCCCAACCGCGCCGCAGAGGTCGCCAAGGAACTGATCATCGACGACGAGATCGACATGATGCTCGTCGCCTCTACCCCCGAGACGACCAATCCGGTCGCCACCACCTGCGAGGCCGAGGAAATCCCGGTGATCTCCACCGTGGCCCCGTGGCAACCCTATTTCATCGGTCAGCAAGGCAACCCGGGCGATCCCGGCAGCTGGCGGCCGTTTGATTTCAGCTTCCATTTCTTCTGGGGACTGGAAGACGTGATTTCCACCTTCACGGCGATGTGGAACCAACTCGACACCAATAAATCGGTTGGTGCGATCTTTCCCAACGATGGCGATGGCAACGCCTGGGGCGATCCCAACGTGGGCTTCCCGCCGGTGCTGGACGCGCAAGGGTATAAGCTGACCGACACCGGCCGCTATCAGAACCTCACCGATGACTTCAGCGCCCAGATCAATGCCTTCAAGGCGGCGAATGCCGAAATCGTCACCGGCGTCCCGATCCCGCCGGATTTCACCACCTTCTGGACACAGGCCAAACAGCAGGGCTTCACCCCCAAGGCCGCAAGCATCGGCAAGGCCATCCTGTTCCCGCAGGCGGTCGAGGCTCTGGGCGATCAGGGGCACAACCTGTCCTCCGAGGTCTGGTGGTCACCGAACCATCCGTTCTCTTCCTCCCTGACCGGGCAATCCGCTGCCGATCTGGCTGCAGGCTACAGCCAGGCGACGGGCAAGCAGTGGACCCAGCCCATTGGTTTCGTGCACGCGCTGTTCGAAATGGCGGCCAGTGTCATGGGCCGCGTCGAAGACAGCCGCGACCCGGATGAAGTTGCAGCCGCCATCGCCGCAACGCAGCTGGATTCGATGGTCGGGCGCATCGCATTCGACGGCAAGGGCCTGCCGCCGTTCGCCGCCGCGAATGTCGCCAAAACCCCGCTTGTGGGCGGTCAGTGGCGGCTTCAGGACGATGGCAGCTATGATCTCGTGGTGGTGGACAACTCCGATCACCCGGAGATCCCGACCGGCGGCAAGATGGAAGAGATTTCCTGATCCCATCCTGCCCTCACGGGTCCTGCTGCACGTAGGACCCGCGCCCTCCCCCGGCCTTTTCACACCCCGTCCTGCGGACTGGCAAAGGACCTTTCATGTCGATCCTCTCTCTCCAATCGGTTTCAAAAAGCTTTGGCGCCCTGACCGTGACCGACGATGTCACCTTCGAGGTGCCACGGGGCCAAGCGCTGGGTATCATCGGCCCCAATGGCGCCGGGAAATCGACGCTGTTCAACCTGATCACCGGCAACCTGACCGCCAATTCTGGCACCATCAATTTCGAAGGGCGCGACGTCACCCGCACCTCGGCAATGGACCGCTGCATGGCGGGAATCGGGCGTTCCTTCCAGATCCCGCAGCCGTTCGAAAAACTGACCGTCTACGAAAACCTTCTGGTCGCCGCCACCCATGGCCGCCGCCTGGGTGAGGCCGCCGTGCGGGACGATTGCGCTGATATCCTGGAACGCACGGAGATGATCCGGCGTGCCAACACCCCGGCCGGACAGTTGTCGCTGCTGGAGCGCAAGCGTCTGGAACTGGCCCGCGCCATGGCGACCCAGCCCAAACTGTTGCTGCTGGACGAAATCGCAGGCGGCCTGACCGAGGCCGAGTGCCAGTCGCTGATCGGCACCATCCGGGACATCCACGCGCAGGGCGTGACGATCATCTGGATCGAGCATGTCCTTCACGCGCTCACCTCGGTGGTGGAGCGCCTGCTGGTGCTCGATTTTGGCAAGGTCATCGGTCTGGGTGACCCCGACGCCATCATGGCCAGCCGCGAAGTGCAGCAAATCTATCTGGGGATCGAAGTCTGATGTCATTGCTGGAAACCCATAACCTGACCGCCCACTACGGTGATTTCCAGGCCCTGTTCGGGGTGGATATCACCCTTGAAGAGGCGGAAACCGTGGCCATCATCGGCGCCAATGGCGCGGGCAAGACCACGCTGATGCGCTCGATTGCCGGGGTGCTGCGCAATGCAGCCGAGGCAGTCACCTACGATGGCCGCCCCGTTGGCGCGCAGCCCGCTGATGAAATCATGGCACAGGGCGTCGCCATGGTGCCCGAGGGGCGCAAGCTGTTCCCCTCTCTCTCGGTCGAGGAGAACCTCCTGATCGGCACCTACGGGCGCAAGAAAAGCGGCCACTGGACGCTGAACACCGTCTACGACCTGTTCCCCATCCTGCGGGAGCGCCGCAACAGCCCCGGCACCGCGCTATCGGGCGGGCAACAGCAGATGGTCGCCATCGGCCGCGCCCTGATGAGCAACCCGCGGGTTCTCTTGTGTGATGAGATCAGCCTTGGCCTTGCCCCGGTGGTGATCAAGGACATCTACGCCGCCGTCCCGGCGATCAAGGCGGCGGGCGCCTCGCTGGTGGTGGTGGAACAGGACATCGCCCAGGCCATGGCCGTCGCCGACCGCGTCTACTGCATGATGGAAGGCCGCATCACCCTGTCCGGCACCCCCGAGAGCCTCAGCCGCGAGGCCATCCACGACGCCTATTTCGGAGCAGCCGCATGATCTGGATCGACACGATAATCCAAGGCATCCTTCTGGGGGGCCTTTATGCCCTTTTTGCCGCCGGGCTGAGCCTGGTGTTCGGCATCATGCGGCTGGTAAACCTCGCGCATGGCGATCTGATCGTGATGGGTGCCTACCTGATCCTGTTGCTGGTGACGCTGCTCGGGGTCTCTCCCTTTCTCGCGCTGCTCATTGCCATGCCGGTGATGTTCGTCCTTGGCTGGGCCTTGCAGAAGTTCCTGCTGAACCGGACGCTGGGCGATGACATCCTGCCGCCGCTGCTGATCACCTTTGGCCTGTCGATTGCGCTGCAAAACGCGCTCTTGGAGGTCTTCTCCGCCGACAGCCAGCGCCTGCCGCCCAACGCGCTGACCACGGCGTCGGTGCAGATGGGGCCGATCTCGCTTGGCGTGATGCCGCTGCTGACCTTTGCCTCGGCCGTTCTGGTCATCGTCGGGCTGAACCAGTTGTTCTACCGGACCGAACTTGGGCGCGCCTTCCGCGCCACCTCGGATGATCCGACCACGGCCAGCCTGATGGGGATCAAGCCCGCAAACATCTTTGCGACCGCGACCGGGATCGCATTGATCATCGTGACCATCGCCGCCCTGTACCTGGGCCTGCGCGCCAACTTCGATCCCAACATCGGACCGGCCCGGCTGATCTATGCCTTCGAGGCGGTGATCATCGGCGGGCTTGGCTCTCTCTGGGGCACGCTGGCGGGCGGCATCATTATCGGTGTGGCGCAGACCCTCGGAGCCGCGATCACCCCGGAATGGCAAATCCTGGCCGGGCATGTCGCCTTCCTTCTGGTGCTGCTGATCAAACCGCGGGGGCTGTTCCCCCGGGCACACGACTAAAGGGGGCAGACATGACATATACTGTATCCACCCGAACCCCAGTCTCGCGCATCGCGGCAATTCTTGGCCTTGGCGGCACGCTGATCTTGGCGGCCCTGCCCTTCTTTGCCGGGCGCGGAACCATTCAGGACATGTTCTTTATCCTGACAATGCTGGTGCTGGCGCAGTTCTGGAACCTTCTGGCGGGCTATGGCGGTCTCGTCAGCATCGGTCAGCAGGCATTCGTCGGCATGGGCGCATATGCGCTGTTTGGCGGCGTGATCCTTTGGGGACTTGATCCGATTTCCGCCATCCTTCTGGGCGGCATCGCGGCGCTGGTGATTGCCGTGCCCACCGCATTTTTCGCCTTCCGCCTGAACGGTGCCTATTTTGCCATCGGCACCTGGGTCATCGCCGAGGTTGTCCGCCTCAGCGTCGCCCAGTGGAAGACGCTTGGCGGCGGCACCGGCACCTCACTGCCGCGCAGCGCCACCCGCGACATGTGGCTGGTCGAGATGATCGAAGAGGTGCTGGACGTGCGCTCCGCTGCGGCGCGCGATATCCTCGCCTATTGGCTGGCGCTGGTGCTAGCGCTGGCGACGATCGGCGGCATCTACTGGCTGCTGCGCAGCAAGAACGGACTGGCCCTCGCTGCGGTGCGTGACAACACCGAAGCGGCCAAATCCGTTGGCGTCGACGCCGGACGCATGAAGCTGATGGTATTCCTGACCTCGGCCTTTGGCACCGGCCTCACCGGGGCGCTGATCTACCTGCAAAAAGCCCGGATTTCGCCCGACGCCGCCTTCAGCGTCACCGACTGGACCGCCTATGTCCTGTTCATCGTGGTGATCGGCGGCATCGGCACCATCGAAGGTCCGATCCTAGGCGTTCTCATTTTCTTTGCGCTGCAATCCCTGCTGGCCGATTTCGGCAGCTGGTACCTGCTGACGCTGGGCCTTCTGGCCATTGCCATCATGCTGATCGCCCCGCGTGGGCTCTGGGGACTGATCTCCGAGCGCACAGGGCTGCACCTTTTCCCAATTCGCCGAACCCTTCGGGGCGGCAAACTATCACCATCGGAGGAATAAACATGGCTGACATCACCACAGAGGTTCTGATCATCGGCACCGGGCCTGCAGGGTCGGTCGCGGCGGCACTGTTGTCGAGCTATGGCATCGAGAATGTCGCGATCAACCGCTATCACTGGCTGGCCAATACCCCGCGCGCCCATATCACCAACCAGCGCACGATGGAGGTCCTGCGCGATCTGGGCAAAGAGGTCGAAGACGAGGTCTACCTCAACGCGATGGACCAGAGCATCATGGGCGAGAACGTCTTCTGCGAAAGCCTCGCCGGTGAGGAAATCGGCCGGATGAAATCCTGGGGCACCCATCCCCTGTCCAAGGCCGAGCACATGCTCTCCTCGCCGACCTTCATGAACGATCTGCCGCAGACCTTTATGGAGCCGATCCTCTTCAAGACCGCCTGCAAACGCGGCACCCGGGCACGGATGAGCACCGAGTACAAAAGCCACGTGCAGGACGCTGAAGGTGTCACCACCACCTGCTATGACCGGATGACCGGGCAAGAGTTGACGATCCGCTCGAAATATCTGATCGGCGCCGATGGTGGCAATTCTCTGGTGGCCGAGAATGAAAACCTGCCCTTCGAAGGCCAGATGGGCGTCGGCGGCTCGATGAACATCGTGTTCCGGGCTGACCTGTCCAAATACGTCGCCCATCGTCCTTCGGTCCTTTACTGGGTGATGCAGCCCGGCGCGGATGTCGGCGGCATCGGCATGGGGCTGGTGCGCTGTGTGCGCCCGTGGAACGAATGGCTGATCGTCTGGGGCTATGACATCAACGAGCCCGCCCCCAACGTGGATGAGGCCATGGCGACGGATGTGGCCCGGCAGCTGGTGGGCGATCCCGAGCTTGAGATCGAATTGCTCAGCGCCAACACTTGGACGGTGAACGACACCTACGCCACCCAGATGTCGCGCGGACGTGTCTTCATCATGGGCGACGCCGCCCACCGCCACCCGCCGTCGAACGGTCTGGGCTCCAACACCTCGATCCAGGATGCCTTCAACCTGGCGTGGAAACTTGCCGCCGTGGTCAAAGGTCAGGCCGGGGAACGGCTGTTGGAAACCTATTCCGAAGAGCGCGCCCCGGTGGCCAAGCAGATCGTCACCCGCGCCAACCAGTCCATCGGCGAATTCGGTCCCATCTTCGAGGCCCTTGGCATGACCGGCGGCACCGACATTACCAAGATCAAGGCCAATATGGACGCCCGCTGTGACTCCACCCCCGAAGCCGAGGCCCAGCGCGAGGCGCTGAACAAGGCCATCGCCTTCAAGAAGTACGAGTTCGATGCCCATGGTGTCGAGATGAACCAACGTTACCGGTCAGATGCGACCGTGACCGATGGTCAGATCGAGCCGGATTTCAAACTGGATGCCGACCTGCACTACCAGCCGACCACGTGGCCCGGGGCACGCATTCCCCATGCCTGGTTGTTCGACGCGGCGGGTCAGAAACATTCCACCCTTGATCTGGCGGGCGGCGGTGCCTTCACCATCTTTACCGGTCTTGGCGGCGAAGCCTGGGTCGAAGCGGCCAGCAAGATCGCCAAGGAGTTCGGCATCACGCTCAACGCCCATGTCATCGGCCCGCGTCAGGAATACATGGATTACACCGGCGACTGGGCCCGCGCCCGCGAGGTCGGCGATAGCGGCTGCATCATCACCCGCCCCGACCAGCATGTCTGCTGGCGTCACGATGGCGCGCCCGACAATGCCGAGGCCGAGCTGACCCGCGTCTTCAAAACCATTTTGGCCCGATAGGAGGCGACAATGAGCGATCAGGAACAAGGGTATTTCACCGAAGAAAACTCAGCCGAGGTTGTCATCAGCCGCAATGCCAACGCCAAGAATGAACGCCTCGCCGAGGTCATGGCGGTGGTGACAAAGCATCTGCATGCCGCCGTGAAGGAGATCGAACCGACGCAGGAGGAATGGTTTGAGGCGATTCAGTTTCTGACCAAGGTGGGCCACGCCTGCAACGACTGGCGGCAGGAGTTCATCCTGCTGTCCGACAGTCTGGGCGTCTCCATGCTGGTCGATGCGATCAACAACCGCAAACCCTCCGGCGCCTCGGAATCCACCGTCCTCGGCCCCTTCCACGTCGAGGACGCGCCGGAGCTGCCCATGGGCGCGGATATCTGCCTGGATCAGAAGGGTGAGCCGATGCTGGTCAAGGGCCGCATCACCGGCACCGATGGCCAACCCATCGCCAATGCCAAGATCGACGTCTGGCAGGCCAATGACGAAGGTTTCTACGACGTGCAGCAAAAGGGCCTTCAGCCCGATTTCAACCTGCGCGGCGTGTTCCGCACCGGGGCCGATGGCACCTATCATTTCAAAGGGGTGAAACCGAAATACTACCCGATCCCCGATGATGGCCCGGTGGGGCAGATGCTGACGCAACTGGGGCGCCACCCCTACCGACCCGCGCATCTGCACTACATCCTCGAGGCAGACGGCTTTGATACGCTGATCACCCATATCTTTGACCCGGATGATCCCTATATCCACTCCGATGCGGTCTTTGGCGTGAAGGAAAGCCTGCTGGCCAAGTTCGATCTGATCGAAGATCCCGCCCGGATCAGCGCAGCCGGTTTCGACCGCCCCTATTACGAGGTCGTGCACGACTTCGTGCTGGCGCCGAAATCATGACGGCGCCCTGCATCATCTGCGTGGCAATCACCGGCAGCTTGCCACGCAAGGAAAACAATCCCGCCGTGCCGATCACCGTCAGCGAACAGATCGAAAGCACCCATGAGGCTTTTGAAGCGGGCGCTGCCATCGTGCACGCCCATGTACGCAACGACGATGAAACCCCCTCCAGCGATCCGGACAAGTTCGCAGCGCTGAAGGAAGGAATCGAAAAACACTGCCCGGGGATGATCATCCAGTTCTCCACCGGCGGGCGGTCCGGCGCGGGCAAGATGCGCGGCGGCATGCTGCCGCTTGCACCGGATATGGCGTCCTTGTCAGTGGGATCGAACAACTTCCCCAACCGGGTTTATGAGAACCCGCCGGATCTGGTCGATTGGCTCGCCTCTGAAATGCGCAGTTATCAGATCAAGCCCGAGATCGAGGCCTTTGATCTGTCGCATATCCTGAAGGCCGCCCAGATGCATGCGGCCGGGCAGATCACGGACACGCCCTATGTGCAGTTTGTCATGGGGGTGAAAAACGCCATGCCTGCAGACAAGGCGGTGTTCGATTTCTACGTCGAAACGGCAAAGCGGCTGTTCGGTGCGGACGCGCCCTGGTGCGCGGCCGGGATAGGGGCAAACCAATCCGTTCTCAATGAATGGTCCGTGGCGGCAGGTGGGCATGCCCGCACCGGGATCGAGGACAATATCCGGCTCGACAAGGATCGCCTCGCGCCCTCGAACGCGGCGCTGGTGAAACGGGTGGTGGCCCTCTGTGAACAGAATGGCCGCAGCGTTGCCGATGCCGCCACCGCGCGCCGGATCCTGGGCCTGCGCCAAGGCGCGCAGTAGCGCATCATCCCGCGCAGCTTCTCCGGCCGTCCCAAGCCGACCGGGGAAGTCCTGATTGCGGCGTCCTCTTCGGTGCCGCGCCTTTCATTCCTCCCCTCCCTCTGCTCACACCAGTTGCCGCCTGCGATCACAGAGTTGTGCGCGCGCCGCTGGTCGTCTTGCTGCCCCGGGGCGATCTATGATCACATGGCGCAGCCAATCACTGGCGACACCGGATAAGGGAACAGGGCATTGCAGGAACCGATCGATCTTTACTACTGGCCAACGCCGAACGGCTGGAAAGTCTCTATCGCGCTTGAGGAAATGGACCTCCCCTATCGGGTGCATCTGATCAATATCGGCAAGGGTGATCAATTCGCGCCGGAGTTCCTCAAGATCGCCCCCAACAACCGCATGCCCGCGATTGTCGATCCCGCTGGCCCGGGAGATGCGCCCCTGTCCCTGTTCGAAAGTGGCGCCATCCTGCAGTATCTTGCGCGCAAGACCGGGCGCTTCTACGGCGCCGACGAACGGACGCGCCTAGTGGTGGATCAATGGCTGATGTGGCAGATGGGCGGGGTTGGCCCGATGGCTGGTCAGGCGCATCACTTCCTGAAATACGCGCCCGAGGACCTGCCCTATGCCAAGGACCGCTACAGGTCCGAGGTCGCCCGGCTCTATGGCGTGCTGGACCGGCAACTGGCCGAAAACGAATATGTGGCGGGGGATGAGTTCACCATCGCCGATATGGCGATCTGGCCCTGGGCGTCGCTCTGGGAAGGACAGGAACAGACGCTGGAGGACAAACCGCATCTGGCCCGCTGGCTGGACCTTCTGTGGCAGCGCCCCGGCTTGGTGGCAGGGCGTGCCCTCCACGCCGATCTGCGCGCCGACCGCTCGGACAGCAAGGCGCAGGAAATCCTATTTGGCGGCAAGGACTGACAGCGCCTTCATGATGCCAACCGCAGCGCGCCCTGCGCGCTGCCCGGCCCAAGGCTGTTTGTGGCGCATCCTTGATGCGCCACACAGGCACGGGAGCCCTGCGCGCCGGAAATTCACGCCTTGGGGTCTTCGACCTCTTCGTCTTCCTCAAGACCGTATTTCTGCAGCAGCGGCCCCTGGGTCATGAAGAACAGGAACATCGCCACCGGCAGACCGAAGGTCTTGAAATAGACCCATGTGTCAGTGGTGAAGAACCGCCAGATCACCTCGTTGGCCACGGCCAGACCCAGGAAAAAGCCGCAGATCCGCCGGGTGAGGATCATCCAGCCCGCTTCTTCCATCGGCATGACTTCTTCCATCACCACCTTCAGCCAGCTTTCGCCGCGCATCAGCCCGACGGCCAGCAGCCCGCCGAACAGCAGGTAGATCATCGTCGGCTTCATCTTGAAGAACCGCTCGTCGTTGAACCAAACCGACAGCCCGCCGAACAGTACGACCAGAACCAGCGTCGCCAGCTGCATCTTCGACAGGTGCCCGGTCAGTTTCCACAGAGCGGCAGTCGACATCATCATCAGCGGCACAAAGGCAGCCGTCACCAGGATGAAACCCTTGTATTCCTCGCCCCCGATCAAAAAGATCTCATCCTTAAGCTTCAGATAGCCGATGAAAAACAGAACAATGGGGCCGAACTCCAGCACCATCTTCAGGATCGGATTGATTTTCTTGCCAGCCATTGGCGCTCCTGTTCGGTTGTCTTCCTGCGGCCCGCGTCAGCCGCCCACTTCCACAATCACCGCGCCCAGCGCGATCAGGGACATCAGCGCGATACGCCGCGGCCCCACGGTTTCTTTCAGCACCAGCCAGCCGATCAGCGCGGCAAAGACGGTCGAGGTTTCCCGCAGCACCGCCGCTTCGCCCACCTTGTCGAGCCGCGTTGCCAGCATCACCGCCCCGAAGGAGGCAAAGGCCACCAGTCCGCCAAAGACGCCCCGGACCAAAAGCGGCCCCGGATCCGGGCGCTCTGCCATCTTGCGCCAGCGCAGGTAGGCGACCGGAGGCATGGCGATTGCATCGATCATGAAGAACCAGGCCAGAAAGGTGAACGGGTTCGCGGTGGCGCGGATACCATATGCGTCATAGGTGGTATAAAGTGCCACAAACAGCCCCGTCAGAACCGCAAGGCCCAGCGCCACCATCAGCGTGTCGCGGTTGGTTTCCAGATAGCGGTAGTTATAGGCCGCCAAACCAAAAATCCCCATGAGCAGCACCGCAACGCCCATCCATTGCATCACCGTGAAGGTCTCGGAAAACAGGTAATAGGCGCCGATGACGGTGAATAGCGGGCCAGTGCCTCGGACCACCGGATAAACCACCGTATAGCTGCCCTTGGTATAGGCCAGCGCTTGCAGCACCTTGTAGGCGACGTGAATGATCCAGACCACGGTAAAGATCGGCCACATATGCGGCTCGGGCCAGGGCACGACGAAAAGCGCGAACGGCGCTGCCATCAGCCCGTAGGAGGCGTCAATCGCCCCGCGTGACAGCCAGGGATCGTGTCGCCCTTTTTGAAGTGCACCAAAGACCGCGTGCAGGAAAGCCGCCATCAAGGCCAGCATTAGTGCAGCCTGGTGGCCCGCCTCGGTGCCCTCCAGCGAGATCAGCCAGTCGCTCATCCGCGGTGGCCCTCAGGGCGCGACGGCGCCGGGACAGTGGACCTCATCCGGCCGACGAACCGGCGGCTCAAGATCGGTCCAGCCCGGTCAGGGCCGCGGCAAATTCTTCCGGATCAAAGGGCGCAAGGTCATCGATCTGCTCACCCACACCGATGGCATGGATCGGCAGGCCGAACTTGTCCGCCAGCGCCACCAGCACGCCGCCCTTGGCGGTGCCGTCCAGCTTGGTCATCACCAGCCCCGAAACATCGGCCAGCTTCTGGAAGGTGTCGACCTGGTTCAGCGCGTTCTGGCCAGTGGTGGCATCCAGCACCAAAAGCGTATTGTGCGGCGCGGTCTCGTCCTTTTTGCGGATCACCCGCACGATCTTGGCCAGCTCCTCCATCAGGTCGGCGCGGTTCTGCAGCCGCCCGGCGGTGTCGATCAGCAACAGATCCGCCCCGTCCGCTTCGGCGCGGGTCATAGCATCAAAGGCGAGACTCGCCGGATCCGATCCTTCGGGCGCGGTCAGCACAGGCACCCCGGCGCGGTCGCCCCAGACCTGCAGCTGTTCCACCGCCGCGGCGCGGAAGGTATCGCCGGCCGCAATCACCACGTTCTTACCCGCCGCCTTGAACTGGCTGGCCAGCTTGCCGATGGTGGTGGTCTTGCCGGATCCGTTGACGCCAACAACCAGCACCACCTGCGGCCGCTTGGCGTAGATCGGCAGCGGCTTGGCCACCGGCTCCATCACGCGGGCGATCTCGGCCGATAGCAGTTCCTTGATCTCCTGCGTGGACAGGCGTTTTCCGAACCGGCCTTCAGCCATGTTCGCTGTCACCCGCAGGGCCGTATCCACCCCCATGTCCGAAGCGATCAGCAGCTCTTCCAACTGCTCCAGCATATCGTCGTCCAGCACCCGGCGCGGCGCAGTGCCCCCGGCGCGCCCCATGAGCCGCCCCAGCAGCCCCGGCGATTTCTGCGGCTTTTCAGGCTCCGGTTCGGGAATTGGTTCAGCAACAAGTTTGGGGGAGGTAGGTTTCGGTTCAGTCGCGACAGGCTGCGGCGTAGGCACCTCCTCCGCAACAGGCTCCGAAACTTGCGGTGCGGCCTCAGACGCGGCTTCAGGGGCAGCGGTATTCTCGACAGCAGCCTTATCCTCGGCCTTCTCGTCGGCCCCTTCTGCAACAATTGCATCCAGCCCATCCTCCAGTTTCGAAGAGGATTTGAACAACCGGTCCTTGAGCTTTGTGAAAAACGCCATCGGGGTCTCCGCAGTAAGTCTGTAACTCACCTAATGCGGTTTGCTCGCGGTTGCAAAGCGGATGACAGCCCTGAGGTCAGGAAAATGCATACCAAAAGCCAAGCTGGGCGCCCCAATAGAGCGGCCAGACCGCATAGGGGGCAATCCGGCGCAGCCGGTGCCCCTCGGGCAGGACGAAGGTTTCAAAGGCCAGCACCACGTCCGATGCGACAAAGGCAAGGGCCGCAGGCAGCGCCCAGACCAGCGCGCCCTGCCCCGGCAGGGTGGCAACCGCAGCCCCCATCGACAAGATGATCGGGATGTAGACCAGCACCGCGCCCTTCAGCGCCCCTGCGCGCGGCGCCAGCACCCGCACCATGATGCCGCCCAGAAGGACCAGAGCGATCACGATGGCCAGACCCGGCATCTGCACCAGCTGCGCCATATCGCTTCCCGGCGTGCTGAGGAACAGCACAACATATGCCAGATGCCCGGCGGCAAAGGCCCCGACCCCGGCCATGAAGGCCCCCTCCCCATCGCGGGACAGGCAATAGTCGCCCAGCGCGCAGAGGAGCAGCCCCAGCGCCAGCAGGACCGGAGCCCCGGCAATCAGCGCCAGCAAAGCCAGCAAGGCAACAGAGGAGGTTTTGAGAATACTGCGCAGCAGCCCTGCGGGGCGTGCCGCGAAAAACAGATAGGCCAGCGCGCAGCCCGCTGCGGCACTCAATAATAGGGTTTCCATCCTGACCTCTCCCCTGCCTCATCTCGCTGCGGCAGATGCCACGCGTCAATGCCCCGCATGCTTGCCCGAGGCGATGGCTTCGGTCAAAGGTAACCAAGGGAAAAGCACCCCCTTCACCCCTTTGCACCTGCACAAGGACCGCCCCATGTTCTGGTTTTCCATTGCCAGCCTGACGCCGCCCGTTCTGATCGGGCTTGCCAGCCTCTGGGGCGGGATCTGGAGCTGGGCAGCCCTTGGATCCATGTCCGCACTGGTGCTGGTACTGGACCGGATCGGGCGACGGGCGCAGAACCAGACCGGCGCGTGCGGCGCAGAGGCGCTTCAGGTCGCGTTGGCTCTTGCCCATTTTGCCTTGCTGCTGCCGGTGGCCACATCCCTGCCCCGGATTGGCTGGAACAGTGCGATTCCGCTGGTTCTGGCGCAGGGGTTGTTAATGGGACAGATCTCGCACCCCAACGCGCATGAGCTGATCCACCGCCCAACCCGGGATTTGCGCCGCCTCGGTGTTCTGGTCTATGCCACCATGCTGATCGGGCACCATGCCTCGGCGCATCTGAAGGTGCATCATGTGCATGTAGCGACCCCACAGGACCCCAATACGGCACGGCGCGGCGAAGGCTTTTACCGGTTCCTGCCGCGGGCCTGGATTGGCTCTTTTCGCGCAGGGCTGGCTGCTGAAAACGCCGCGCGGCAGCGCAAGCAGGTCCCCCCGTCGCCCCTCAGCCATCCCTATATCGCCTATATCGCTATCGCCGTACTGTGCTGTGCGGCCGCCTATCTGGCGGGCGGGATCATCGCCCTCTTTCTTTTCCTGTTTGCCACAGCCCATGCGCAGATGCAGATCTTTCTGGCCGATTACGTGCAGCACTACGGGCTGCTGCGCCAAACCCGTGACACGGGCCGCCCGGTGCCCGTCGGGCCGCAGCATTCCTGGAACGCACCGCATTGGTATTCTTCGGCGATGATGCTGAACGCGCCGCGCCATTCCGACCACCACGTCGTGCCCGCCCGCCGGTTCCCCGAACTGCAGTTGACGCCCAATATGCCGACACTGCCGCATTCCCTGCCCGTGATGGGCGCGATTGCGCTGATCCCCTCCCTCTGGCGGCGCAAGATGGGGCGGGAACTGGCCAAACTGAGCGGCAAGCGGTCCGAAGGCTTGGACTGAGCCCCACCTGTCTGGCACACTTCACTCCATGCGGACCTTGTTGATGATTCCCCTCTGCGCTTTGCTGGCTGTCCCCGGGATGGGCAAAGCCGCTGAGCCGATGGGCGCTGAGGAGTTCGACAGCTACACCCGGGGCAAGACGCTGTTCTATGGCTTTGATGGCACCGCCTACGGGGTAGAACGCTATCTGCCGAACCGCCGTGTCATCTGGTCCTTCCTCGATGGCCGCTGTCAGGAAGGGCACTGGTACCAGCAAGCCGATCAGATCTGTTTCCTCTATGAGGACCGCAATGATCCCCAGTGCTGGCGGTTCTCCCTTACCCCCAACGGTCTCAGCGCGCGGTTCCAGAATGACCCCGAAGCCACCGAGCTTTATGAGGCCGAGGATATCGGCGAAGAGATGATCTGCCTCGGCCCCGACGTCGGGGTCTGACGCGCGCTCACTCCGCGCCGAATAGGGAAGTACGGGTCGGCAGGATCAAATTGCTATCAGAACAGCGATCCCTGCTCCCCATCATCCGGGGAGCTCTTTGGTTTGGCCTTGGGCTTGCTGGCCTTTGGCTTGGCTGTCGACGCCCCGCCGCCGCCTGTCTTTGTGGCTGGCGCAAGTGCATCGCTCAGATCGAGCCGTCCGTCTTTGAACTCGATTTCCAATGGCCCCGCTTTTTCGGCCGCGGCGCGGGTGGTGATGACGGTCTGACCGGACCGCACCACAGCATAGCCACGCTCCAGAGTTGCCTTGTAGCTGAGGATCTCAAGCTGCCGCCCCGCCGCCGAAAGCTGTTGCCGCTGCCGGTCAAGCCGTTGCCGCTGCACAGTGTCCAGCCGCTGGCCCAGCTGCGTGATCCGATCCTGACGCCGCTGGATTTCCTGCTGGATGGGCCGCAAGGACAGCCGAGATGACAGGTTGCGCAAACGGTCCGTCCGCCCCGCCACAAGCTGCCGCAGGGTGGAGGGGCGCAGGCTTGCTGCCGCCTCGCTCAGCTGCACGCGGCGGCGCTGCACCACCGAGGTCAGCGCGCGCGGCAAGCCATCGCTGGCCTGATCTAGCCGCTGCCGGGGCGTTTCCAGCAAGGTTTCCGGGCGGGGCAAGGCGCGCGACAGGTCATTCAGGCGTTGGCGACGCAGCTGCACCGCCTGCCCCGCGGCACGCGCCAGCCGGGCACCCTGATTCTCGCTCCAGCCCAGAAGATCCAGCCTTACTGGCACCGCCAGCTCGGCCGCCGCCGTCGGCGTCGGCGCCCTACGGTCCGATACAAAATCAATCAGCGTGGTGTCGGTTTCGTGCCCCACGGCAGAGATCAGCGGAATATCCGAGGCCGCCGCTGCCCGGGCCACGATTTCCTCGTTGAAGCCCCAGAGATCCTCGATCGAACCACCACCGCGCGCCACGATGATCAGATCCGGGCGCGGCAGGGCGCCACCGGGCGTCATGCGGTTGAAACCTTCGATGGCGCGGGTCACCTCCGGGGCGCAATTGCTGCCCTGAACGGCAACTGGCCAGACCAGAACCTTGCGCGGGAACCGGTCCCGCAGCCGGTGCAGGATATCGCGGATCACCGCCCCCGAAGGCGAGGTCACGACCCCGATGATTCCCGGCAGATAAGGCAGTGGTTTCTTGCGCTCAGGCGCGAACAAACCCTCGGCCTCAAGCTGTTTCTTGCGTTTTTCCAGCAGCGCCATCAGCGCGCCCTGCCCGGCGACCGCGACCTCTTCGACGTTCATGTTGTACTTGGACTGCGCCCCGAAGGCCGTGAGGCGGCCGGTGACGATCACCTCCAGTCCCTCTTCGGGCACCACCGACAGACCCGCGACCTGACCTTTCCAGGTGGTACAGGCCAGCACGTTCCGGTCGTCCTTGATGTCGTAGTACAGATGCCCCGAACGCGCCTTGAACACCCGCCCTACCTCGCCGCGTACACGGATCCGGCCAAAGGTGCTTTCCAGGGTGCGTTTCACCTCACCCGAGATCTCGGAAACGGTGAATTCCGGCGCGTTCTGACCGGGGGTGGGATCGTCGAGCAGGTCGGACATCGGCGGATCTTTCGGACTGTTATCTGGGCAGTTGAGGTGGCGGCATGCCTGCGACCATACGCAGTTCTTGTTTTACAGGCCCGCGCAGCATAGAACCCGCGACAAGCATGGCAAGCCCCCGGCGCAGGTGTCATTTCCTGCCCCAGACAGGCCGCTGCCGCATGGCGATATACGCTCCGGTTCCGGGGCGGACAGACCGGAGAAGACGCGATGAATATCCTTATCCTTGGCAGCGGCGGGCGCGAACATGCTCTGGCCTGGGCGGTGATGCAGAACCCCAAATGCGACAAGCTGATCGTGGCGCCCGGCAACGCGGGCATTGCCCAGATCGCCGATTGTGCCAGCCTTGATATCGAGCAAGGCGGCGCGGTGGTGACCTTTGCCGAGGAAAACGCCATCGATTTCGTCATCGTCGGCCCCGAGGCGCCGCTGGCCGCAGGCGTTGCCGACCGGCTGCGCGAAGCGGGCATTCTGGTCTTTGGCCCCTCGCAGGCGGCGGCGGAACTGGAAGCCTCCAAAAGCTTTACCAAGGAGATCTGCGACGCGGCCAAGGCGCCGACCGCAGCCTATGGCCATTTCACCGATGCCGAGGCCGCCAAGGCCTATGTGACGCAACAAGGCGCTCCCATCGTGGTCAAGGCCGACGGTCTGGCCGCTGGCAAGGGCGTCATCGTTGCGATGGATGAACAGACCGCGCTGGATGCCATCGAGGACATGTTCGGTGGCAGTTTCGGCGGCGCGGGCGCCGAGGTGGTGATCGAGGAGTTCATGGAGGGCGAGGAAGCCTCGCTGTTTGTACTGGTGGATGGCGAGGACGTGCTGTCCATCGGCACCGCGCAGGATCACAAACGCGTCGGCGAAGGCGATACCGGCCTCAACACTGGCGGCATGGGCGCCTATTCCCCGGCGCCCGTGCTGTCGGCCGAGATCGAAGCCCGCGCCATGGAAGAGATCGTCAAACCCACCATGGCCGAGATGGCCCGGCGCGGCGCGCCTTATCAGGGCGTTCTTTATGCAGGCCTGATGATCAAGGACGGCCAACCGCGTCTGGTGGAATACAACGTGCGCTTTGGCGATCCGGAATGTCAGGTTCTGATGATGCGTCTTGGCGCCCAGGCGCTGGACCTGATGCACGCCGCCGCCGAAGGCCGCCTGAGTGACGCGCAGGTGAACTGGGGCGATGACCACGCCATCACCGTTGTCATGGCGGCAAACGGCTATCCCGGCTCTTACGAAAAAGGCACCGAGATCGGCGGTCTGGATGCCCTGCCCGAGGACAGCAGCAATATGGTCTTCCATGCCGGCACCAAGGCAGACGGCGGCAAGGTTCTGGCCAATGGCGGCCGGGTGCTGAACGTCACCGCCCGCGGCGACAGCCTAGCTGAAGCCCGCGACCGGGCCTATGCGATGGTCGACCAGATCGACTGGAAAGACGGGTTCTTCCGCCGTGACATCGGCTGGCGCGCCCTGTCGTAGCAGGTACAGTTTCCGGGGGCTGCCAACCTGGTCCGGGGCAGCCCTCAGTTGACCACTCCCACCTTTGTTGAAGGACCCTGCCGATGATCCTGCGCGAAAAGCCCGGCATTGTGGCGTTGTTGTTTGCGGTGCGTGGCTCTGTCCTGCCCCGCATACTGCCGCGCATTCTTGCGGTCTCCGCACTGGCCGCTGTGGTGGTCTGGCTGGACGGAAATATTCTTGCACTGCCCCACACCAACGCGGCGCCCTTTGCAGTCTTCGGCGTGGCCCTGTCGCTGTTTCTCGGTTTTCGCAACAACGCCGCCTATGAACGCTGGTGGGAGGGGCGCTGCCTCTGGGGGCAGCTGCTTGCCGATCTGAGGGCGCTTGGCCGCGATGCGGAGCTGTTCCTGCCGCAGCGCGAAGATCGGCACCAGCTGTTGCGACTGGCGCTGGGGTTCATCCACCTGCACCGGATCAATCTGCGCAAATCATCGGATTTCACCCAGGCAAACGCATGGGCCGGTGAGGATTTCTCGCAAGCGCCGCATCCGCCCTGCGCCGTGATGAACCGGATGACGACATTGGCCGCAACATCCGCGCCCGACGGGTTTGCCCGCAAGGCGCTGTCAGAGCGCCTGTCCTCGATCACCCTGGCCCAGGCCGGATGCGAACGGATCGCCGCGACGCCTCTGCCTTACGTCTACTCGCTGCTGGTGTTCCGGACCACCTATCTCTACTGCCTGCTGATCCCCTTTGCGCTGCTGGAAAGCACCGGCTGGATGACCCCCGTCTTTGTCGCCATCGTGGCCTATGTGTTCTTCGGCCTTGCCGAAGTGACCGAGGAATTATCACACCCGTTCGGCGAAACCGTGAACGGCCTGCCGCTGGATGCGGTGTGCCGGACGGCCGAAATTTCTCTTTGCGGCCATCTGGAGCAAACCCCGCCCGCGCCGATGACACCGCAGAACTATATCCTGACCTGAGAGCGCGCCCATTGCCCGGCCCACCCTGCGGCTTTTGCGCTGTCTATAAGTGTTTTCAGCAGCTTTGCGGTAGGTTACTAACTTGGGTCAAGCCTGGGAGGCACAATGCACAATGGACAAACACCCGGATCCCGCCACGCTGGACAGGCTCTATGCCGACCGCGATCTGGCACAACTTGCCTTTGAATATTCCCCCGTCGGCATCGTGGTGACGGAAAACCGCGTGCTGCGGGAATGCAATCAACGGTTCTGCGACATGTTCGGTTATGCGCGCGAAGACCTGCTGGACCAGCTGTTTTCCTTCCTCTACCCGTCGGATGAAGAGTTCCAGAACCTGCGAAACCGCGGTGACAAGAGCCTTGGACAGGGCAATCCCTACTGGGACGAGCGGGTGATGAAGCGCAAGACCGGGGATCTGTTCTGGGTGCGGGTGCGGGGCCATACCTTTACCCCGGATGAGCCGCTGGGCCGCGCGGTCTGGAGCTTTGCCGATCTGTCGGGCGTGCGCCCCTATCAACCGCTCACCCGGCGCGAACGCGAGGTCTATTCGCTGCTGCGTGAAGGCAAGACCAGCAAGGAGATCGCCCGGATCCTGACGCTCAGCTATCGCACGGTCGAGGTGCACCGGGCGCGGCTTCTGAAAAAGGTTGGAGCCAACAATACCGCCAGCCTGTTCTCCTCGCTCGGGGATATCGGCGGCGATCACGTGGTGGGCGGCAACAGCCCGTGACTGGCGTTTCCTCACGGCTGACACCAGAGCGCCTGGCCGCATCGGATGCACGTCTTGAGGCGGTTCTCGACCTGATCCGGCGCAGCTTTGCCTTCATGGAGGGGCGCATTGACCCGGCCTCCTCGATGCGGCGTCTGACGGTAGAGGCGCTGCAGGAACAATGCCGACGCGGCGAGATCTGGATCCTTGGCACGCCGCCCTTGGCCTGCGTGTTCCTGACCCCGAAACCGGACTGTCTGTATCTTGGAAAACTGGCGGTGGAGGAAAGCAGCCGCGGAGCTGGACTGGCGCGCATTCTGGTGGATCACGCCGTCCAGCGAGCGAAGGATCTGGATCTGCCCGCCGTGGAGCTACAAACCCGCGTGGAGTTGGTTGAGAACCACCAGACTTTTTCACGGCTGGGATTTGTGCAGGTCGGCGCCACGGCGCATCCCGGCTATGACCGGCCAACCTCGCTGACCTTTCGTCGCCCTGTCTGAGGTTGCCCTGTCTGAAGGTGTATCGTCGCCCTCCCGCCCGCTGAGGCACATTCACAGACTGCTTTCAGCCCTTGCCCCGGCGCCGCCCGGTGGTGCAGCGCTCTGCCGCTCCACGGCGGGCATGCCGCCTTATTCGCAGGTTAGAGCATCCTCCACCGACTGCGTCCCGGAAAAGGGGCCGATGTCGCGGGTCTTGATCCCCACGACGGTCAGGCGAGAGGCCATGATGCGAGACCAGCTGGCATTGGCGGTCACAATCTCGGGGTCGTTTTCACAGCTGCGAATGCCGGAGGTGATGAAATCCTGCCCGATCCGGTGATTGGTCAGCCCTTGTAGGCTTGCAACCTGGGTCAGCGTCCTGCCCTCATAGCGCCAGATGCGCAGTGTCTTGGCCAGATGCGGTCGGTCGATATAGGCAAGCTCCACATGGCCATCGCCATCCAGATCTGCAGCGCCGATAGGGGCCAGCCAGCGGTTGCTTTGCCCGATGTGTGGCGTCTCCGCGATCTTCCCATCAGCGCCATAAAGCGCCAGCGCCGCCCCCCGCGCCATATCCGTTTCCACGACCATCACGGCGTCGGCACGGCCATCCAGTGACAGATCCACGAGGCGCGGTTGCAGATCTTCGAACACGTGATCCTTGGGTAATTCGATCTCGACACGCATGGCGGTGCCATTCGGCCCTGCAAATGTCAGGGAAAGACCGGACCATTCTACCGCGTCCCCCAGCACGCCATGGGCATAGCGTGTCGTCGGGCCGGTATACTCGGCGGACAGGATTTCTGCAGTCCCGTTCGGAGCACCCTGTCCGTTATCAAATCCGGCCACTTGCGCAGAGGCGGAACCGCTCGACAAGGAGGTCCCCCACAGGAGCCACAGGCACAACACCTGCCCGGCGCGGCGGATGGTGCGGGGCCAGGATCGTGACGGCAGACGCCGCGCTCCTGCCCCCGGCAAAGTCATCAGATCTGCTTTTCGGGCATCTTTACAACGAGACCGTCCAGAGCATCCGTCACCTTCAGCTGACAGGTCAGACGGGAGCGCTCGGGATCGGGCTCAAAGGCGAAATCCAGCATGTCCTCTTCCATGTCGTCCTTGGCGGGTAGCTTCTCGACCCAGGCAGGATCGACATAGACGTGGCAGGTAGAGCAGGCACAGGCGCCGCCGCAGTCGGCTTCGATCCCCGGAATATTGTTATCCCGCGCGCCTTCCATCACGGTCAACCCGTTGGCCACTTCCACAACATGCTCGGTGCCGTTGTGCTCGACATAGGTAATCTTTGCCATGGTCGTTTCTTCCCCTTCTCGGTCCTTCCCGCTTGTTTATCCAAGGCCCCGCCGCTGCACCAGTGCAATCTGCCCTGACCCGGCCCAGGGGTGGACTTTGACGATGCATGTTCTATTTTTGTTCCTAAATTTCCAAACCACCAAAGCGTCACGATGACACCCGCCCCACCACAGAAAAGCCGCACCGCCCCCGGATGGCCTCGCCCGCCCGCCTGCCTCAGGGCTGCCGAGCTGGAGCGGGTGCCGCAACAGGCCCGCGTCACGGTGGCCGGGCTGGTGATCCTGCGCCAGCGCCCCGGCACCGCCAAAGGGGTAATCTTCATCACGCTGGAGGATGAAACCGGGGTGGTGAATGTCATCGTCTGGCGCAAGGTATACGAGGCCTACCGCCGCGCCGTCATTTCCGGGCGGCTTCTGCGGATCACCGGCCGCCTGCAACGCGGCGACGGTGTCACCCATGTGATTGCCGAGGGGATCGAGGATATCTCGGGCATGCTGGACATCCTGCTGAGCCGTCAGGGACGCAGCGAGGATCCGGCCTTTGCGCCAGTGCAGAAAATGGACTAACCTGCGGCAAAACCCGCCGGTCTGCCTGCAGACCCTCAGAGGTCCGAGCATATGATCAGCGCCCCCTTGCCGAGGCTCCAGATACGACAGCTGAAACGCCCGTCGATGCCGCCCCAGATAAGACATCTGGCAGGGTTGCTGCGGCGCCCCCTGTTCCGGTCCTCGGTCATCCTTCTGACATTCACAGCGCTCAGCGCCTGTACACCGGCCAGTGCCCCCGGCACCGGCGCCGATGCGCGCTCCCGACCTGCAGCCCCGCCCGGCGCGGCGCCGGACAGTTGCTGGGACCGCCACGTCAGCCCCGCCATCATCGAAACGGTAACTGTCCAGGTTTTGGCCGAGCCGGAACAGCGCGACGCCGATGGCCGGATTGTTCAGCCCGCTGTCTTCCGCACCGAAACCCGGCAGGACATCGTGCGCCCGCGCACCGAAAGCTGGCTGCAGATCACCTGCCCCGTCGACATGACGCCGGACTTCATCGCCTCGCTGCAGCGCGCCTTGGCCGTGCGGGGGCACTACAAGGGAAGCGTTACCGGCAAGCTGGACCGGCCCACGCGGCAGGCGATCCTGCGCTATCAGCAGCGACACGGCCTTGAGAGCCACATCCTGTCGCTGGACAGCGCCCGCCGTCTGGGCCTGATCGCGATCCCGAAATCGTAAGCGCAACAGCAGTTCCCCGCCCGCCCCGCCTCTGATAGTGTCTGGCGCAAAAGACCGTACCGGCGCCGGACAACGGCATGCCGGGCAAACCTCTGCGGAGATGACACGATGCGACATGACCGCCTGCCGGACACAGGGTTCCTTTCCGGGGCCTCGGCGCCGCTGCGGCAGATGCTGGAAAGCCAGGCCAGCGACATCCGGCTGTCCCAAGGCGAAGTTCTGTTCGAACAAGGCGATACCGGCGATGCGCTTTATGCCATCATCGAGGGCGCCCTGGAGTTCTCGATCCTGTCCATCGCGGGGCGCAAGCTGACGCTCGATCTGATGCGCCCCGGAGCGGTGTTTGGAGAGATTGCCCTATTTGATCCGGGCGCCCGCACCGCGACAGTCACCGCCAGTGAGCCCAGCCGTATCCGGCGACTGCGCAATCGGGATGTGCTGGCTCAGATCCAGCAACATCCCGAACTGGCCGGGGACCTGTTGCGACTGGCGGGGCAGCGCATGCGCTGGATGAATGCACAGCTGAATGAACAGGTGTTTCTGCCGATGCCGGTCCGGCTGGCCCGCAAATTGCTGTACCTTACCCCGGACAGCGGCGACGGGCGACTGGGGCTGTCGCAAAGTGAGCTTGCCGAATTCGTCGGCGCCACCCGCGAGGCGGTGTCGAAAACACTGTCGAACTGGAAACGCAGCGGCATCATCGAAATCAACCGCGGCGCCCTGCAGATCCTCGATCGCACGGCCCTGGGCCTGCTGGCGGAACCGGAACTGATCTGAGCCAAACAATCCAAAAACACATTTTCTGACATTGGTGTGAACTGGGTCACAGAGCCGGGAACGCTGATCTGCGAAGGTCATTTCAAGGGCAGGCATTTACCGTTCCATCCCAATGCCCGCCTGTACCTACAAGAGCCATGTGCCCGCCAGCACATGGCTCTTTTCTATTCGCGCCCAGAGCCCAGAGCCCAGAGCCCAGCGTGGCGCCACCCGCCTCCGGCCCCAAATAGAAAAGGCCGGGACAATGCCCGGCCTTTTGCACGAAGTCCTGCGCCGCGCCCGGCGGCAGGTCCGTGGATTATTCCGCCAGATTGAGCGCCACGAAACGCGGCTCACCGTTGCGGCGGACCAGCAGCAGGAGCGACTTGCGGCCTGCTTCCTTGGCCTCGTCGATACGGGCCTCCAGATCGCTGATGCCAGAGAGTTTCTGCTGCCCGGCTTCGGTGATCACATCACCTGCGCGCAGGCCCTTCTCCCAGGCTTCCGAGGTTTCGTCGACCGACAGGATCACCAGACCATTGGTGCCTTCGGGGACATTCAGTTCACCACGTAGCTGGTCGTTCAGAACGCCAACCGACAGACCCAGAAGCTGCTTCTCGGTCTGCTCCTGCGGGGTATCGTCCCCACCGGCAGGACCGGCCTTGCGCTCGGCATCTTCACGACGACCCAGCGTGACCTTGAGCGTCTCAGTCTTGCCTTCACGGTAGACGATCACGCGCACGGTCTTGCCGACTTCGGTGTTACCCACGGTGCGCACCAGGCTGCGGGTGTCTTCGACATCGTTGCCGTCAAAGCTGAGGATCACATCGCCCGCCAGCATGCCAGCCTCTTGTGCCGGACCTTCGGGAACGTCTGTAACCAGAGCGCCTTTGGCTTTGTCCATGCCCATCGCCTCGGCCACGTCACTGGTCACGTCCTGGATCCGCACACCCAGCCAACCACGGCGGGTTTCGCCGAATTCCTTCAGCTGTTTAACCACCTTGCTGACCACGTTCGACGCCATCGAAAAGCCAATCCCGATGGAGCCGCCATTAGGCGACAGGATCGCCGTGTTCACGCCGACAACCGAGCCATCCATATTAAACAGCGGCCCGCCCGAGTTACCCCGGTTGATGGCTGCGTCCGTCTGAATGTAGTCGTCATAGGAACCCGAAAGTTCCCGGTTACGGGCGGAGACAATGCCCGCCGACAGAGAGAACCCCTGCCCCAGCGGGTTACCCATGGCAATCACCCAGTCACCCACACGGGCGGTGTCACTGTCGCCAAAGGTCACGAATTTCAGCGGCATCGGCGCATCGACCTTCAACAGGGCGATATCGGTATTGGGGTCGGTGCCCACCACCTTCGCCGGGAGCGGCTGTGCAGGCTGACCGTCGCCGGGGAAGAATTCGATCTCGATCTCGTCAGCGGATTCGATCACGTGGTTGTTGGTGACGATATAGCCGTCTTCGGAGATCACGAAGCCGGAGCCAAGTGCCGAAGAGCGGCGCGGACGGTCATTGCCGCCATTGCTTCCATTGCGGTCCTGGAACTCGCGAAAGAAATCTTCGAAGGGAGAGCCTTCGGGGACGATCCCCTGTGGACCAGACCGGCCTTCGATCACGGTCGTGGTGGTGATGTTGACTACAGCAGGGCTGACTTTTTCCGCCAGCGGTGCCAGGCTTTCGGGGCGGGCCTGGGCCATCAGGACCTGGGCCAGTACCATGATGCTGCTGATCAGGGCGAGCATCAGAAGCCGCCACGGCGCCCCTGTCCTGTCCTGCGCATCCGAATAAGAAATTGCCTGTGCTTGCACGGCACTACTCCTTGTCATCGCCATTCCGGTTTTTCCTCCTGACCTCTGCCTGCGGTTCCACGCGTGATCGGCAGAAGTACAGGATGGGATTAATGTAGGGACTCTCTCCCTCGCTGCAATGAATGTTGCACGTCTTCGAGGCAAAGTGAAAGCGGTAGAGAACCGGAGCGCGCCATTTTCCCCCATTTAATCCGTCACTTAAAGGGCACCAAGAATCCACCAGGATGCCCGGCGCGGCGCTCATCACAAGGTTTTGAACAAAATTGCAGGTTTGGTGCAGCTCAGGGTATTCCTTGCAGCCCCTGCCTTTTCCCGCCTTTTTCCCGCCAGACCAAGACTGGGGAGACACCGGCAGCGGACGACAGCCCGACTGCCCCTCCAACGCGACGCAAGCCACGCATAGCAAATGAAAAGGGGCCGACGAAATGTCGGCCCCCTTTATTTTAGAAACTCTTCGAAACCCTGTGAAACCAGCGCGTTATCGCGTCGAAACTCCACCGGTCGAGGATTTCAGGTAGTTGAAGAACTCGCTGTCCGGCGACAGAACCATCGAGGAATTGCCGTCCTGCATCGACCGCGCATAGGCGGTGAGGCTACGGTAGAACTCGAAGAACTCCGGATCGCGGCCATAGGCTTCGGCGAAGATCGCGTTGCGCTCCGCATCCGCTTCACCGCGAATGACTTCGGCTTCGCGTTCAGCTTCGGACACCAATTCGACCTCGGTCCGGTCCGCTTGCGCACGCACCCGCTGGGCGGCTTCCTCACCGCGGGCGATCTCGTCGGCGGCCTCTCGCTCACGCTCGGCGCGCATCCGCGCAAAGGTAGCATCGAGGTTCGCCTGCGGCAGGTCGGTACGCTTCAGACGCACGTCGATCACCTCGATCCCGAAACCGCTGGCCTCGCTGATCGCACCATTGCGGATACGCAGCATCAGAGCCGCCCGGTCCGACGACAGGATGTCGTTCGAGCTGACGGAACCCAGCACCTCACGCGTCTGAGCGCGCATGATCTTGTCCAGACGGTTTTCTGCGCCCGGAATGCCGGAGGCACCCACCGCCTCACGGAATTGACGCAGATCGGTGATCCGGTAGCGGGCAAAGGCATCGACCACCAGACGGCGGTCATCCTCGGGGGTGACTTCCAGCGGACCAACCTCAAGGCTGAGGATCCGGTCATCATAGGTGACAACTTCGTCGATCAGCGGCACCTTGAAGGCCAGACCGGGCTGTTCCTGTACCGCGACCACACGGCCAAAGCGCAGCACCAGCGCCTTTTCGCGTTCGTCCACGATGAAAACAGCGGACAGGGCCGCGACAACGGCGATCACCAGAATGGGCAGGATAAACGTAGTCTTTTTCATCACTTGCCCTCCGTCCGGCGCAACTCGTTAAGCGGCAGATAAGGCACCACGCCCTGGCCGCCTTCGCCGACGGACGAGTCGATGATGACCTTGTCCACGTTGCCCAGCACCTCTTCCATGGTCTCCAGATACAGACGCTTGCGGGTCACCTCAGGCGCCTTTTCATATTCGGCAAGAACCGCCGAGAAACGGCTGGCTTCACCGCTGGCCTGGTTGACCACCTGAGCACGATAGGCTTCGGCCTCTTCCAGCGTCTGTGCGGATTGACCCCGTGCGGAGGCCAGTTTCCGGTTGGCATAGGCATCCGCTTGTTTTTCCAGACGGTCACGTTCCTGACCGGCGGACTGCACTTCGCGGAAGGCATCCTTCACAGGCTCTGGCGGATCGGCACCATCAAAGTTGACCCGGACGATGTTCACGCCACTGTCGTAGCTGTCCAGCGTCGACTGGATCAGCTCCTCAAGCCGCGAGGTGATCACACCCCGGTCCCGGTTGAGGATCGGTGCCAGTTCGGACTGGGCAATGATTTCCCGCATAGCGGATTCGGCGACAGCCTGAATCGTGGCCCGCGGATCGCGCAGGTTGAACAGGTACTTGTCCGGCTCGTTGATGTTCCAGACGACCTGGAAATCGACGTCGATGATATTCTCATCGCCCGTCAGCATCAGCCCGGCATCAACCCCGCGCGAACCTGCGCCGATGTTCTCGGTCTGCTCGACCAGAACCGGGATCACCTCGTAGGTGACCAGCGGCCAGGGGGCAAAGTTCAGACCGGGCTGGCCGGTATCCCAGTATTCACCAAGGAACAGTTCGACAGAGCGTTCTTCGGTCTTGACCGAATAGAAGCTGGCCATGCCCCACAAAACCGCAGCGGCAATCGCGCCAATGGCTACGGTGCCTTTGGTGAACAGCGGCGCACCGCCGCCAGAACCACCGCGACCACCACCACCAGAGCCATCACCGCCCCGGCCGCCCATCAGGACCCGGAATTGCTCCTGGCCTTTCTTGAGCAGTTCGTCGATTTCGGGAATCTGAGGATCCTCGGGGCGACGGCCACCGCCGCCGCCACCGCCGTTGTTATCGCCCCGGTTGCCTCCACCGCCACCGGAAGAGCCTCCGCCCCCCCAGGGACCACCGCTATTTCCCGCCATGTGTCTCCTATCCCTTTGCTGCCGCATGGTTGCGGCACATGTTTTCCTGCGACCTAACCTGTGGTCCGAAACCGATAATTCAAGCGGTCCGGACCGGAGTCTTCATCGTCACAAGCTCTTCGGACATGGTCGGGTGTACCGCCACGGTCCGGTCAAAGTCTTCTTTTGTCGCGCCCATCTTGACCGCAATGCCTGCCAGCTGGATCATCTCGCCCGCGCCGGGTGCGACGATATGGCATCCCAGCACCTTGCGAGTGGCCTGGCTGACGACCAGTTTCATAAGAACCCGCTGGGCGCGCCCGGCAAAGGCCTGCTGCATCGGCTTGAACGATGTCGCATAGACCTCGATCGGCTCCTGCTTGGCTGCGTCTTCCTCGCTCAGACCCACGGTGCCCATTTCAGGCTGGGTGAAGATTGCCGTCGGGATCAGCTCGTGATCCGGGCTGGTCGGGTTGCCGTTGAACACGGTTTCGACAAAGGCCATGCCTTCGCGGATCGCCACCGGCGTCAGGTTGACCCGGTCGGTCACATCGCCGATTGCATAGACAGACGGCACCCCGGTTTGGCTGTATTCATCGACCAGAATCTCGCCCTTGCGGCCGCGTTCGATGCCAAGACCTTCGAGCCCCAGATCATCGGCATTGGGCGCACGACCGGTGGCATACATCACCTGATCGAACAGCGCCTCATCGCCATTGGTGGCCTTGACGCGGATCTTGTCACCTTCGCGGGCCATCTCGATCACATTGGTGCCCAGATGCAGGTTGATCCCTGCCTGGCACATTTCATCGGAGACCAGACCGCGCGCCTCATCGTCGAAGCCGCGCAGGATCTGCGCACCGCGGTAGTATTGCGTGGTTTTCACGCCCAGCCCGTTCATGATACCGGCGAATTCGCAGGCGATATAGCCGCCGCCGACAATCAGGATGCTTTCGGGTAACTTATCGAGGTGGAAGATATCGTTTGAGGTGATCGCCAGATCACTGCCCGGGAATTCCGGCACGATGGGGCGGCCACCAGTGGCGATCAGGATGTGCTTGGCGCTTTTGCGGGTCCCGTCGGACAGCTCCACCGTATGGGCGTCGACCAGTTTTGCGCGCGCATCAAAGCTTTCGACACCGCTGTTTTTCAGAAGATTGCGGTAGATCCCTTCGAGCCGGTCCAGCTCCGCTTCCAGCTTGCCCTTGAAGGCATCCCAGTTGAAGGCGCCGGGCTGAAGGTCCCAGCCATAGGCCTGTGCATCCTCGACCATACCAGAGTATTCGCTGGCAAAAACCATCAGTTTCTTGGGCACACAGCCACGGATCACGCAGGTCCCGCCATAGCGGTCTTCCTCGGCCAGGGCGACCTTGGCACCACCGCCAGCCGCCACCCGCGCCGCGCGTACGCCGCCGGAGCCACCGCCAATGACAAAGAGATCATAATCAAAACTCATGGAATTTCAGCCTTTTCAGTCCGCCAGATCCGTGAACAGGTTGTCGGTCTCGACAAAGTCGAGCCTGTCCTTCTCCACGGTTCCTTCATTGATATCGCGTGTTTCAACCTCACCATCGCCATAGCCGATGATGACGGTGTCACAAATATCGATAAAGAGTCCGTTTTCAACCACACCGGGGATCTGGTTCAGCACCATGGCAAGCTGTCGGCAATTGCCGATCCGCTTCAGATGCAGGTCCAGAATATAGTTGCCTTCATCCGTCACAAACGGCGCATCACCATTCATCCGCAGCGTCGCTGTACGCCCCAGAACATCCATAGAAACAAGGGTTTCCTCGATCAACGCCTGAGTGGTCTGCCAACCGAAGGGAATCACCTCTGCCGGAAGCGGGAAAGCCCCCAGTGTTTCCACCTCTTTTCCGGCATCGGCGATAACAACCATTTGATCGGATGCGGTCGCGACGATCTTCTCCTGCAACAGCGCACCGCCGCCGCCCTTGATCAGGTTGAGGTCGGCGTCAAATTCATCAGCGCCGTCGATGGTCAGGTCGAGCCACTTGGCCTCATCCAGCGAAATCACCCGGATGCCCATTTCACGCGCCAGCTCCGCCGTGCGGGTCGATGTCGGCACCGCCGTGAAATTCAGCCCCTGTTCGCGCACCATCTCACCAAGGCAGCGCACTAGCCAGGCGGCGGTCGATCCGGTTCCCAGCCCCACGCGCATGCCATCTTCAACCAGATCGGCAGCCCGTTTCGCGGCAACGAATTTTGCCTTGTCGATGGGTGACAGTTCTCCGGCCATAGTAACGGCTCCGTGATAAGGGTTTGATGGCCTTATAAAGAATGTCCCCCGGAAGGGCGAGAAACAATTCCAAGGCTTTTGCCATGTATCCTTGGCGGCTGCGGAGCCTTTGGCGTGTTTCCTATTGGAAACGCCGGAAACGGACGTTACCCCTGTGACGAGTATTTCTAAGGTTGCCCCATGACGCCCAGCTACCGCCTTCACTATGCCCCCGACAACGCCTCGCTGGTGATCCGGCTGGCGCTGGAAGAGATGCAGCAACCCTATGAGACGGTTTTGATCGACCGCCGGGGCGGCGCGCTGGACAGCCCGGCCTATCGCAGCCTCAACCCGCAAGGGCTGATCCCGGTGCTGGAAACGCCTGCTGGCACCCTATTTGAGACCGGCGCGATCCTTTTGTGGCTGGCCGACCGCCACGCTGCGCTGCTGCCGATGGCGGATAGTCCGGACCGGGGATGGACGCTGAAGTGGTTGTTCTTTCTGTCCAACACCCTGCATGCTGACCTGCGCATGTTATTCTACCCGCAGAAATACATCGGCGATGATCTGGCGCAGCAGGATACGTTGCACCGTCATCTGACCGCCCGCCTCACCACGCATCTGACCACGCTGGAACGCGCAGCCAGCGACGGCGGCATCTGGTTGGCGGCAGAGGATCCGTCGATACTGGACCTCTATCTCGCCTGCCTGATGCGCTGGATGGCGCTGTATCCCATGAGCCGGGATCGCAGCTGGTTCGATCTGGCCGACTATCCGCGCCTCTCTGCCATGCTGCACCGCCTTGAGCAGCGCCCCGCTACGGCTGCCGCCCAGACCGCCGAAGGTCTGGGTCCTGCGCCCTTCACCGCCCCTGTTTACGCAAATCCCCCAGAAGGATCGGCTACCTGAATGTTCCTCTCCGTTTTTGATATGTTCAAAGTGGGCATCGGCCCCTCGTCCTCGCACACCATGGGCCCGATGGTGGCAGCGGCGCGGTTCCTTGACCAGATGCGCGCCTCGCCCTTTGATTTTCACGGGCTGCGCGCTTCGCTGCATGGATCGCTGGCTTTTACCGGCGTCGGCCACGCCAGTGACCGCGCCACCACCCTGGGCCTCGCCGGGTTCCGCCCCGACACCTACGACGACGAAAAGGCCGAAACCGCGCTGGCCCAAATCCGCGAGACCGGTCAGGTCAGCCCCGAGGGGCTGGGCACGCTGGCCTACGATCCGAAGACCGACCTGATCTTCGACTACGATCACACGCTTGAAGGCCACGCCAACGGAATGATCCTGATGGGCACCGATGCGCAGGGCGACGTGATCCTGCAGCAGGTGTTCTACTCTGTCGGCGGTGGCTTTGTCCTGACCGAGGAAGAACTGGCGGCAGGCAAGGCGACGGACGAAGGCGCACCGGTGCCCTACCCGTTCAAATCCGCCGCAGAGATGCTGGAAATGGCCAAGCAGAGCGGCAAAAGCATCGCCGCAATGAAACGCGCAAACGAGGTCTCCCGCTGCAGTGAAATCAGCCTGAAAGAGGGCACCGCGCGGCTGTGGCAGGTGATGAACGATTGCATCAATCGCGGACTGGAGCGCGACGGCATCCTGCCCGGTGGTCTCAGCATCCGCCGCCGCGCCAAGGGGATCCACGAGGCGCTGATGGCCGAGCGTGGCATGAACCTGACTGCACCGCATACGATCAACGACTGGATCAGCGTCTATGCGATTGCCGTCAACGAAGAGAACGCCGCCGGCGGACAGGTGGTGACCGCCCCCACCAATGGCGCAGCCGGGGTACTGCCGGCCGTCATGCGCTATTACCTCGATCACGTCCCTGGCGCATCCGAGCGCAATATCGAGGATTTCCTTCTGACCGCCGCCGCAATCGGCGGGCTGGTGAAATTCAACGCCTCCATCTCGGGCGCCGAAGCGGGCTGCCAAGCCGAGGTAGGCTCCGCTGCCGCGATGGCGGCTGCCGGTCTTTGCGCCGTGATGGGTGGCAACCCCGAACAGGTCGAAAACGCCGCCGAGATCGCGCTGGAACACCATCTGGGCATGACCTGCGATCCGGTCAAAGGCCTGGTGCAGGTGCCTTGTATCGAACGCAATGGGCTTGGCGCGATCAAGGCGGTCTCTGCTGCATCTCTGGCCCTGCGCGGCGACGGAAATCATTTCGTGCCGCTTGATGCGGTTATCGAAACCATGCGGCAGACCGGCGCCGACATGAATGAAAAATACAAGGAAACATCGCTTGGGGGGCTGGCCGTAAACGTGCCAAATTGTTGATCAGGCGGGATTACCTGTCTTGCCCTTCCCGGGACGCCCGCCTAGCGTGCGTTTCATGACCCAAGATCGTCCCCTTCTCGGCATCCTTCTGATGCTTGGCTTTTGCATCCTCGCGCCGCTGGGCGATGCGGTGGCCAAACTGCTTGGCCAGCATATCCCACTGGGAGAGCTGATTTTTGTCCGCTTTGCCGCGCAGGTGATTCTGCTGGTGCCGCTGGTCTGGGGGGGCGCCCGCATGTGGCGCATGCGCGGGCGTGTGCTGCGGCTGACCTTTTTGCGTACCCTGCTGCATATCGGCGGGATCGGCGCGATGTTTACCGCCCTCAAATACCTGCCGCTTGCGGATGCGGTGGCGATTGCCTTTGTCATGCCCTTTATCATGTTGCTGATCGGCAAGTTCATCCTGCTCGAAGAGGTCGGCCTGCGCCGCATCCTGGCCTGCGTTGTCGGCTTTGCCGGCACCCTCTTGGTGATCCAGCCCAGCTTTGCCGAAGTTGGCCTGCACGCCCTCTGGCCGCTGGCGGTGGCGGTGATCTTTGCCCTGTTCATGATGGTCACCCGGCAGATCGCCAAGGAGACAGATCCGATCAGCCTACAGGCCGTATCCGGCACGATGGCCTGTGTTATGCTGGCGCCGCTGCTGCTGATCGGCGATCCGCTGGGGATCGAGGGTTTGCAGATCGTGGTTCCGGATCTGTGGACCAGCTTTCTGATGCTTGGCATCGGGGTTCTGGGCACCGGCGCGCATCTGCTGATGACCTGGAGCCTGCGCTATGCCCCGGCCGCAACCCTGGCGCCAATGCAGTATCTGGAAATCCCGGTGGCCACCCTGTTCGGCTGGCTGATCTTCATCGAACTGCCGGATGGCCTGGCCGCCCTTGGGATCACCATCACCGTTGCGGCGGGTCTTTACGTCATCCTGCGCGAACAGGCCGTGGCACGGCAAGCGGCGCAATCTAGCAAGGCACCGGTGACGCAATCGCCTGCATAAGTGCTGCCAGATAGTGGCGCGGCACGATGCCCAGCAACCCCGGCCCATCTGCTTCGATCCAGACCGGCCCCACGGCGCGGTTGGATGTTCCGATCCGGCTGGTTGGGCACATCTGAAGCCCCTCGATCGGCCAGACCAGCCCACCGGAGCGTCCGGTTACCGGCTGCATCGGGAACAGCGACACCACATCGCCCGCAGCCATCGGCAGGGCAATACGCCGGGTGACGTGAAATACCAGTTCAGTCGCACCGATCAGAATGCAGGGGCTGCGCCCGGGCTGGATCAGCGTGTGAAAGGCCGCCAACTGGTGATCGACGCGCGCCCCAAGGAACCCCGCCCCCAGTACCACCGGCGCCCGGATCGACCGTAGCGCCTTGTCAAAATCGGTGGTGTCCTGCTCTGGAAGATGGAACAGGTTTTCCGCAGGCAACCGGTTTTGTACCGCCTCAGGCAGCGAATCGAAGTCCCCGATAACCGCCTCAGGTACGTGTCCCTGCTCCAGCGCAGCCCCCGCACCGCCGTCCGCTGCGACCAGCACCGGCGCATGGCGCAACGCCTCATTCAGGTCATCCAGACCCAGATGACCGCCACCAACCAGGGTTACTGGCTTCATCTCATCAACAATCAGCTTATTCATGCCGGGATTTCTCGCAGATCTGGAAACAGGCCACAATCTAAACACAAAATGATACGATCAATTGCACGGATTCGCGCAGAATTTGACGACCTGATCCATACTGTAAACGTCAACGACTTTGGTGAGGACGCGCAGCCCTATGGTACAAAATAACAAAGTTTTGACCGTTTCTTACGGGACATTCTCCTGCACGCTGGAAGGGTTCGAGGACTCCTTTGGCACCATGAAGGCGATTGCAGAGTATTTTCGTGACCTGGCCTCTGACGACCGATATTTCGGTGCCGAACCGCCGCAGCCCGACGCAGACATGCTCGCCCGTATTGCGCAGCGGGAGATAGCACGTCAGGTCGAGGCCCGCACCAGCACCGAAGGCATCCATCTGCGCGCCGCCACAGCCCCACAGCCCGCGCCCGCTGCAGAGGCTGCGGTTTCAGACGCACCGACTGAAGAAGCACAGGTTAGAGATACCCAGAAAACAGATGTTGAAGACACTGTCGCTCCGACCAGCGAACAGTCAGAGCCGACAGAACACAGCGCAGCCGAGCCGAGCATCGAAGATTCCCCGGCGCCCGAAGCCTCCGCCGACGAGGCCGCAGAAGAACCCGCGAAAGCAACGGATACTGATGAGGCGGACGGCGATGCCGCCCCCCTAACCGAGGAAGGGCAGGCACAGCCCCCGGCTCCTGACGCGGACAAGATCGCCGCCATCTCGGCCGCTGCCGCAGCCCATGACAGTGAAGTGGCCGAGGCTGCAGTAGACGAAGATTCGAAGCCCGCGAAAGCAGCTGAAGACGAAAGCGCCGAAGCGGAAATCGCAGAGCCGAAAGCGCCGAAGCGTGACGCCGCCGCCGCCGAAAGCATCGCCGCCAAACTGCGCCGGATCCGTGCCGTGGTGTCCCAGACCCCACAAGAGGATTTCTCCGAAGACGAACACGCCGAAAGCATCCTGTCAGAGGCCGCCAGCGACATCTCCGAAGCCCTGGCCGAGGACGCGGCCGCAGAGGAAGCCAAAGCCGACGAAGACGCTTCGGAGGACGACGAGATCTCCCGTGTTCTGGCCCAACTGGGCAAAGACAACGCCGAAACCGAGGACAGCGTAGCGGATCAGCCCGTTGTAGAGGCAGCGGTTGAAGCTGAACCGGAACCTGCGCCCGAGACAGCCCCGGAACAGGAACCCGCGCAGCCAGAGGCACAGGCTGAACCGGAACAGGCTGAACCAGCCGCCGAACCCGAACAGGCCGAGCCGGAAACGGCTGAGGAGCCGCGCCGTCCGATGCGCGCCCGTGTTATCAAAGTCAAACGGGCCGACCTTGAACAGGTTGTCGCCACAGGGGCCCTGACAAACCTTTCCGACAGCGCCGAGGACGAGCCCGCCACTGCCTCCGCAACCCCTGGCGTCGACAGCAGCCTGTCGGACGAGGATGAAGCCGATCTGATGCGCGAGCTGGCAGAGGTCGAGGCCGAACTCCTCGCAGCCTCGCAAGAGACCGAAGAAGACCGGCAGGAAGAGCAAAAAGCGCAAACCGCGACGGCAGAAGAAAGCACCGAAGAGGCCGAAGCGCCAGCTACCGCCGAGGATGCTGCCAAGAAACGCCCGGCAGCCCCTTCCGCAGATTTCCCCGACAGCGATGTATCGCGGCTGATGGATGCGGCAGATGCCAAGCTGGACGCGCCAGAAACCGCCTCTTCGCGCGAAACCTACGGCCATCTGCGCGCCGCAGTGGCAGCAGCCGAGGCAGATCGCTCTGCCGGTGGCAGCGCAGGTAGCGAAAACAGTGAAGACGCCTACCGCCAGGATCTGGCCAGCGTGGTCAAACCGCGTCGGCCGGTGCCGACCGGTGCCCGCAGCGCGCGCGAACGCAGCAATGCGTCCCGTCCCGCGCCTTTGAAACTGGTGGCGGAGCAGCGCATCGATCCCTCCCCCGCAGCCGAGGACAACGCCAGCGGCACGCCGCAAGCCACGCGCCCCGTGCGCCCGCGTCGGATTTCAGTGCTGAAGGATGAAGGCTCGGCCTCGGATGCCACTGCCGCAGATTTCGCGGCCTATGCCGCAGAGCGCGGCGCGGTCGAGCTGCAGGATTTGCTGGAGGCAGCAGCCGCTTATATGAGCTTTGTCGAAGGCCGCGATCACTTCTCCCGCCCGCAGTTGATGAACAAGGTGCGCGATGCAGGCGCTGCCGAATTCAATCGCGAAGACGGGCTGCGCTCCTTTGGGCAGTTGCTGCGGGAAGGCAAGATCGAGCGCTCCGAAAACGGCCGCTTTGCCGCAACCGAGGAAACCGGCTTCCGCCCGGCCAAACGGGCCGTTGGCTAATCCGACGCGGTAGGCGTTTCCACCCGAACCATCCAAACGAAAAGGCGGGCCGAACAGCCCGCCTTTTTTACATTTGGATATGCCCTTACCGGACAGGATTTATTCTTCCGGCGGCTGATCCGGGTCGGCCTGGCCGATACCCCGGAACACGAACTTGAACGGCAGCGCCCAGGCGATGCCCAGCACCGCGTAGACCAGCAGTTCAACCACCACCGGCGGTCGGTTCAGCAGGTTGAGAATGGTCACCGCGATGACGATATAAAGCGGCATGCCAATCAGCAGCAGCACCAGCGCCCAGCGACGACGGGCCTTGTAGCTGAGGCGGGGTTTATCCGCCATCAGTCAGCAAACGGGTCCGTCACCAGAATGGTGTCGTCCCGCTCCGGGCTGGTGGACAGAAGCGCAACCGGACATTCGATCAGCTCTTCCACGCGTTTCACGTATTTGATGGCATTGGCAGGCAGGTCGTTCCAGCTGCGCGCGCCTTCGGTGGATTCGGACCAGCCGGGCATTTCCTCGTAGATCGGCGTGCAGCGGGCCTGCTGGTCTGCCGCGGTCGGCAGGTAATCCAGACGTTCTCCGTCCAGATCGTATCCGGTGCAGATCTTCAGCGTCTCGAACCCATCCAGAACGTCCAGCTTGGTCAGCGAAATACCGTTGATGCCAGAGGTGGCACAGGTCTGGCGCACCAGGCAAGCATCGAACCAGCCACAGCGGCGCTGACGGCCGGTAGTGGTGCCGAATTCATGCCCGCGTGTGCCAAGGCGTTCACCATCCGCATCGGGTTTGCCATCGGCACCCAGCAGTTCGGTCGGGAACGGGCCTTCCCCCACGCGGGTGGTATAGGCTTTAACGATGCCCAGAACATAGTCGATGGATCCAGGCCCGATACCGACACCCGTGGCCGCCTGACCTGCAATCACATTGGAGGAGGTCACGAAAGGATAAGTGCCGAAATCGATATCCAGCAGCGCACCTTGGGCTCCTTCGAAGAGGATCCGCTTTCCGGCCTTGCGTTTTTCGTTGAGAACCTTCCAGACCGGCGCCGCATAGGGCAGGATCTTGGGAGCGATCTCTTTCAGCTGCGCGATCAGCGCGTCGCGGTCGATCGGGTCGACGCCAAGTCCCTTGCGCAGCGGATCGTGATGCTGCAGCGCACGGTCCACCCGAGCCTCCAGCGTGGCTTCGTCTGCCAGGTCGGCAACGCGGATGGCACGGCGGCCAACCTTGTCTTCGTATGCCGGGCCAATGCCACGACCGGTGGTACCGATCTTGGTGCCCTTGCTGGCGGCTTCTTCGCGGGCGCGATCAAGTTCACCATGCAGCGGCAGGATCAGCGGCGTGTTTTCGGCGATCATCAGCGTCTCGGGCGTGATATCGACGCCCTGTTCCCGCACGGTTTCGATCTCCTTGATCAGGTGCCAGGGATCAAGAACCACGCCGTTGCCGATGACCGACAGCTTGCCACCACGCACAACACCAGAGGGCAGCGCGTGCAGCTTGTAGACCTTGCTGTCGATTACCAGCGTATGGCCGGCGTTATGGCCGCCCTGAAAGCGCGCGATCACATCGGCGCGCTCGCTCAGCCAGTCCACGATCTTGCCTTTTCCCTCGTCGCCCCACTGGGCGCCGACTACGACGACATTGGCCATATCCGGTCCTTTATAGCTGTCTGGTTCAAACCCGGGCCGGTATAGCGGTGCCGCAGGCCCAGTAAAACCGCAAATTCGCCGCAGCAGCGGGTCGGCGCCGTGATTCTTGCCGGTTACCCCGTGTTATCCGTCCTGCAGGACCACCGGATGCCCATGCGGAGTTTCCAGATAGGCCTGTTTCCACCCTTCGCGGGTGGTTTCGACCTCCTCGGCGGGGGCGACGCCGTCCTCTGCTAGAATCGCCTCCAGGGTTTCAAGCCAGGCGGTGAAGTAGTCATCGCCGCCGTTGAGGTCGCGCGACACGCCATGCCGGGCCAGGGTGGCCGAGAACCGCGAAACCCAGTCGGCCCAGGTGAAACGACCGCTTTCATTGAGATGCACCGTCAGCGCAAAGGCCTGCGCGTGCCAGGGCTGCTCAAACGCCGGTTCGGGGACATCGCCAGGACGACATATGTTCATGTTCAAACCGCCTCCAGATAGCTTTGCCACAGGTCCAGAACCACCTCATCCGCCGGGTCTTCCGGATGGCTCCACAATTCCCCCGCCGGGAAAACGACCGCATAAAGTGGCTCCGGCGCCTCACCCAGACCGTGCGCAGCGCTGTCCGGCAGCACGTGGGTTCCTTGCAGGCGTAGAATGCGGCCCGTCGCGCCGGTGGCATAGGCAGGCAGCCGTGTGTGGCCGCCATCGACCAACCTGCTGCCACCGGGATGGCGCGTGCGCACGCTCTGGCCTTCGCTGAAAACCGGCTCCGGCCCGCCGGTACGGGTAGCCGGACCGCCCTTGGCCAGCATTGCGGCCACGGCGTCGGCAGAGAGTTTCCGATCGGCCAGCGGGTGCGGGCCATCCCCTCCCTGCCCGGCCAGATCATCCTCGCTAAGGACCCCCTTCTGGACCAGAAGATCCGCGAGCGCGGCAAGCCAGATTTCATAGTAGGAAAACCGGGTGTAATCGAGCGGCGCCAGTTTTTCGCGGGCATGGCGGGAGGTATCGATATTCCATTGTCCCAAGGCACCACAGGCCAGCGTCACCGCCAGCGCGCGGGCATGCCATTCTGCCGCAAACACCGGCGCATTCGGCCCCTCCGGCCGTACCGGCCCGTCACCAAAGCGTCCGCCCATATCATGCAGTCGGGTCATCAGGGTGCCCCAGGCGTTTTCGGCAGGCCGGTGCCCACCATGCTGTCGCGGGTCACAAGCGCAGCAAGCGCATCTTCGTCCAGTCCTTCACTGCCCTCGGGACGCATTGGAAGGACCAGATAACGGACCTCGGCGGTGGAATCCCAGACCCGCACCCGGGTGCCTTCAGGCAGGGTCACGCCAAATTCAGAGAGCACCGCACGCGGCGCACGCACGGCGCGGGCGCGGTAGGCATCCGATTTATACCAGCCTGGCGGGATTCCCAAAAGCGGCCACGGATAGCAACTGCACAGGGTGCAGACGACTATATTATGTTGCTCGGGTGTGTTTTCGACCACCACCATGTGTTCTCCCTGACGGCCATAATAGCCGAGTTCGGACAACACCGGGTCCGCATCCGCCAGAAGCGCAGCCTTGAAGGCGGGATCGCTCCAGGCGCGGGCGACCACGCGGGCGCCATTCTGCGGGCCCACCTTGGTCTGATAGGTGTCGATGATCTCATCGAGTGCAGCCGGGTCGATCAGCCGCTTGCGGGTCAGAATCGTTTCAAGCGCCTTGACCCGCAGGGCGGGATCGGGCGGCAGCAAAGCATGCGGGTGGTCAGAATGATCATGTGGCATGGTCAAACAGTGCCCCCCGGGCGCCAATTCTGTCCAGTCACAAATACCGGAAATTCCGCAGAAGGGCGCGAAAACAGGGCGCTTCCCGCGTCCGGTTCTGTTTCATTTGACACATTCGGGCGCGACAGAATGCGGCCCGGCCAACTCGGCCCTTGCCCCTGTCTGCATTCTTCCCTATTTACCGCCCGATACTGAGCCAACCGCCGCAGGGACCCATGGAAAACGTTGTACTGATCATCCATCTTCTTCTGGCTCTGGGCCTGATTGCTGTCGTTCTGCTGCAACGGTCCGAAGGCGGCGGCCTTGGCATGGGCGGCGGTGGCGGTGGCGGCGCAATGACCGGCCGCGCTGCAGCGACGGCGCTGAGCAAAGTGACCTGGATCCTCGCAGCGGCCTTTATCGTTACCTCGATCACCCTGACCGTTCTGGCAGCCCAGAAATCCGCAGGTTCTTCGGTTGCTGACCGCATCGTTGCACCCGCTGGCGATGACGGCGCAGAGACGGCACCGGCGGCGCCCCTTGGCAGCGACCTGCTGCCGCCGGCAGAAGGCGACAACGCACCGCTGGTACCCAGCGCCGACTAACCTACTACAGCTAGAAAATAAAATGGGGACCGTAACAGCATCTTGCGGTTCCCTTGCGCTTATTGCGCGAATCCTTTATACGTAAAGTCCCGTGATGCTGCGGTTTTTACAGGCCGTCGGGCAGCTGAAATCTGACTTCTCACGGGGGCAGCCGAACACTCATGGCGCGATTTATCTTTATCACTGGTGGCGTTGTTTCATCGCTTGGCAAAGGGCTGGCATCTGCAGCCCTTGGCGCATTGTTGCAGGCACGCGGCTACTCCGTTCGCCTGCGCAAGCTGGATCCGTATCTGAACGTCGATCCCGGCACGATGAGCCCCTTTGAACACGGCGAAGTCTTCGTCACCGACGATGGCGCAGAAACCGACCTCGACCTTGGTCACTACGAGCGGTTCACTGGCGTACCGGCGCGCAAGACCGACTCGATTTCATCGGGCCGCATCTACACCAACGTGCTGGAGAAGGAGCGCCGCGGCGACTACCTCGGCAAGACCATTCAGGTGATCCCGCACGTCACCAACGAGATCAAGGACTTCATCTCGATCGGCGAAGACGAGGTCGATTTCATGCTTTGTGAGATCGGCGGCACCGTGGGGGACATCGAAGGCCTGCCCTTCTTCGAAGCAATCCGTCAGTTCAGCCAGGACAAACCGCGCGGTCAGTGTATCTTCATGCATCTGACCCTGCTGCCCTATATCAAGGCCTCTGGCGAGCTGAAAACCAAGCCAACCCAGCACTCAGTGAAGGAACTGCGCTCCATCGGTCTGGCGCCTGACATTCTGGTCTGCCGCTCCGAAGGCCCGATTCCGAAGAAAGAGCGCGAGAAGCTGGCCTTGTTCTGCAACGTGCGCCCCGACAGCGTCATCGCCGCGCAGGATCTGAAATCCATCTACGAGGCGCCGCTGGCCTACCACCGCGAGGGCATGGATCAGGCGGTTCTGGATGCCTTCGGCATTGCCCCGGCCCCAAAACCCAATCTGATGCGCTGGGACGATGTGGCCGACCGCATCTACAACCCCGAAGGCGAAGTGAAGGTCGCCATCGTGGGCAAATACACCCAGCTGGAAGACGCTTATAAGTCCATCGCCGAGGCCCTGACCCATGGCGGCATGGCCAACCGCGTCAAGGTCAAGATCGAGTGGGTCGACGCCGAACTGTTCGACCGTGAGGACGCCACGCCGCACCTGCAGGGGTTCCACGCGATTCTGGTACCCGGCGGGTTTGGCGAACGCGGAACCGAAGGCAAGATCAAGGCGGCCCAATATGCACGCGAGCATAATGTTCCCTATCTGGGGATCTGCCTCGGCATGCAGATGGCGGTGATCGAAGCGGCCCGCAATGTGGCCGGGATTACCGAGGCCGGTTCTGAGGAATTCGACCACGAGGCAGGCAAGAAACGGTTTGAACCCGTCGTCTATCACCTCAAGGAATGGGTACAGGGCAACCACAAGGTCAGCCGCAAGGCCGATGACGATAAGGGCGGCACCATGCGTCTGGGCGCCTATGATGCGACGCTGGCCGAAGGCTCCAAAGTGGCCGAAGTCTATGGCAGCACCCACATCGAGGAACGTCACCGCCACCGCTATGAGGTGGACATCAAATACAAGGACCAGCTGGAGGCCTGCGGGCTGAAATTCTCCGGTATGTCGCCGGATGGCCGCCTGCCGGAAATCGTGGAATGGTCCGACCATCCCTGGTTCATCGGTGTGCAGTTCCACCCGGAACTGAAATCCAAACCCTTTGCGCCGCATCCCCTGTTCAAGGACTTCGTGCGCGCGGCCAAGGAAACCTCGCGTCTGGTTTAAAACCAGAGTGACAAACCAAATTCAGCAAACGGCAGACCTAAACGTCTGCCGTTTTGCATTTCACCCTGCACAGTCCCCGCGACACTATACCGTTCTTGCAACTGGCTGCGGTCCACCCCATTCTGCCACTCATGATACGGGCCTTTCGCAAACTCATCGAAGATCAGATCCGCTCGGCCAATGCCCGGGGGCAGCTCTCTGGGCTTGAGGGCGAAGGCAAACCCCTACCCGACCGCACCGGACAGGAACTGGTTGATCCCGGTTTAGCGGCGGGATTGGGGGTGATGGCTGAGGCAGGCGTGGTTCCCGAAGAATTCACGCTCAAGAAAGAACTCGACGCAGCCCGGGCGGAATACGCCACACTGACCGATCCAGAGGAGCGCCGCGCAGCCATGGCCCGTATCGCGGATCTGGAACTGCGCTGGGGCATGGCGCGGGATGCGCGTAAATCCTTCTTCCGTTAGCGCAATCGCTCACACTGTTAGCGCAACCGTATGACAGGCCAGTTGTTTCTGTTCACGGGCACGGTATAGACGGTTGGAAATAGTCCAACAGATATTCGCGGAGATCCCGACCCATGGCGCAAGAGACGTCCACCAAGCAGGAACAGTTTGACCGTATTGCAAAGGGCAAGGGCTTCATCGCCGCATTGGATCAGTCGGGCGGCTCCACCCCCAAGGCGCTGGCGCTTTATGGTGTGATGGAAGACGCCTATTCGAACGATGATGAGATGTTTGGCGAGATCCAGAAAATGCGCGCCCGGATCATCACCGCGCCGGATTTCAACAGCGACAAGATCCTTGGCGCGATCCTGTTCGAAAAGACGATGGACAATGCAATTGATGGCATTCAGGTCCCCACCTACCTGTGGGAAAAATGCGGCGTAGTGCCCTTTCTGAAGGTGGACAAGGGTCTGGCCGACGAACAGGACGGCGCCCAGATGATGAAACCGATGCCTGATCTGGACGCGCTTCTGGCGCGGGCCGTGGCAGCGGGGATCTTCGGTACCAAGATGCGCTCGGTCATCAAGGAAGCCAACAAAACCGGCATCAAGAATGTGGTCGCCCAGCAGTTCGAAGTGGGCAAGCAGATCGCCGCCGCCGGACTGGTTCCGATCATCGAACCCGAGGTCGACATCCACTCCGCGACCAAGGCCGAAGCCGAAGCCATCCTGAAGGCCGAGCTGAAAGCAGCGCTCGACGCCCTGCCGAGCGGCACCAAGGTTGCGCTGAAGCTGACCATCCCGAATGAAGCCGGTCTTTATGATGATCTGGCCGACCACCCCGAGGTGGTGCGCGTTGTTGCCCTGTCCGGCGGCTACAGCACCGACGATGCCTGCGCGAAACTGTCCCAGAACCCCAAGATGATCGCCTCCTTCAGCCGTGCGCTGACCGAAGGTCTGAATGTGTCGATGAGCGATGCGGAGTATAATGCCGCCCTTGGCGCGAATATTTCCAAGATCTATGACGCGTCGCTGTAAGGCGAGCTAACAGCAAAAGATCCGGGCCGCGTCTGATATCAGGCGCGGCCTTTTCCTTTTGTCCCGGATGTGAAATCCTGTTTCTAGTATTGCAGCTCCGGGCAACAGCCACAGGCATGATGATTTGCAGCAGGAACCACCCAGCGGGATTTACGATGGCACAGAGTGACGACGACAAGATTGATGGCCGTCTGCACGGCGAACAATTTGAACCCGAGGGCGAGGATGGCCTGCTGACACGGCTGATCTACATGCTGATCATCGCCGTCCTGATCTCACTGGCGCAGACAGTGCTGGGCGTGGTGACTGTCATTCAGTTCGTGGTGATGTTGCTCAACAACAAGCAGCCAAACGAACGGCTGGCGGAGTTCGGCACGGACCTTGGCATCTGGGTCGCAAAGGCGGCGCGCTATCAGACCGCCGCCAGCAAGGTTAAACCCTGGCCCTGGACGGATCTGGACTGACAAGGGCGCTCCACACCCTATCGCAGGACAAAGACCAGCAGCGCCAACAGGGTCACAATGACCACCGCCCGGATCGCCAGAGCCACCCGGCGCCGCATTGGTCGGTTTCGCAGGAACTCAGCCATAGTCGAACCTTTCTGACAGGATCCGGCCGGATGAGACGCCACGTGCGATCAGGTGATCCTCGACCGTATCCATCATGATCGGCGGCCCGCAGAGGACGAACAGCCACTCTGCAAACTCATCATCCGTGAAACTCCCATCCAACAGGTCTGGGCCGATCATCCCAGTCTCCCCCTGCCAGCCCACAGGTGGCTCTGACAGTACCAGAATCGTATCCTCGCGCTGCAGATCCTCCCGGAACACGATCTGCTCTTCTAGGCGGTTGCCATAGATCAACCGGACCCGGCGCGAATCCCCGGTCAGGCGCATCTGGTTCAGAATGCTCAGCATCGGTGCGATACCGACGCCGCCCGCGATCATTGCGATCCCTGGCTCTGACCGCCCCTCAACCGACATGCTGCCATAGGGACCATCCAGATAGGCGCGCATACCCGGCGTCACCTGGTCCAGAGAACCGGTGAAATCGCCAAGCTCCTTGATCACGAAAGACACCTCTGCCCCCGCAGCCGGGGCGGAGCTGATCGAGAACGGGTTTTCATCAAGCGAGAAGGCCGAGTGACCAATGCTCAGCCAGGCAAACTGCCCGGCCTTGTAACGCAGCCCATCGTGCCCTTCCGGTCTCAGGGTCAGGCCCCATTGCCGGGGCGTCAGACGTTTGATCTCGGCCACCCGCCAGGGCCGCGCCCGCAGCGGCTCAACCACATAGACCCAGACCAGCGATCCCACCGCAACGGCGGTCATCCCACCCCAGAGCCAGACCATGGCAGGGTCAGCACTGTAGCGCCCCGCTACCAGAGCATGATGCAGCAAGGCACCGGCGATCAGCACCGCGCCAACCCCGTGCATCAGGCGCCAGGTCTCGTACTTGTAATCCAGTTGCGTGCGAAAGGCAGCCAGCGCCACCAGTGCGGGCAGCAGCAGGAAGGCGACAATCCCAGTCGACAGGGCGGAAAAATCGGTCGTCACGGTCAAAACCCGCGTCTGATCCCAGGGCCGTTGCCCGCCGACAAGGCTGCCGCCGTAGAAAAACGGGTGCAGCAGCGCAAACACCAGCGCCACCCGCGCCATGACCTGATGAAACCGCATGGTCACATCCATACCGATCTCGGACGACACCCGCCTGAACCGGCCAGACAAGACGAATTCGGTCAAAATCATGGCATAGGCGAACATCCCCAGCCCGGTGCCCAGTTCAGCCCCGAAAGAGCGCGGCGGTCCCCCGAAAATCGCAGAGACCACAAGCGGCGATATGACCACAGCAACGTAAAGCAGTATGAGAAATAGCGATTTCATAGGCCTTGTCTGATCGGTTTCCCTCCCGGCGTCCTTGATCCGTCTCAATATCCCGCAGTGCGATCACTGCCCTTGTGGCTTGTGGCCTATTCCGGTTCTTCCCACAGGCGGGCGGTATCGGCCAGAATCGCATCGGCGCGGCTGCGGACCAGTTTGTAGAACACCCAGTTCTTGATCTTCTTGCTGGTCACCAGCCCTGCCTCTTGCAGGACGCGCATATGGTTCGTCACGGTCGGCTGCCTCAGCCCGATCTTTTCGGTGATGAACCCCACACAGACCCCGTCCCTGACCAGATCGCCATCCTCCTGCGGCGGGAAATGCTGCTCCGGATCGCTGAGCCAGTGCAGAATCTGCAGCCGGTTCTCATTGGCCAACGCCTTCAACGCAGTGGCCGTTGACAGCAAATCGACAGACGTATAGTCAATCATCTATATAGATTCTCCGCTATGCAGGTCAGTCATGTCACAGCGCAACCGCTCTTACAACTTTGTCCATTGTGATGTCTTCGCATCCCGCCCCTACTCCGGCAACAGTCTTGCGGTTTTTCCCGATAGTGCGGGCCTCAGCGCCGCACAGATGCTGACCATGACGCAAGAGCTGCGCCATTTCGAATCCATCTTCCTGACGGAAACCGAAGGCCAGATCGAAGCGCGGGTCTTTGACCTGAGCGAGGAACTGCCTTTTGCTGGCCATCCGATCATCGGAGCGGCCTGTAGCCTTCATATGCAATGCGGGGCGCCCGGGAAAAAATCCTGGACCTTCACCCTGCAGGGCGGCCGATCAGTGCGCGTGACCACCATGGCCCGCGCCGGACGCTACTTCGGAACGCTGGATCAGGGACAGCCCGATTTCCTGGGCACCGCGCCGGACAACAGCCGCACCGCCTTCGCCGAAGCCTTCAACCTGTCCACTGGTGACCTGTCGCCCCTGCCGCTTGAGATTATATCGACGGGGTTGAAGTACCTGGTGGTCCCCGTGACCGGCGGACTACGTGAGGCCCGGATCATGGTTCCCGACCTTGAGGACAGGCTGCGGACCGTTGGCGCTGAATTCGCCTACCTTTTCGACACCAAGAGCTTCGAAGGCCGCCACTGGAACAACGACGGTCTGCTTGAGGACGTCGCCACCGGCAGTGCCGCTGGTGTCATCGGCGCCTATGCAATGAAACACGGACTGGCGCAGGCGGACCACACCTTTACCCTGACGCAAGGCCACTACATCGGACGGCCCAGCGCCCTGCTCGTGACCCCCTATGGCACCCCCGATGCCATCAGCCATGTCACCGTTGCGGGCGAGGTTGCCTTTGTCGGAACCGGAGAGATCAGCGCGCCATGATCCCGATCTACACCGCAGAGGATATTCGTCCCCATATGTCTGTCGCGGATCTGATCCCCTCCGCGAAACAGGCCTTTCGCGCGCTGTCCGACGGGACGGCAACAGCGCCTGTGCAGGTGCTCTACCCATCACCGGGCGCAGACATTCATGTGAAATCCGCGACGCTTGCAGGCTGCCCCATTTTCACCGTGAAGATGGCGGGATGGTCGCAGGATCTCGCCAACATCGGCGCACCGCCGTCGAGCGGAATGATTGTGGTGTTCGACAGCCAGACCTGCAGGCCAGTTGCTATCCTGCAAGATGATCATCTGATCTCGGATTACCGGACCGCCGCCGCTAGCGCGGTCGTGGCCGATCTTCTGGTCATCGACCGGGCGCAACACGCCGTCGTCATTGGCACCGGCACGCAGGCGCGGCTGCAGGTTGAGGCGCTGCTTTTGGTACGCCCCGTGACCTCGGTTCAGGTCTGGGGGCGAGACCATGCCAAGGCGCAGGCGCTGGTGGATAAGTTGCAGGCACAATTTGCCAGGGTGCGGTTTGAGGTCGCCGATGATCTGGAACAGGCCGTCCGGTCCTCCGATGTGATCCTGACCGCCACCGGAGCAAAACAACCGCTGATCCATGCCGATTGGCTCAGCCCCGGCCAACATATCACTTCGGTCGGATCAGACGACGAAACGAAATGCGAAATTGATCCCGTGGCCCTGTCGCAGGCGCAGGTCTTTGTCGATGCGCGCGCGTCAGGTCTGGCTTTTGGCGCGCCGCACCGTGCGATCCGATCCGGACTGATGGCCGCGACGGATCTGACCGAGATCGGCGCGGCGCTGAAGGCAGGCACTTGCAAGAACCCTGAGCGGACAAGCATCGCCTGCCTGTCCGGGCTCGGGGTTCAGGATCTCACCGCGGTCAATGCCATCTGGCCCAAGCTGTTGCACAAGGCGCCGTTGCCGCCTCAGGGCGCGCCTATCAGTCCTTAAACTGCGGCGGGCGTTTCTGCATCTGCGCTGCGATGGCCTCCATCTGGTTGGGCGTGCCAATCAGGGCCACCTGCTCGCGGCTTTCCTCCATCAGCACTGTGGCCTGATCCGCGGTTTCGGCCACACCGATCAGCCGTTTGGCCGCGCGGATGCCTTCGGGGTTCTTGCCTGCGATCTCTGCCGCCAGCGCCTGCGCAGCGGCAAGGGGATCGTCGGACACTTCGGTCACTAGCCCCCAGTCCAGCGCCTGCGGAGCCTCGAACACTTCGGCGGTATAGGTCAGGCGTCGCAGCACGTCCGAGCGCAGCAGCCGGGGCAACAGCGCCATGCCGCCCATGTCGGGGACGATGCCCCATTTCATCTCCATCACCGAAAACCGCGCATCCGACGCAGCAATGCGGATATCCGCGCCGAGCGCCAGTTGCAAACCGCCGCCAAAGCAGACGCCCTGTACGGCCGCGATCACCGGCACCGGTACCCGGCGCCAGGCCATCGCGACCTCCTGCACCTCGTTTGCATCGTCAAAGCTGCGGGCCATCAGCCATTCTTCGGGATCCATCTGCCCCATCTTGGCAAAGCTCATCAGGTCAAGCCCGGCGCAAAACGCCTTACCCTCCCCCGCCAGCACCACGGCACGCGCCTTGGAGGCGGCGACCTCGTGCCCAGCGGCGATGATCCCCTTGATCATCTCGTCGTCCAGCGCGTTCATCTTGTCCCCGCGCGTCAGCGTCACATGGGCGATGTGGTCTTTGTACTCGACGGATACCCGTGCCATCTGCGGCTCCTCCTGCTTTCGGTTTGCGCCAGACTGCACCGCAACGCCGCCGCGATCCAGTCTAACGCCGGGGCAGATTGGACCGAGCCGAACCCGCCTAGGGCCGGATCGGCGGCAGATCCGCCACCGGCAGCCGCGCGAAACTGTCACTATCCAGCGTCATCACGTAAAGCTGGTCGCCGACAATGCGCCCGCCAGTGGTGATCCCCAGCCCGCCCGCAGGATCCTGAAGGGTGCGTAGAATGTTACCATCCGCATCGAACTGCATGATCATGCCGCGATGGATCGGCGCCGGGCGCACCTTCGGCCCCAGCCGCCACAGCACCTTGCGCAGGAAGGGATAGGGCATCAGCACTTCGGACGGCACGCGCGGGCTTGCAAAGGCCAGCCAGAAGGTGCCATCACCCTGCGCCTCAAGGTTATCCGGATAGCCCGGCAGATTGCCGAGAAACAGTTCCTGCTGCCCGGCGTTGGGACCGGTCAACCACAACCGGTGCACCCGGGCGCGGCCCGTTTCGTTGATCAGCAGGAAATCCTCATCCGGCGACAGGGCAACACCGTTGGTATAGACAAACCCGGTGGCGATCTTCTCAACCGTTCCATCGGGGGTGCGGCGGGCCACGTAGCCCGTGTCGGACTGTTCCCAGACGGTCAGCACCGAGGTGGGTTTGGTGCCGCCCATGGTCTCCGGGTCGAACCGGTCCGAGGAATTGGAGAAATAGATCGTGCCATCGCGCGCCACATCCAATTGGTTGGCATAGATCACCGGGGCACCGTCAATCTCGCTCACCAGGGTTTCCAGCGTGCCGGGGCCGCTCCAGCGCATGATGCCACGGAAACTGTCGGCGATATAAAGCGCGCCATCCGGCCCGGCCTTCAGCCCCAGCGGCCGCCCGCCCAGCGCCTCCACCAGTTTGGGTTGGTCGCCATCAATGCGATAAAGGTTCCCGTCCAGATCGGTGGTGTAGACCGTCCCATCCGGCATCACCGCCAGATCTTCGGGACCGATGGCGCCATTGGGCAGGACCACCTTCTGCGCGCCCTCAAGGGCGGTGTTTTCCTCAAACTCTCCGGTAAATCCCGGCCCCTTGGGCGGGTCATAGGACACAGGTTCGACCGGCACCGGCCAGAACAGAAGATAGGCCAGCCCCAGCGCCAGCACGCCCAGAAAAATGCGCATCGTTAAATTCTCCCAAAACTGGCGCCAGTCTGCGCTGCCCGGGCGCCCTCTGCAAGGCTTGCCACCCGCAGAACCTGCGACATTCGCTGCCGCCATGCCCACTTGATGCGGCGGGCCGGTTCACGTTATCTGCCCGCATGACCACACCTCGTTATACCCCGCTTACCCAGTCCCGGCCTGCAACCGTGCCCTTTGTTGGCCCCGAAACGCAGGAGCGTGAGCGCGGCGCGCCCTTTGCCGCTCGCCTTGGCGCCAATGAGAACATCTTTGGCCCCTCGCCCAAGGCGATTGCCGCGATGCAGGCCGAAGCGGGCGAGATTTGGAAATACGGCGACGCGCAAAGCTATGATCTGCGCATGGAACTCGCGAGGTTCCACGGCGTCGCGCCTGAGAATATTCTGGTCGGCGAAGGCATCGACGGGCTGCTTGGCTATCTGGTACGCCTGCTGGTGACCAGCGGCGATCACGTGGTGACATCGCTGGGCGCCTATCCGACATTTAATTACCACGTCGCGGGCTTTGGCGGCACGCTGCACACGGTCCCCTATCGCGACGACCACGAAGATCCCGAGGCCCTGTTTGCCAAGGCGGCGGAGGTCGATGCCAAGCTGGTCTACCTTGCCAACCCCGACAACCCGATGGGCAGCTGGCACAGCGGCGCCGATATCGTTGCCGCACTGGATCACCTGCCAGATGGCTGCCTGCTGTTGCTGGACGAAGCCTATGTGGAATGCGCGCCCGAAGGCACCGCAGCGCCGATCGACATCAACGATACCCGCGTCATCCGCATGCACACCTTTTCCAAGGCCTATGGCATGGCGGGCGCCCGCGTTGGCTATGCCATGGCGCAGGCGGATCTGATTTCGGCCTTCAACAAGGTGCGCAACCATTTCGGCATGAACCGCATGGCGCAGGCGGGCGCATTGGCGGCGCTGCTGGATCAGGACTGGCTTGCGCATGTGACGAATGAGATCGCAGTGGCCCGGACCCGCATTGGAGAGATCGCCAGTGAGAACGGGCTGACTGCCCTGCCCTCAGCCACCAATTTCGTTGCTATTGATTGCGGACAGGACGGAGCCTTTGCCAAGGCGGTACTGGACGGGCTGGTGGATCAGGGCGTTTTTGTGCGCATGCCCTTCGCCGCGCCGCAAAACCGCTGCATCCGCGTAAGCTGTGGTCGACCCCAGGATCTGGACGCCTTTGCCAAGGCGCTGCCCATCGCGCTGGAGCGCGCCCGACAAGCCTGAGTGAAGGGTATCGACCAAAACCCTGCGACCGACTGGCCGCAGGGCGCTTTACGCCGCATTCACCGAATTATGTCAGTCTTGAGCCCGAACCACGTCACATCGCGTTTGGGGAACTGCATCATGCAACAGGACAAGACCGCACGGAAACAGCCGCGTCAGGCGGCGGCGCAGGCACCGGATCTGCTGGAAACCACCCTGCGTTTTGCCGTCATCAACATGCCGTGGATCTTTTTCACGCTCTGGCTGCTCTACGGCATGGTGCCCGTGTTGCTACTGGCCGCGCTGATCAACCACATGATCACTCGCCTAGAGATGAGAACCTGAAACGCGAGCCTGACCTCAGACGGGGACAAGACCCCGCCTGATCAACTGTTTTGGCTCACGCCCTCTCAGGACGCCTTTTGCCCGGCTTCGGACAGAACTGCAGCCGCCGCATCCAGCGCCCCGGCGCCGTGGGGAATATCAAGGGCGCGCAGGCCCGCCTCGATACCGCCCAGAAGCCCCATGACCATGTGACCGTTCAGGTGGCCCATATGGCCCAGCCGGAAGAACCCGTGCCATTCCGGGCTGCGCGGTGGCGCCATGCCAAGGCCGATCCCCAATGTCAGCCCCAGGGTCTGCTCCAGCCACTCGCGCAGCTGCGTCGCGCGCGATCCGCCCAGACGCAGTGCCGTCACCGCATGAGAGCGCAGCGCGGGATCGGTCACGTTCATTGCCATGGGTCCGTCCTGCCCCCAGGCCTCACACGCCGCCCAGATCGCACGGGCCAGCTGCGCATGCCGTGCCCAGACGTTTTCGATCCCTTCGGCGTGGATCATGTCGAGCGAGGCCCGCAACCCATAAAGATGATGGGTCGGAGCGGTGCCGCCGAAATACTGGTAGAACTCTTCCGGGTTGGCGCGCGGGGTCCAGTCCCAGTAGCGGCTGACCCGCGGCATCGCGGCGCGCACCGTGGCGGCCTTGTCGTTGAAGAACACGAAGGCCAGCCCCGCCGGGACCATCAGTCCCTTCTGGCTGCCGGTGACCATGACATCGACGCCCCAGTCGTCCATCTCGAACCGGTCACAGCCCAGCGAGGCGATGCAATCGGCCATCAACAGCGCCGGGTGCTGCTCCGCATCCAGAACCCCGCGCAGGCCGGGTACGTCGTTACGGATCGAACTGGAGGTATCGACATGCACCCCCAGCACCGCCTTGATCTGATGGCTGGTATCCGCCTTCAGCCGCTCGGTCACACGGGCCAGATCCCAGGGCGCATGGTTGCCAAAGTCGATGACCTCCACGTCAATGCCCAGCCCCTCAGCCATTTCCGACCAACCGATAGCAAACCGCCCCGAGGACGGGACCAGCACCTTGTCCCCCGGCTGCAGCACATTCGAAAGGGCAGCCTCCCAGGCGCCATGACCGTTGCAAATGTAGATCGCCGCGTGATGCTTCGTGCGCGCCACCCGGCGTAGATCCGGGATCAGTGTCGCGGTCATATCCACCAGCTCGCCCGCGTAGATATTGGGTGACGGACGGTGCATCGCCTGCAGCACCTGATCCGGAATCACCGAAGGTCCCGGGATCGCCAGATAGGATCGCCCTGCCGATAGGTTTAAAGTCCCGCTCATTTTTGATCTTCCCTGCAATGGAACCCTGGGCCAGGGGCCGGTTCGCGCTCAAATTTCCGGTACAGTACAATGCGGCAGAGGAAGGTCAATTCCACAATGGGTGCAGTGCAGCGGGACTGCCCATCAACCGGGCATGGCGCAAAGCTTGCGCCTAAAGCCTCAGCTGCTTAAATGGCCCGGGTCAAAAACAGAAAGCGCCGCATGACCCGCACATCCTGCAAATACACCAGCCGGAACCGTCCTGCATGACCCGCAAACACACCTCCTCGAAAGAGCTGATCATCTGGCTGTGGCGCGGTTATCTGCGCCATTACATGGGCCTGCTGGGCCTTGCGGTGATCTTTATGCTGATCGAAGGCGGCACTGTTGGTGCGCTCAGCTACATGATGCAGCCGATGTTCGATCTGGTCTTTGTCGCCGGAAATTCCGACGCCCTGTTCTGGGTCAGCCTGGCCTTTCTGATCATCTTTTCCCTGCGCGGTGTCGCCAGCGTCTGCCAAAAGGTCATCCTGTCGAAGATCTCGCAGACCTCGGCTGCGCATATGCGCAAGGACATGCTGGACCGGCTGATCCGTCAGGATCCAGCCTTTCACCAGGTGCACCCGCCGGGCTTCCTGATCCAGCGCGTTCAAAGCGACGTCATGGCGATCAATCAGGTCTGGCAAGCGCTGATCACCGGTGCGGGGCGCGACATGGCACAGATGGTGGCCGTCCTTGGCGTTGCCATCAGCGTCGACTGGCGCTGGACCGCGATCATGCTGATCGGCCTGCCCCTGCTGTTGCTGCCGATCTCGGCGCTGCAACGCTATGTCCGCAAGAAAGCCGCCACCGCGCGCGATCTTGGTGCTTCGCTGGCGACGCGGCTGGACGAGATTTTCCACGGCATCGTGCCGATCAAGCTGAACAGCCTGGAACAGTATCAGGCGCGCCGGTTCAGCACCCATATGGACCAATTCGTGCGCTCCGAAGTGCGCGCCTCTTTCGGCACTGCCTCGATCACCGGCATGATCGATATCATGGCCGGTCTCGGTGTCATGGGCGTAGTTCTTTATGGCGGGCAGGAAATCATTAGCGGCGAAAAAACCGTCGGCCAGTTCATGAGCTTCTTCACCGCCATCGGTCTGGCCTTTGACCCGATGCGCCGCCTCGCCTCCATCAGTGGCACCTGGCAAAGCGCCGCCGCCGCGATGGAGCGCATCAAGGAACTGCTGGACGCACCTATCAAGCTGCTGCCACCGGTGAAACCCGTGGCCGCGCCAAAGGGCCTTCCCGAGGTGCGTCTGGATCACGTCACCCTGAACTATGGCGACACCACGATCCTGAAGGATCTGTCGCTGATCGCCGAGCCAGGCAAGACCACGGCGCTTGTCGGGGCCTCGGGCGCCGGTAAATCCACCATTTTCAACCTGCTGACAAGGCTGGTCGATCCGCAATCCGGACTGGTCACCATTGGCGGCACCCCGGTGGGCGATCTCGCCTTCGAGGACCTGCGCGGCCTATTCTCGGTGGTCTCGCAAGAGGCGCTGCTGTTTGATGAAACCCTGCGGGAAAACATCCTTCTGGGACGCACGGATGTCAGCGAGGCGCGCCTGAAAGAAGTTCTGGACGCCGCCCATGTCTCTGACTTCCTGCCCAAGCTGGCCAATGGTCTTGAGACGCTTGTTGGGCCGCGCGGTTCTGCCTTGTCAGGCGGGCAGCGGCAGCGGGTGGTGATCGCGCGCGCCCTGCTACGCGACACGCCAGTGCTGCTGCTAGACGAGGCGACCTCGGCGCTGGACGCGCAATCGGAAAAGGTCGTGCAGCAGGCGCTGGACCGGCTGTCGGGCGGGCGCACCACGCTGGTCATCGCCCACCGCCTGTCCACCATCCGCAACGCGGACAAGATCGTGGTGATGGAGCGCGGCGAGGTGATGGATCAGGGCACCCATGCCGAGCTGCTGGAGCGCGGTGGGATCTACGCCGATCTCTATCGCCTGCAATTCCAGGACGGCAAGACGCTGGTAGAACGCGAAGACCTCAATATGGCGCAGCCTCTGGCGGCGCAGCAGTCTGCGGATCAATCCGGTCTGTTCCGGCGTGTCTGGCGCCGGGTCTTCCGGTAAAGAAGCAGAGGGTTATTTGCGATAGGCCCGCGCCAACCGCTCTGGGCTGACGCCAAGGGCATAGCGCGCGAGTGTCCAGAGATTGCGGGCGCCGCGCCGCAGCCAGCCGTCGCGCTCGTATCGCGCGGCCGAGGTCCGCGCCTGAACCGGGATCTCGACAAGACCCTTCAGGCGCAGCGACAGGGCAACATCCTCCATCAATGGCTGATCGAGGTAGCCGCCCATTGCCTCATAATCGCTGCGGCGCACAAGCAGCCCCTGATCGCCGTAGGGCAGACCAAACAGACGCGCCCGCAGGTTCGCCCAGCCTGCCACCAGCGCGGGGCGCAGCCCCCGGGCCCGGAACGCCAGGCGGAAATACCCCGGCCTGCCTTCGCCCTGCTCCAGATGGCGGGACACCGCATCGCTCCAGCCCGCGGACAGTCGGGTATCGGCGTGCAGGATCAGCAGCCAGTCGCCTTGTGCCGCTTCGCAGCCCCGGCGCAGCTGTCCGCCCCGCGACGGCGCGCCGCACAGCAGTTCGGCACCGACCTCTTCGGCGATGGTGGCCGTGTGATCCTGCGATCCGCCATCCGAGATCACCAACTCCCGGATCAGTCCTGAGGCCAACCCCTCCATCAGCGCCTCAAGGCAGCCGGGCAGTTCCGCCTCGGAATTGAGTGTCGGGATCACGATACTGATCGGAGCGGGCATGGGCAGTTTCCTGTTCAACTCGGCTGTGATTTCTATATCACTTGCTGAAACAAGAACATGGTGATCTGCTGATCCGCCCCCATCAACTGGAGAACAGACATGAGTGCCCGCACAATTCTTCGCCTGTCCGGCCCCGACACCCGTGACTTCCTACAGGGGCTGGTCACCAACGATGTCGCAAAACTGGACCAGAACGTGCTGGTCTATGCCGCGATGCTGACGCCGCAGGGCAAATACTTGGCCGATTTCTTTCTGGCCCCTGACGGTGCAGATGTGTTGCTGGATGTAGACGCGGATCTGGCCGAAGGGCTGATGAAACGCCTGTCGATGTACCGCCTGCGCGCCGATGTTCAGATCGAGGTCACGGATCTGCAGGTGCGTCGAGGCACCGGCCCCGCCCCCGAAGGCGCCTTTGCCGATCCGCGCCACCCGGATATGGGCTGGCGCCTTTATGGCGCGGAGGGCGGCGATGACGGCAGCGACTGGGATGCGCTGCGCATCGCCCATTGCATACCCGAAAGCGGCGTCGAACTGACGCCGGACAGCTATATCCTTGAGGCCGGGTTCGAGGCGCTGAACGGGGTCGATTTCCGCAAGGGCTGCTATGTCGGACAAGAGGTGACCGCCCGGATGAAACACAAGACCGAGTTGCGCAAGGGGCTGCAGATCGTGGAGATCGAAGGCACAGCCCCCGTGGGCACCGATATCACCGCCGGAGACAAGGCCGCAGGCACCCTGTTCACGCAAAGCGGTGGCAAGGCGATTGCCTATCTGCGCTATGACCGTGTTAGGGACAAAGACTTGCAGGCAGGCGAGGCAAGACTCTCCTGGTCCGAATAGGCGGCCCTACAGCACGCAAGCCTCATTTAACCTGTTGGGTTTAGATACGCAGATGCCGGCATGTTATGGCGGCGACGGTATCACTGAGGGATTACTCAAATGCGTGCGATTTTTCTGCTGGCCCTGACCAGCCTGCCCCTGCAGGCAGGTGCAGCCGATTACTGGGAATACAAGGACTGGCGCGTCTGGAGCGAGCAGATCGACACTGGCGAAGACCTGCGCCGCACCTGTGCGGCCTCGACCGGCGGCGATGGCGACCCGGTGCTGCGCCTTGAGGTGTCGGACGGCGATGTCGGCCCGCCGGATTTCTACCCCTACCCGGTGATCAGCGAAACCGCGCCGCGCCATTACACCACGCAGATGCAGGACGGTCAGGTCATCCAGTTCCGCGTCGACACCGGCACCATCTTTTCCGGCGCCGCCTTCGTCACGCTCACGAATGAAGGTCTTGCGCACGCCGAGGCCGCGATCAACCTGCCCAACAACCGGCCGGTCCTGAAGGCCATGAAAAAGGGCAGCAGCATGGTGATCGAGGCGGGCGGCCGCACCATCTTCCACGCCTCTCTCGCCGGGTTCACGGCGGCCTATGGCAAGATGATGGATGTCTGCGGCTTCAGCCTATCGCTCGACTGACCGCAAAGAACGCAAAGACGTTATGCAAAAGAAAACCCCGCGCAGGACTGCGCGGGGCATTATAGCGTCAATGCAGCAGGCCGGATCAGGCGCGCTCGGAGTATTCCATGGTTTCGGTGTTCACCACGATCATCTCGTCCTGACCGACGAAGGGCGGCACCATGACTTTGACACCGTTATCAAGGATCGCGGGCTTGAAGGAATTCGCAGCCGTCTGGCCTTTTACAACCGGCTCGGTTTCGACGATCTTGCAGGTGACCTTCTGCGGCACGGTGGCGTTCAGAGCTTCGGACTCGTAGAACTCGACAACGATGGTCATGCCATCCTGCAGGAACGGGCGACGATCCCCCAGCAGATCGGCGGGCAGTTCGATCTGCTCATAAGTCTCGGTGTCCATGAACACGAGCATGCCGTCGTTTTCATACAGGAATTGCTGGTCTTTCTGCTCAAGGCGCACACGTTCGACCTTGTCGGCGCTGCGGAACCGCTCGTTCAGCTTGGAGCCGTTACGCAGGTTGCGCAGTTCGACCTGAGCAAAGGCGCCGCCCTTGCCGGGTTTGACGTGATCGACCTTCACAGCGGCCCACAGACCGTCGTTGTGCTCCAGAACATTGCCAGGGCGGATTTCGTTACCGTTGATCTTGGGCATCGGAAAAATCCCTCTCGGGTGGTTGATGAACTCTTAACTGCCCCTATATCTGGCGTGGACTCGGCTGGCAAGACAACGATATCTCGTGGGCACCCCCGGCAAGCTATGCACAAATCGCATGAAAGCTATGCATCTACGGGCTATCCGAATCGTCATAGTTCCGTCATAAGGAGCGCCACGCCGAAATTGCAATAGCAAGAACAACAAAGGAAACGGGATGCGAGATTTCGTTGACGGCACCGCTTACAATAACGAGCAAGGCAACCGCGCACGCAAACTTTTTGCCGCCGTGGTGCTGGCCGCATTGGACGACGCCATCGCTGACGACAAGAAATACGGGAACGGCCCCGAGCAGATCGCGCGGTGGGCGCGCTCTCGCGATGGCCGTGAAGTCCTTTCCTGCGCCGGGATCGACCCGAACGAGCGCGTGGTCGAAGGGCTGATGGAATTCGTCGGTCGTGGCGTGCGGACTTCGGTCGCACTGTCGCGTGAAGAAAGCGAGCGCCGCAATGCTGCACAGGCCGAAGCTGCCTGATCTAAGCTGCCATTGAGACACAGAAAAGCGCGTCCTGGGGGGCGCGTTTTTCTTTTGTGGCTCCGCTTTTTTCGCCTGCGCTTTCCGTACACCTCCTGACCCCCAATAACGCCGCACAGCTTCTGCAGGCCCCTGCCCGGCCATCCGATCAGGCAATGCTTTCGATTGCCGTTGACCTGCGCCCGCCCGCATTGCAACTGTCTGCGCGAACAAGGGTGAGCAGTAAGGCAGGCGCATGACGGCACGGGCACTGATGATCCAAGGCACCGGCAGCAATGTCGGAAAATCGCTTCTGGTTGCGGGGCTGGCGCGCGCCTATACGCGGCGCGGCCTGCGTGTGGCGCCGTTCAAACCGCAGAACATGTCGAACAACGCGGCTGTCACCCCCGAAGGTGGCGAAATTGGCCGCGCGCAGGCGCTGCAGGCCCGCGCTGCCAAGCGCGTGCCGCATACGGATATGAACCCGGTGCTGCTGAAGCCCGAAACCGATACCGGTGCGCAGATCATCGTTCAGGGAAAACGGCGCGGAACCCAAGGCGCCAGATCCTTCATGCGCGATAAATCGGGGCTGCTCGAGGCTGTACTCGACAGCTATTACCGGCTGGCCGCTGACGCTGATCTGGTGCTGATCGAAGGGGCCGGTTCTCCGGCGGAAACCAACCTGCGTCCGCGCGACATCGCCAATATGGGTTTTGCCTGCGCGGCAGAGGTGCCGGTGGTACTGGTTGGTGACATTCACCGCGGCGGCGTCATCGCGCAGATCGTCGGCACCAAGGCAGTGCTGGAGCCTGCGGATCTGGAACGCATCGTCGGCTTTGCCGTGAACCGGTTCCGCGGCGATCTCAGCCTGTTTGACGGCGGGCGCGATGACATCGTGGCCCGCACCGGCTGGCCATCACTGGGCGTTGTTCCCTGGTTCTGGAACGCCTGGAAACTGCCAGCCGAGGATATGATGGACATCGCCTCCCGCGCGGGCGGCGCCTGCAAGGTGGTGGTGCCACAGCTGGAGCGGATGGCGAATTTCGATGATCTGGATCCGCTGGCCGCCGAACCGGATGTGACGGTCGAGATCGTGCCCCCCGGGCGCGCCCTGCCCGGCGATGCGGATCTGGTTCTGATCCCCGGCAGCAAATCCACGATTGGCGATCTCGCCTTCTTGCGCGCCCAAGGCTGGGACATCGACATCCTCGCCCACCACCGGCGCGGTGGTCATGTGCTGGGCCTTTGTGGCGGCTATCAGATGCTTGGCCAGACCATTGATGATCCGGAGGGGGTCGACGGTCGCCCCGGGAAGGTGGCCGGGCTTGGCCTGCTGGACGTGCATACAACCATGGTGGGCGACAAGCGCGTGACCCTGACCGAGGCCACCACGCGGGACGGTAACCTGCCGGTCTCTGGCTACGAGATCCACATGGGGCGCACCAGTGGCCCCGATACAGACCGTGCCTGGCTCAGCGTCGAAGGCCGGGCCGAGGGCGCGGCGTCACCGGATGGGCGCGTGCGCGGTTCATATTTGCATGGGCTGTTCAGCTCCGATGCCTTCCGCGCTGCCTTTCTGGCCGATCTGGGGCACGAAAGCCGGACTTCCTACGAAGATGGCGTCGATGCGGCTCTCGACGATCTTGCAGCGCATCTGGAGCACTACATGGACCTCAATCAACTACTCGAGCTGTCGCAGCCCGTCAGCCCGCGCACATAGGCGCAGCGCCCCGTGCCAGAGCGCGACCGCGCCGAGCGCAGCCCGGCGCCCGACCCAACGGGAGAGGGGAATTGAAAAATGCCCGATCCGGGCGGGAGCGCTCTGCCCTTATGTTCGGCTTGCGCGCCACTTACACGGGACATGACCGTAACTCAGGAGGCAACCAATGCCACCTAATGCCGTAGCGCAGGAGGTCAGAGCAGCTCTTGTGCTGCCAGCGCCCGGTGGATTTCCCGGCGCACCAGTTTGCGGACGTTGCGGGTGATGCGCTCACCAAGCGCGCCCTGCAATTCTTCGCGTACGATCTCGGCCACCAACTCGCGCAGGCTGTCTTCGTCCAGATAGCTGTCCTCTTCAGTCAGCGCGTCCAGCGTCTCGGCTGTGATGGCCTCTTCGGCAATGCCGCGTGCCGGGTCGACAAGATCAGCTTCGGTCCCAAAGTCGGCATCTTCACCAGCAGCTTCTGCAGTCGCGCTGTCAGGCCAGGACACAACTTCTTCATGCTGTTCAGCGGTCTCCTCAGGATGCAGATCCTCGTCATGATGATCCTGCCACTGCAGCGTTTCAACGTTGGTGCCTGCATAGGGGTCGCTGGACCTGCCGTCTGGCTCCCATTGCTCTTCGGAGCGCGCAACCTTGGCTTCCAGCTCCGTAATTTTCTGCACAACGGCGAACACCCGGTCAGCTGGGCCAGTCTCTTCCAGCATTGCATCGGACAGGGAGGCTTCAAACTGCGCCTCTACCTCATCAGAAGCATCCTGAAAGCCTTCAACTCCGGTTACGCCCGCCGCTTGATAGAGGGTCGCCCAGGGATCTTTCCAGGGCGCATCTTCCCCCGCATCAGTGGCATCCTCATCGGAAGTACTCTGGGCTTCCTCTGCCGGTGTTTCTTCTGCCGGATCAACGGCCTGCCCCGCTGCCCCTGCGGCTGTCTCATCAGTGGCCACCCTGGCGAGGTCTGTATCGAATTCCACCGCGGGAATCGAACTGTCGCTGCTGTCGGTAACCTCAGGGGGTACCTCCCGCGCATATGCTGTATCGATAGGGTCGGTCGCCTCTGGCTTGGCCTCTGACACCCGTAGCGCAGGAGTCAGCACAAGTCGCGTCGCCGCCTTCTCGGACCGTGGTTCGGCTGGCTCCGTCTCTGGCAACGCAGATTCTTCAGCCCCGGTGACCCGGGCAGCCCCTTTTCTGTCGTCTTCACTCACGAGACGACGGATAGAGGAAAGGACATCTTCGATTTCTGCCTGCGTCACAGGTTCGGACATAATAATCAGCACCACTTTAGCCAGTGACACAACTGTAGCCGCCGAACGGCGGCCACACAACAATTAGGGTAAATTTTCAGTTGTTCCCGGCAGCACCCGCCGCCAGAACGCGCGTCAGTCGCGGCCCAGAGCCTTCAGGACCCGGTCCAGATCCTTGCTACGCTTGCTGATATGGGCCGGAGCGTCCTTGACCAGATTATAGTACAGGGTCGGATCATAGATCTCGACGGCAAGCCCCAGATGCTCGGCTGTCAGCAGGCCCTGCGCCTGCAACAACTGATAGGCCGCCAGCGCCTGATTGGCTCGCGCCTGCACCCGCGCGGTCTGCGCGCCCAGAAGTTCCTGCTCGGCCTGCAGCACATCCAGTGTCGTGCGCGCGCCCAGCGTAGCCTCTTCGCGGATCCCTTCGAATGCGACCTGCGCCGCCCGCACCCGCTCGACCGAAGACACAAGGCTGGCCCGCGCTGCTTCAAGCGACACATAGGCCGCCGCCACCGATTGGGTCACGGATCTTTGGGTGGAGATCAGCGCGCCCTTTTCGGCATCCAGCCGGGCAATATCTGCCCGCCGCGCTGCGGCAAGCCCGCCGCCCGCATAAAGCCGTTGGGACAAGGTCAGGCTAACACCTGAGGTATCCGAATCGCCGTTGCCGTTCAGATCATAGGTATGGCCTGCATCGGCGCGCAGGCGCACGCTGGGGCCAAGGTTCTTTTCAGTGCTGGCCGCAGTATGCTGCGCTGCCTTCACCGAATGCTGACGCGCCAGAAGGCTGGGATGATTGCGCATCGCAACGCTTTCAGCGGCCTGCAAGGAGGCAACCCGCTGCGGCAGCGGCGGTTGGCCTGCAACTACGTTGATCGGGTTGCCGACCACCTCGATATAGGTCGCCTTGGCCTCCAGCAGATCGCCCTGGCTTTCGGTGAGGCTGGCCTGCGCGGCTGCCACACGGCTTTCGGCGAGGGCAACATCGGTGCGGGTCACTTCGCCGACCTCGAACCGGTCCTGAGCGGCGCGCAGTTCTTCGCGCAGAAGACGCAGGTTGTTGCCCCGCAGGCGCACGGTGTCCTGCTGCAACAGCACGTTCACATAGGCCTGAACGGCGGAAAACAGAACTTGCTGTTCGATATCCAGCAGGCTTTGACGGGTGGCCAGAACCGTTTCCTGCGCCGCCAGCTGACCCAGCCGCGAGGCGCCGCCATCGTAAAGCAGCCATTCCATCGAGACACCGACATCAAGGCCATTGGTATCGTGGTCGCGGAACCCGAAGGTGGAGATGCCCCGGCTGTAGCGGTGACTTGCGGTCATCGCAAAATCAACGATCGGGCGCAAACGGGCCACTGCAACAGCGACGCTTTCATCCGTGGCGCGCAGCAGCGCCCTGTTTTGCTCCAGCAATCCGCTGGTTTTGTAGGCGCCTATCATGGCGTCCGACAGGTTGTCCGCCACTGCGGATTTTGGCGCGGCCAGCGCCGCTGCAACTGCGCCGACATATACAAACGTTTTCAAAAAACGGACCGAGAATTTCTTTCGCATCGGTTGCCTTATCGTTTGCCGCGCCGCCAGCCGCGGTTGGTTTGCCTCACCCCGCGCCCCCTGCCCGGGACGCGGGAATATTCTGCCCCGGCGGGTTATAGTGCGAATTCGCGAACCTTTTCAAAGCCCGGCAGTACCGGGGCGCCCGCGTTGAATGCAAAACGCCAGGAAACCTGGCCGCCTGTCTTATGGCCGATCTTCACCTCTCCCAGCGCGCCGGTCATGAAGACCGCGGCGATCCGGCCACCATCGCGCAGCTGTTCGAGCAGCGCCGAAGGAACATCTTCGACACCACCCTGGATCATGATCACATCATAGGGACCATGTTCCGCCGCGCCTTCGGCCAACGCACCAACGTGCACGATGGCATTGTCAGCTCCGGCCTCGGCCAATTGATCCTGAGTGTCGCGGCCCATGTCCTCGTCCTGCTCGACGCCGATCACCATCTGGGCAACGCGGGCAGCCACAGCCGTGGAATAGCCCAGCCCGCAAGCCACATCGAGCACCATCTCATCATTCTGGATATCCAGTGCATCCAGAATCTTGGCCAGGGTGCGCGGCTCCAGCAGGACGCGGCTGTCGCCAAGATCGATGTTCTGATCCGCATAGGCGGCTTCACGTTGTGCATCAGGCACAAAGCTTTCGCGAGGTACCGCGAGCATCGCTTCGATAATCGGGTATTTCGTCACATCCGAGGGGCGGACCTGGGTGTCGACCATCATGCGGCGACGTTCGGCGAAGTCAGTCATGTGCTAAACTCGTCTGTTCAGTCTGTTGATATTGCTTGTGCCACATCGCGGAAGGCGCGGCAACGGTGGCTTTGGGAAATTGCTGGGCTGATGCCATGCGGCATCTACTTCTTCTTCACGAATTTCGTGAGGATGACGATCCGCTGACCCTCGACCCGCCCTTCGATGTGTTCGGGGTTGTCCTGAACCAGGGAAATACCGCGCACCGCCGTACCGCGTTTGGCGGTGAACCCGCCCCCTTTAACCGGAAGGTCCTTGATCAAGACAACGTTATCACCTTGCGCCAGAGGCGCCCCGTTGCTGTCCACATGGGCGCTGGCCGCCGGAACATTGTCGGCCCAGGCGCGGGTTTCATCGTCCAGCCACAGCTGCTCGGCCAGATCGCGGGCCCAGTCCTGATCGGAAAGACGTGCCAGAAGACGCGCCGCCAGCACCTGCACGGCAGGCTCTTCCGACCACATCGATGATGACAGGCAGCGCCAGTGGTTGGGATCAAGATCTCCGGCGATCTGCTCCGCACAGGTGGCACAGATCTCAACCCCGGCGCCGTCCGGCCCTCCCGGAACCTCAACAAAGGACAGGGGCGCGTCGGCGGAACAGAGGGCGCAGGGCATAAGGGTATCTCCGTGTCAGAATAGCTATGATCGCTTTAGACCCGGCGCGCGCCAAAGGAAAGCACCGCCCGACGCCACGCGCGCCTATGCCCCGGTCACCAGTCTTATTTGGCGCATTTCTTGCAAAAAGGTGTCGCAGGAAGCAGGTCCAGCCGTTCAGCCGAAATGGCATCACCGCAGATCTGGCAGAAACCGTAGTCACCGCTTTCGATACGCGCCAGTGCCGCATCGATCTGGCGCAGCTCATCCAGTTCAGCCTTGCCAAGGCTTTCCAGCACCTCGTCGCCCTGCCGCTCGGACGATCGGTCCTCCCAATCCTTGGGCATGGGCGCGTCCAGCGTGTGCTCCACCTCGACCAGATGCCCTGTCAGGGCCTTACGCCGCGCCTCAAGCGCCTCTTTACGGATCTCAAATGCCATTCGTCTAATCCTCCCGATAGGTCGTGTTCGGCACATGTTGCCACGTGCTTATCCCCGAACACCTATTAGAGAACATTGACCTCCATCAACAAAGCTGTCGAACCGCGCAGCTCGATGAGCAGCGACTTTCCGCCTCTGGCTGCTCATCTCAGGCGATGCTAGACAACACGCAAAGAACGATGGAGTACACCATGATCAAACATGTCCTGATTGCCCTGAGCCTGCTGAGCCTTGCTGCCTGCGAAACCGCAAAAGGTGCGGGCCGCGACATCAACAAAGCCGGAACCGCCCTTGAGCAGGCGGCCGACGACATTCAGAAGAAACTGTAAGGCTGGGCGCAGGTCAGCGCAGGTTGTAAAGCTTGCGCGCGACCAGCCACGTCACCGGAAAGGCCGCGATAAAGCCAAGCGCTGCCGCGATCAGGATGGGCTGAAGGCTGTCCTGCCCCGTGGCCAAGGCCGCTACCACGGCGCTACCTGCAAGGGTGGAGCCGATAAACAGATGCAGGATGAAAGCAAGACGATACATGTGATGGCCTTTCCGAATAGATGAATCGGGGTCCTGTCGGTGAACCGGACCCATGCCATCATGTTTCAGAATTTGCTGGCAATCGCCTTGATCTGGGTCAGCTTCGGCACTGCGCGCACCTGAATGGCAGGCCCCTCACAACTTCAAGGCGGACAACCTCACGATTGCCCACCTCAGTCTATATTCAAAATGGTGTGAATTGGGCCAGAGGTCAGTCGCGCGGCTGTTTCCGGCGATCCTGCGGGCGCGGCGCCACGGCTTTTACCCGGATCGGTTCAAAATGGTTCACCACCGGAGTTCCCCGGCGCGGCCCTGCGTCATCATCGCGGGCCAGTGACATCACCGCCCAAGCGAATTGCACCCCGGCAAAAACAATCCCGTTCATGAACCAAAGAATGCCAATCGCCAAAAGCCCGACATCAGACGTGCTGACCAGCCCCCAAAGGTTCATTACGTTGAACCAGAGCAGCAGCCCGACGAAGACCGCAGCGATTCCGAACCCCAGCGCAACGTTGCGGATATAGAGTTGAATGAGCTTTGGCATGAGATTCCCTCCATAGGCTGCTTCTTAATGTTAGCACCCGGCGGCAGGCGGTCCAGAGAATAAAGCGGAAAATACATGCGATCGGCGGAATTTGTCCTGCATCTCCTCCACGATCGGAACGAATAACGATCCCCCCCCTGTAAAAACAAAAACAGGCGCACCGGGGTGCGCCTGATTGCAAAGGTCACCTGAAAAGAAGGTTCAGAACGCCTCGGGGCGCGCTTCGCGGGCCATGTGATCCAGAACCGCGTTGACGAATTTCGGCTCCTTGCCTTCGGGGAAAAACGCGCGCGCCACGTCGACGAATTCGTTGATCACCACCTTGGGCGGGGTCTTCGTCTCGACCAGTTCCGAGCCTGCAGCGCGGAACAGCGCCCGCAGGGTCGGGTCGATCCGGGCAATCGGCCATTTCGCAACCAGCGCGCGGTCGGTCATCTGGTCGATCTTGGCCTGATGATTGACGGCGCCTTCGACCAGCTGGCGAAATAACTTGGGGTCACCCTCGGCGTATTCATCACCTTCATAGACAGCGCCGAAACGGTGATCCTCGAATTCGACGATCACCTTGTCGTAGGTCTGGCTGCTGTGCTCCATCTGGAACAGCGCCTGCACGGCAAAAAGCCGGGCCGCCGATTTCATCTGAGTCTTGCCGTTGCCCTTCGGGGCGCTGTCTGGGTTGGTCATGCCGTGGTGGATCCGTTGTCTGTGCCAGCCAGCTGGATGGCCTCGGAAGGGGCCTTAAAGCCGACTCCCTTGCTCTGGGCGCTCCACTTACGCGTCAGTGCGATCAGATGCAAGGCCGCAGCCGCAGCGCCCCCGCCCTTATTCTGATCGGCGGGATCGGCGCGCACCTCGGCCTGGGCGCGGTTCTCTACGGTCAGGATGCCGTTGCCGATGCACAGGCCCTGCAGGCCCATCAGCTGGATCGCGCGGCTGCTGTCGTTGCAGACCGTATCATAATGGGTGGTCTCGCCGCGGATCACGCAGCCCAGTGCCACGTAGCCGTCAAAGTTCGAGGTGCGATCGGCAATAGAGATCGCCGTAGGAACCTCCAGCGCGCCGGGCACTTCGACCAGATCCCAGGTGCCGCCTGCGGCCTCGATCTCGGCCTTGGCACCAGCCACCATATTGTCGGCGATGTCCTTGTAGTAAGGCGCAACCACGATCAGCAGCTTGACCGGTTTGTCAAAGCTGGGACGCGGCAGGATGTAGTGGCTTTCGTGTCCGGCCATATCAGTCTTCCTTCAGGATGGGGCGGCTGCCGACGATGGACAGCCCATAGGCATCAAGACCCACATATTTGGTCGAGGGGGAGTCGGTCAGCAGGATCAGGTCCTTCAGGCCGAGGTTCGACAGGATCTGCGCGCCAATGCCGGTCTGTTTAATGGTCACCGTGCGCGACCCGTCATCCTCATAGGCATAAAGCGCGTTGCGCGGCTGGCGGAACAGGGTCACAACCCCGCGCCCCTCGGCAGCGATGATCTCCATCGCGCGGGGCAATTGACGGGCGGATTTGGGACCGAGGCCCAGAATATCCGTCGCCTCGTGCAGCGCATGGGTGCGGGCCAGAACAGGCTCGGGCGTGGTGATGTCACCCTTGATCATCACCACATGTTCAACGCCGTGGGTCTGGTCGGTGAACAGGCGCATGTCCCATTCGCCGCCGAATTCCGAATTCACGATCTCCCGTGAGGTTTCGGTGACCAGATTGTCGTTGCGGGCGCGATAGGCGATCAGATCGCTGATGGTGCCGATCTTCTGGCCGTGCTCAGCCGCGAAGTCCACCAGATCGGGCAGCCGCGCCATGGTGCCGTCTTCCTTCATGATCTCGCAGATCACCCCCGACGGATGCAGCCCGGCGAGGCGCGAGATATCCACGGCCGCTTCGGTATGGCCCGCACGGACCAGAACGCCGCCGCGTTTGGCGCGCAGCGGGAAGACATGGCCCGGCGTTGCGATTTCCGCCATCGAATTCTGCTCGTTGATCGCGGTCGCGACGGTCAGCGCCCGGTCAGCAGCGGAAATGCCGGTCGAGACACCTTCGCGCGCCTCGATCGAGACGGTAAAGGCGGTCTCATGCCGGGAGGAATTGTTGACCGCCATCATCGGCAGCCCGAGGCTGTCGATCCGGTCCGCGGTCATCGGCAGGCAGATCAGCCCGCGCCCGTGTGTCGCCATGAAGTTGATGGCATCGGCATCCGCGAATTGCGCCGGGATCACCAGATCGCCTTCGTTTTCGCGGTCCTCGTGGTCCACAAGGATGAACATGCGGCCCTGTCGGGCCTCTTCGATGATCTCTTCAATCGGGCTGATTGCGTCGCGCAGGCGGGCCTCGACCGGCCCCGGTGTTTCAAAGCTCATGTCATGGCCTTTCATGATCCGTGTCGCAGGCCCTCGAATGGCGCTGCCGCGTTGCCAGCGAAATAGCGCAGCCGCGCCCCAAAGGCCAGCCCGCTTGGCTCTCTTGGAATCACGGACGCCACGTTTGCAGATGCGCAGAAGACTGCTAGCGTTCCAGCATAAAACTAAAATCAGACCAAACGCGAAAGCCAAGCCCATGCGCACTTCCCGTATCCTGCAAGCCGTTGAAGCCCAAGCCGAGGGCGAACCGGGCCGTGTCATCACCGGTGGCATGCCGCTGCTGAAGGGCGCCAGCGTGTTTGAGAAAATGCAGGACATGGCGGCCAACCACGATGAAATCCGCCTGATGATGCTGCGCGAGCCGCGCGGCAATCCAGGGCTTTGCGGCAATGTCCTCGTGCCGCTCTGCCATCCGGAGGCGGACGCCGGTTTCATCATCTTCGAGCAGACCGAATACCCGCCGATGTCCGGCTCCAACACCATCTGCGTGGTGACGGTGCTGCTGGAGACCGGCATCCTGCCGATGATTGAGCCGGTGACCGAGCTGACACTGGAAGCCCCCGCCGGGCTGATCCGGGTGCGCGCGGAATGCCGTGACGGCAAGGTCACGCGGGTCAGTTTTCGCAACGTGCCCGCCTTTGCCGTTCATCTGGACGCCAAGGTCGAGGTGACGGGACTCGGCACCGTCACGGTCGATGTCGCTTGGGGCGGGATGTTCTTCGTTCTGGCCAATGCGGACCGGCTGGGCGTCGATCTTTCGGCAGACAATGGCAAGGACATCACTCGGGTGAGCGAGGCCATCCGCCACGCCACCGCCGAGCAGCTGCCCGTCATCCACCCGGAGAACCCCGCGATCAGCGGCCCAACGATCACCAACCTCTGGGGGGCGCCCATTGCCAAAGACACCCATGGGCGCGGCGCCATCACCCTCTCCACGGGCCCCTTTGATCCGGACCGCCCTCAGGATGCCAGCGGCATTCTGGACCGCTCCCCCTGCGGCACCGGCACCTGCGCCAAGATGGCCGTGCTGCACGCCCGGGGCCTGCTTGCGCCGGGACAGGACTACGTCAACGCCGGGCCGCTTGGCACCACCTTCACCGGACGTATTGTCGAAGAAACCAAAGTCGGCCCCTACCCCGCCATCGTACCAACCCTGTCCGGGCAAGGCTGGATCTATGGATTGTCCAGCTACACGCTGGATCCCAGCGATCCTTTTCCTGCGGGCTATACCGTCGGCGATATGTGGTGATGCGCGCCGCGGCAGCGGCGCGCCTGGCCCAACGCCTCGGGCCAGCATCTTCGATGCTGGCTCAGGGGGCGGGAGCCTCCCTGCGGTTCGCAGGATGGGCCGCTCAGGCGGACTGATGCGCGAAATACTCGCTCGCGGACAGATAGGCAGCTGCGCGCCCGGCGGTGCTCCATTCGCTTTCCAGCGGCGCATCCCCGATCACCACCACCGAGGCGCCGGGCAATCCCTGGCGACGCATCACGTCCTGAACCCGCACGCGCATCTCGGACCAGCTTTCACTGAACCGCGGCGCCGCACCCGCATCGTTCAGAACCGGGTGGGCGGCCAGAACCGCCTCGGGCGTATTGGGCCGGTGCACTAGCGCCAGTTTGCTGGCGTTCTGCACCGCCTCCAGCGCATGCCGCTCACGCTCAGGCATATGGGCGCCATAGGCAATGATGCGCAGCGCGTTGGAGGAGAACAGCAGCCCGGTGATGTCCTGCCCCGAAGTCTGCCGCACGCGGGCGTAGGTCTTGTAATCCATGCCCAGCTCCGCGGCGCGTTTGATGCGCATCTGCAGAACCAGTTTCGGGATCGTGTTGGGCATCAGCTTTTTCTGGGCGCTGCGCCAGGCGTGTACGCGCCAGGCCCGGCCCTGCTCCATGCTGGGGCCATTGTTGTGGCCGATCCCGGCGGGCGCCGCACCGGATGCCAGACCAGACATCACCCGGCCTCCGCCAGCCGCGCCACGTAGCGGGCCAGCGTGTCGATTTCCAGATTGACCTTGTCGCCCAACTTCACATCCCCCCAGGTGGTCACCTCTTTGGTGTGGGGGATGAAATTGATACCGAAATCACTGCCTTCCACATCGTTGACCGTCAGCGACGTCCCGTTGAGCGCCACCGAGCCCTTGGGGGCGATGAAGCGCGCCAGATCCTTGGGCGCACGCAGGGTCACCCGGGTGCTGTCGCCCTCATCCGTGATATCGACCACCTCGGCCACGCCATCGACATGGCCCGATACGATATGGCCGCCGAGTTCATCCCCGACCTTCAGGGCGCGCTCAAGGTTGACGCGTTTGCCCACAGTCCAGGCGCCGATGTTGGTCTTGGACACCGTTTCGGCAGAGATCTGGACATCGTACCAATCCGGTCCCAGCTCGATTACCGTCAGGCATACCCCATCCGAGGCGATGGAGGCGCCAAGGTCGATCCCTGCCGTATCATAGCCGGTGCCGATGCGCGCGCGCAGATCGCCCTCTTGTTCCAGCGCCTTGATGGTGCCGACGTCGGTGATGATACCTGTGAACATGGAGCTGCTCCTTGCCAGTCGTCCGAACGGGTCAGCGCCCGTCCTCCATTCCGTGTTGGCCAAGAGGTAGCGCCTGCACCCTGGCTTCACAAGTCCCCGCAGGCCCTGCACGCAGTGACTTGGCACCGAACCCGTTTGCACGCCCGCCGCCTCAGCCTTAGTTTCGCCCCAGTCATTCGTTAACCGGGAAATGGTACATTCCCGGAAACCCGAGAAATCGCATGTCCGAGCCTGACACAGATCCGCATCGTCGCTTCCTGTTTCTGCAGGGGCCGCATGGGCCGTTCTTCAACCGCCTTGGCGCGATGCTGCGCGCGGCAGGTTGTTCGGTATGGCGGGTCGGGTTCAACGCCGGGGACAGCGCCTTCTGGCGCCACAGGGCCAGCTACATTCCCTATCAGGGCACGCCGCAGGTCTGGCCCGCGACCTTTGCCGGGATCTGCGACCAGCACCAGATCACCGATATCGTGCTGTACGGTGACACCCGCCCGATCCACGCCGAGGCGATCAAGGCCGCAAAACAGCGGGGCCTCTGCGTGCACGTCTTTGAAGAAGGTTACATGCGCCCCTATTGGGTGACCTATGAACGGGGTGGCTCCAACGGCAATTCCCGGCTGATGGACATGTCAGTTCCGGATATGCAGCAGGCACTGGCCCTGTCGGATATGGAGGCGCCGCTGCCCCCATCCCACTGGGGGGATATGCGGCAGCATATCTTTTACGGCGCGCTCTATCACTGGTTCGTCATGTTCCGGAACCGGCGTTACCGGAACTTCCGCCCACACCGATCACTGCCGGTGGCACGTGAGTTCCAGCTCTACCTGCAACGGCTCTTGCTGATGCCTGCGCAGGCGCTGGACCGGCGGCTGGCCACATGGCGCATCCGCAGCGGTGGCTTTCCCTACCATCTGGCGCTCTTGCAGCTGGAGCATGATAGCTCGTTCCAGATGCATTCCCCGTTTGAAAGCATGGCCGATTTCCTGGCCGAGGTGATCACCGGTTTCGCCGAAAGCGCGCCGCGTCACCACCATCTGGTGATCAAGGCGCACCCGCTGGAGGATGGCCGTGTGCCGCTGCGCAGCGTGGTGCGCAGGCTGGCGCGGGAGCACGGCATCAAGGACCGCATTCACTACGTGCGCGGTGGCAAGCTGGCGCAGCTGCTGAACGAGGCGCGCACTGCCATTACCGTCAATTCGACCGCCGGACAGCAGGTCCTGTGGCGCGGCATACCGCTCAAGGTCTTTGGCCGCGCAGTCTATGACAAGGCCGAGTTCGTCTCGACCCAGAGCCTGGGGGAGTTCTTTGCCACCCCGGCCCGCCCCGACAACCGCGCCTATAAGGATTACCGTCGCTTTCTCCTCGAAACATCGCAACTGCCGGGGGGCTACTACTCTCGCAAAGGACGGCGGCAATTGCTGCGTCAGGTGGTGGACATGATGCTGGCGCCGGACGATCCCTACGATGCGCTGAGGCGTGGCACAGCGGCTCCTCGGCAACAGTTGCGTATCGTGAACTGAGCCGCACAGACCGCAAGACTGGATTTCCGTTACCTGCTCCGCTATCCTGTCTGAAAAAATTGAGGCAAAACAATAACAGGTCGAGGAGACCGAGCAGTGACAAACGTCCCATTTCGCTGGGCGCGCCCTATCGCGATTCTCGCCGCAGTATCGCTTGCGGCGTCCTGTGGCTTGCCCAAGGTTGGCCCGAACAAACGCCAGATCTTTGCCGGTTCGGTGCAGAAAGAGGGCGATGCCTTTATCGTTTCCGTGAATGACCGGGTGGCTCGGGCAACCGCTGTGGTGCCCGCGCTTGGCTTTTCATCCGATTTTACCTCGGCCGGCCGACTGACCTCTGACATCATCCGGCCCGGCGACGTCCTGGGACTGACCATCTGGGAAAACGTAGATGATGGCCTTCTGGCCGCCGAAACCTCGAACGCGACCGCGCTTGAAGAAGTGCAGGTCGATGGCGCCGGCTATATCTTCGTGCCCTATGCCGGTCGTCTCAGGGCTTCGGGCAACACCCCGGAGCAACTGCGTGAAGAGATTACCAAGAAGCTTGAAGACCAGACCCCGGATCCGCAGGTGCAGGTCCGCCGTCTGGCCGGCGATGGTGCCACGGTCAGCCTGACCGGCGCCGTGGGCGGACAGGGGATTTATCCCATCGAGCGTCCCACCCGCACATTGGCCACCATGCTGGCCCAGGCTGGCGGTGTGACGATCCAGCCCGAAATCGCCCAGGTCACCGTGATCCGCGGCAAGCAGCAAGGTAAGATCTGGTTCCAGGACCTCTATGATCATCCCGAACTCGACATCGCCCTGCGCGGCGGTGACAAGATCCTTGTCGAAGAGGACACCCGCTCCTTTACCGCGCTTGGCGCCACCAGCGCCCAGGCCCGCGTTCCCTTTGAAAGCCAGGACCTGTCGGGGCTTGAAGCCATCGCCCAGGTTGGCGGTCTGATTTCCACCGCCTCGGACCCGACCGGGGTGTTCATCCTGCGCAACGAACCGGCCGAGATCGCCAATCGGGTGCTGGGCCGCGACGACCTGATCGGTGCCCAGCGGATGGTCTATGTGCTGAACCTGACGCAGCCGAACGGGCTGTTCATTGCCCGTGATTTCGTGATCCGCGATGATGACACGCTCTATGTCACCGAGGCGCCCTATACCCAGTGGACCAAGACGATTTCCCTGCTGGTCACGCCCCTTGGATCGCTGTCGAGCGCCGCGTCCATCGCTGGCGGGTAACGCCGCAATGCTAAGGTCGCCGACAGGCATAACGAAAGCCGGGAACGACACATCCCGGCTTTTTGTTTACAACGGCGGTTTCCTGACCCAATCCCGATTGCGCCGGATCCTGTCCCTTGCCGGTTATGACATCCGGCTGGGGCTACCCGGCGATGGGGATCTGGTCGGGGTCTGGGGCAACTCCCCCACTGCCCACCGTGGAAAGGCTATCGCTCACAAATATGGTTCTGCCCTGCTGCGGGTCGAAGACGCCTTTCTACGCTCGGTCTATCCAGGCCGCGCGGGTGAGCCACCTCTGGGGCTGCTGCTGGACCGCTCGGGCGTGCATTTCGACGCCAACACGCCATCTGACCTGGAGCAGCTGCTGGCCACGCACCCCTTGGATGACAGCAGCATGATGCGCCGCGCCCGTGATGCCATCGGGCGGCTGATGGATGCGCATCTCAGCAAGTACAACGCCTATGCTGCCGAAGCGCCGGTTCCCGATCCCGGTTACGTGCTGGTGGTGGATCAGGCGCGCGGCGATGCCTCGGTCACGGCCTCAGGAGCAGATGCAGCTCGGTTCCGCGAAATGCTGGTTTTCGCGCAAGAGGAAAACCCCGGCGCCCGTATTCTGATCAAGACCCATCCGGAAACCCGCGCCGGATACCGGCCTGGCTATTTCGGCCCGGAAGATGCCAATGATCGGATAGAACTGCTGACGCGTCCCGTGTCGCCCTGGCCGCTGCTGGAGGGTGCGGTCGCGGTCTATACCGTCTCCTCGCAACTGGGGTTCGAGGCCATTCTGGCTGGCCACAAACCGCGCGTCTTTGGCCAGCCCTTCTATGCCGGTTGGGGCCTGACGCAGGACGAGATGCCGGCGCCGCGCCGCAACCGCCGCCTGACCCGCGCACAACTGTTTTCCGCGGCAATGATCCTGTACCCCACCTGGTACGACCCCTTCCGCGACCAGCTGTGCGAGCTGGAAACCGTGATCGACGCGCTGGAGGCCCGCGTGCGCGCCTGGCGTCAGGATCGCGTCGGCTGGGCCGCCTCCGGCATGCGGATGTGGAAACGGCGGCCACTGCAGGGCTTTTTCGGCAGTGAAAAGAAAATGCTGTTCACCGAGGATCCCGAAAAGGCACGCAAGAGCGGGCGCAACTGGATGGTCTGGGCCTCCAAAGCAGACAAATCCCACGCCGGGGCTTTTCATCTAGAGGACGGCTTTCTGCGCTCCCGCGGTCTTGGCGCCGAACTGGTGCCGCCGATGTCGCTGGTTCTGGACCGTCAGGGGATCTATTACGATCCGCGCCAGCCCTCGGATCTGGATGATCTGATCGCCCAGCGCGAGGACCTACACGATGCCGAGGCCCGCCGCGCCGAACATCTGATCAAGAGCCTGACGCAGAACAGCCTGTCGAAGTACAATCTGGGCGGCGACATCCCCGATCTGCCCGCGGGGCACCGGATCCTCGTACCCGGTCAGGTCGAAGACGATGCCTCGATCCTGGCGGGGGCGGGCAAGATACGCAGCAATCTGGATCTTTTGCGCGCTGTGCGCGGCGCCAATCCCAAGGCGGTGATCATCTACAAGCCCCACCCAGATGTCGAAGCAGGTCTTCGCAAGGGGCAGATCGTGCCCGAGGATCTGGCCGATGTCGTGGCGCAGAATGCCGATCCGATGGCGCTTCTGGATCACGTGCAGGAGGTCTGGACCATGACCTCGCTCTTGGGGTTCGAGGCACTGCTGAGGGGCGTCAAGGTGACCGTGGTCGGATCCCCCTTCTATGCCGGCTGGGGGCTGACCCAGGATATCATCTCCGCCCCGGCCTGGCGCAAGGCCCGGCCAGGTCTCACGGGGTTGGCTCATGCGGTACTGATCGACTATCCGCGCTATCACGACCCGGTCACAGGGCTGCCCTGCCCTGTCGAGGTCGTGGTTGAGCGCCTGATCAAGGGCGAGCAACCATCGCCTGGCCTTGCCAACCGCAGCCTGTCAAAACTACAGGGCCTGTTTGCAACCTACGTCCACCTGTGGCGGTGAGCTGTCGTCCTTAGCTCAGCGCCCGGCGCCAGCGGTGCAGGATATCGCCACCCAGCGGGCGCACCTCAGCCAGTTCAAAACGGGGTGCCTCATCCAGCCGCCCAAGGCCAAGCGCGCCAATCGAAGGCAGCCCCTCGGCGCCGATGCCGATCCCGGCGGTAAAGCCGATCAGCTCATCCACCAGATCAAAGGCCAGCAATGAGGCCGCCAGCGCGCTGCCGCCTTCGCAGAACACGCGGGTCAGACCCGCCTGACCAAGCTGCTGCAGGATATCCACCGCCGAGAGCTGCACCCCGTGGCTGGCACAGGGCAGCAACCGGGCGCCCAGCCCTTCCCAGGCGCGCAGCCGCTCGATATCGGCGCCCTGCCCGTGGCACAGCCAGACCGGCACCTCTTGCGCAGTGCGGGCCAGCTGGCTCATCAGCGGCAGATCCAGATGGCGGGAGGCAATCACCCGCACCGGCTGTTTGTCGATGCCTAAGTCGCGCACGGTCAGCGACGGATCATCCGCCCGCACGGTTCCGGCGCCGACCATGACCGCATCATGACAGGCACGCATCGCATGCACTGCGCGGCGTGCTTCGGGGCCCGTGATCCATTTGCTCTGCCCCGATCCGGTGGCAATCCGCCCGTCAAAACTGCTGGCCAGCTTCAGTGTAACGAAGGGACGCCCCTGTTCGGTCTTCAGGAAGAAACCAGCGTGATCGCGGGCGGCCTGTTCTGCGAGAACCCCGGTGGTGACCTCCACCCCGGCATAACGCAGCATTTCAAACCCCTGCCCAGAAACCCGCGGATCACTATCGCCGATGGCCGCGACCACACGCGCCACCCCGGCGTCGATCAGCGCCTGCGCACAGGGCGGTGTCGCACCATGATGCGAACAGGGTTCAAGAGTCACATAGACGGTGGCGCCACGCGCCGCCGCGCCTGCCTGCGCAAGCGCCTGCGGCTCCGCGTGCGGGCGGCCGCCCGGTTGGGTCCAGCCTCGCCCGACGATGCGGCCATCCTTGACGATGACGCAGCCCACTGCGGGGTTGGGCCAGCAATTGCCATGCCCACGCCGCCCCAGGGACAGGGCCAGCGCCATGAACCGTTCATCCACGGCAATGTCATAACGGCTCATCGGGGTGATCACTCTTCCGGGGGGTGCGGGCGCAGCTCGTGGACGAAGTCCTCGAAATCATCGGCGGCCTGGAAATTCTTGTAGACGCTGGCAAAGCGCACATAGGCGACGGTGTCGATCCGGGCCAAGGCCTCCATGACGATCTCGCCGATCTTCTTGGACTGAATATCCGTCTCGCCCATGCTTTCAAGGCGGCGGACAATGCCCGAGATCATCTGATCGATACGCTCGGGGTCGATCGGGCGCTTCTGCATCGAAATGCGGATTGAGCGCTCCAGCTTGTCCCGGTCGAAGTCTTCGCGTTTGCCGTTGGTCTTGACCACCACCAGATCGCGCAGCTGCACCCGTTCGTAGGTGGTGAAACGCCCGCCACAGGCCGGGCAGAAGCGGCGGCGACGGATCGACACGTGATCCTCTGCCGGGCGCGAATCCTTGACCTGAGTATCGATATTTCCGCAAAACGGGCAGCGCATCAGCCAGTCCCCTTCATGATCAATGCCTGTAGATTGCGCCTGACCCGGCGCAGTTATCCACAACTATAGGACAGCCTCAACAGTTTGGGTAGAGGCGAAATCACACCGCTAGATCAAGCAGTTCAGGCAAGATGCGCCGCAACCTTGCGCCGGTGCGGCGCGTCGCGGTGTTCAAACAGGTAGACCCCCTGCCAGGTGCCCAGAACAGCCGCGCCATCCGTGACCGGGATCGACAGGCTGACCGGCATCATTGCTGCCTTGATATGGGCCGGCATATCATCGGGGCCTTCGTAGGTATGGCGCAGATAAGACATCGACGGGTCCGTGCTGGGCGGCACCAGTCGGGCAAAATAGGCCCGAAGATCCGTCTGCACCTCGGGGTCAGCGTTTTCCTGTATCAGCAGGGAGCAGGAAGTGTGCCGCACGAACAACGTCAGCACCCCCTGCCGCATACCGCAGGACCCAACCCAGGACTGAATATCGCGGGTGAATTCGTAAAGGCCCTGCCCGGCCGTTTCGATCTGAAATTCGGTTTGCATGAGGACAGCATTGCCGCAGGACGCGCTGCTTCACAAGTGCCCCTATGAAGTGATCAGGGGCGCCGGAAGAAAGGATCGTCGAACCGGTCATAGCAATAGTTGCGGGCGGTGGCGGCGTTCAGGTTATAGCCCGGCTTTTTCACTGACAGGGAATACCCCTTTTCCGTACTCGCTCCCGGCGGTGGGGTCAGCGCGAATTTCACCGATTTTCTGCCGGGGCGGTTGACCGAAGGGCCGACGCCCTCCCAGACATAGATCCGCTGGGTGGCGCTGGTACGCAGCTGCGATATGGCAAAATCCCCGATCCCACACCAGTAATCCTGCGCCGAGGTGCCGACCCGGCTCACCACTTCCCAGACACCCTCTTCGACAGGCAGCACTTCGTGGCGGTTCCAAGACCACCAGGCCTGCACCGAGACGGATTGCGCGGTAACAGGCTGCACCGCAAGGGCTGTCGCAAAGGCCAAGGCAGGCCAGAACATCGGTTTCATCGGTCTACTCCCCTGTTGCGTCACCAGAAGTATAGCACAGGCCCGCTGTTCGGCGACCTCAGCCGGTTCGCCAGCGCCCGTCAGCGGGTCAGAAACCCGTCGGCAATTGGTGACAGAATGACAGGGCTGCGCGCACCTGCATCGCATCGCCGACGTTCAGGCGGTTGATCGGCGGATTAGTGATAGGCTCCGCTCCCGCCAGCATATTCGCATCGAGCGTGAACTGCACCGCAGAGCGGCGGTTGGTCGTGTCGCTGGGTCCCATGGCGCGGGACACATAAACCATTGCCGACATCGGCGCGCCAAGCGCACGCACGGCATAATCCCCAGCGCCACACCAATAGTCCAATCCGGTCCCGCCTGCGATCGGAACGACCTCGAACACCTGCTCCGATACCGGGTTGACCCGCGCCGACTTGCGGCTGGTAAAGGCGTCAGCCGCCCCGGCAAGGCCAAGAGCCGCCGAGGCCGAAAAGACGACCACTGCAAATGAAAATCTTCGCGCCATTGCGACACCCTCCAATACCGTCAAGTTCTATTCCTGACACGGTATGATCCTAGGGCCAGCCCCGCTTCGCGCCAGCCCCGGGGCTATCACGCTCTCGTGTATCTGTCGCTTCGAACGTGGCGCGCCCACCGGCCTGCGTATCAGGGACGGATCGGACGCTGGTTGCAATAGGTTCTGGCCTGCTGGACCGACATGGAGTCGCCGGGACGGATGCCAAAGGTGAACCAACCGCGATCCGCGCCCAGCCCGGCGACCTGATCAGCCGAAAGGGTGAATTGCACGGCAGACCGCTTACCTGTGGTGACGCTTTCACCGCGCCCACGCAGGACATAAATCGGGTCGCGCCAATCCGCGCCAAGCACGCGGCGGGCATATTCGGAGGCCCCGCACCAGAATTCCTCAACAGTGCCAGAACTGCGCGGAACGACTTCGAACACCGTGTCACTCACGGCATTCACCTGCACCCCATTGGCAAGCGTGAAGGCCTGCCCGACGGAGGGAGACAGGAGAAAAAGGGCGCACCCGAGGCTAGATAGAAAATTCTTCATGGCAGGAAATCCGTTGTTTTCTCAAACATAGGGATCCCCGCAGGCAGAACCAAGGGGCGGCGCCCTCACTTAGAGAAGATCAGCAAAGAGCTGCTTTAGCTCGCATTCCGCAGTGGGTATGCAGCCGCCTGCACATCCAGCTCCCCTGACGGGCCGGGATCAGTTGCGCTTGGGAAAGGGAATGATCTGCGCGCTTTGCTGTGTGCCGAGTGTCTGTTCCAGAATGGCCAGAACTTCGGGTTTCGGCGTCTTTCCCTTGGTCGGGCTGAACCGGCTTCGTGCCTGCTCCCGCAGCATGCTGCGCGCGGTATCGCCGTCGATTTCCTGGAAGCGTTCGCCCTGATCCTTCAGAACCTCCAGCATGAACTGGTTGGCCTCGGTCAGGTTCTTGAGATGCAGCAGCTTTTCCTCAAGTTCACTCAGAGCGGCGGTGGTTCCCCGGTTTGCAGACATCATTTCCCCCGAAATGCAAAGTTCCTTAACCAAAAGTTTACGCAGCTCCCCCGCCAAGGGCAAGGATCAGGGTAAAGAGATGGTTAACGACGTGCGCAGGCCCGTCGCCCTTCCCGCGAGATGCCTGCACGGGAAGGGCATTCAACGCCTTTCGGAACAAAGAAAAAGGCGCCGTGAGGGGCGCCTTTTTGATCACTGATCGAGGAAGCTGCGCAGCTTGCGGCTGCGGCTGGGATGTTTGAGCTTCCGCAGCGCTTTCGCTTCGATCTGACGGATCCGTTCGCGGGTCACGCTGAACTGCTGACCGACCTCTTCGAGCGTGTGGTCGGTGTTCATGCCAATGCCAAAACGCATCCGCAGAACCCGTTCCTCGCGCGGGGTGAGCGAGGCCAGAACCCGGGTGGTGGTTTCCTTGAGGTTTTCCTGAATGGCGCTGTCCAGGGGCAGCACCGCGTTCTTGTCCTCGATGAAATCGCCCAGCTGGCTGTCTTCCTCGTCCCCGATCGGGGTTTCGAGGCTGATCGGCTCCTTGGCGATCTTCATCACCTTGCGGACCTTCTCAAGCGGCATCTGCAGCTTTTCAGCCAGTTCTTCCGGCGTCGGCTCGCGGCCGATTTCGTGCAGCATCTGACGGCCGGTGCGGACCAGCTTGTTGATCGTCTCGATCATGTGGACCGGGATCCGGATCGTGCGCGCCTGATCCGCGATGGAGCGGGTGATCGCCTGACGGATCCACCATGTGGCGTAGGTCGAGAACTTGTAACCACGGCGGTATTCGAACTTGTCCACCGCCTTCATCAGGCCGATGTTGCCTTCCTGGATGAGGTCGAGGAACTGCAGGCCGCGGTTGGTGTATTTCTTCGCGATGGAGATCACGAGACGCAGGTTCGCCTCGACCATTTCCTTCTTGGCCTGACGCGCCTCTTTTTCACCCTTCTGCACCTGCTGCACAATGCGGCGGAATTCGCTGATATCGAGACCGACATACTGGCCGACCTGCGCCATGTCAGCGCGCAGCTCTTCCACCTTGTCAGTGGAGCGTTCGATGAACATCTGCCAGCCCCGCCCCGGTTTCGCGGACATATCCGCCAGCCAGTTCGGATCCAGCTCGCGGCCACGGTATTCCTCGACGAATTCGCGACGGTTGATCCGGGCCTGGTCAGCCAGCTTCACCATGGCGCTATCGATCTGCATCACGCGGCGGTTGATGCCGTAAAGCTGGTCGATCAGGGCTTCGATACGGTTGTTGTGCAGGTGCAGACCATTCACCAGTTCCACGATCTCGGACCGCAGCTGTTGGTAGGTCTTTTCGTCCTGCGCGCTGAACGATCCGTCCTCATTCAGAGTGGCCGAAATCCGGCTGTCCTGCATTTCGCTCAGCTGAGCGTAATCCGAGGAGATCTGCTCCAGCGTGGTCAGCACGCGATCCTTGAGCGCAGCCTCCATCGCGGCCAGGGACATGTTGGCCTGTTCGTCCTCGTCATCGTCGTCATCGCTGGCAATCGGATTGCCGTCGGCGTCGAGTTCGGGCCCCTTGTCTTCCTTGGCGGGTTTGGCAGCATCGGACACCGCACCGGTGTTCACCACCGGTTCGCTGACCTCGCCCTCTTCGTCCATCTGGTTGCCAAAGGTGGCCTCAAGATCGATGACATCGCGCAGCAGAATGTCTTCGGACAGAAGTTCGTCGTGCCAGATGGTGATCGCCTGGAAGGTCAGCGGGCTTTCGCAGAGGCCCAGGATCATCGTATTCCGGCCGGCTTCGATCCGCTTGGCGATGGCGATCTCGCCTTCGCGGCTCAGCAGTTCGACAGAGCCCATTTCACGCAGATACATGCGGACCGGATCATCGGTGCGGTCCAGTTTTTCCGCAGCCGCCCCGGCCACCGCGACTTCGCGGTTGGATTCGGTCGTCACCAGTTCGGTCGAGCCTTTGTTCTGCTCTTCCTCTTCGGCCTCTTCGTCCTCGATGATATTGATGCCCATTTCGGAGAGCATCGACATCACGTCCTCGATTTGTTCCGAGCTGACCTGATCCGGCGGCAGGACCTGATTGAGCTGATCGTAGGTGATGTACCCCTTCTCGCGGGCCTCCGCGATCATCTTCTTGACCTGGGCCTGGCTCATGTCCAGAGAGATTTCGGCTTCCTGATCGTCAGGTTTGCGGTCGTCGGTGTCTTTGGCGGCCATTCAATGCTCCTCTAAGAGGCTGGGGCGATTCGGGTATCGCGAATCATTAGCGCGAACTTCTGATTCGTCACCCCGTTTACCCAATTTTCTTTCGCTCTTCCTTAGGAAAACACCCTTTTGTCCAAAGGTGTGTCATTTCTCGGAAAAGCCGATTCGGTCCAGAAGGGCGCCAAATGCATCGCGTTCCTCGCGATCCAGACGGGCGCCGTTCTCGCCAACGTCATATTGTGCCCTGTCTTCATTTTCACTTCGCACGGCCCTGTTCCGCGCCTCGGCGGCCTGCTTCAACCGCCAGGTCAAAGCCTCGTCCGCAAGACCGCTCAGGTCCTCCTCCGCCTCGGCCAGTTCCGCGTCCAGCCCGCGCAGGGCTTCGAGTTTCGGGAACTCTTCGGCCAGTGTCAGCCGGGCAGCCTCAGCATCGCCGGGTTTGCGCAGGCAGGGGATAATTGCCACATGGCGAAGGGCAAAGAGATTTTCAAGAGCGTGCGGGCCTAGGCTGTATTCGATTTCTTCTTTCAGCCGCTCCGGTGCGTCGATGCCATAGCGCAGGACCATGTCGCGCAGGGCCGCCAGATCCGGATCGGTGCACAGCATCCGCTCCAGATTGGTTTCGAACTCATGGACCACCGAAGGGGTGGTGATCACGGTGGCCAGAATGACGGCCTCACGTGCGCGGGCCAGGCCTGCCTCATCCGATCCGGCCAGCAGCGAGCTGCGGGTGCTGGCCAGTGGGGTCAGAACCGCTCCCGGTCCGCGCCAGGGCGGTCGCGCTCCGTCGCGAAAGCCTCGCCCGCCCTTGGGGCTGCTGCCCGTCGGGGAAAACCCTTCGCTGCGCTGCGGACGGTTGCCGCGGAACAGCTGCCAGCGCAGCTCCTTGATATCCTCGCCATAGTGCTGGCGGATGGAGGGATCTCGGATCAGGCGGATCTTTTCGCGCAACGCCTTGTCCAGCGCCGCCTTGCGTTCGGGGCTGTCGAACACCCGCCCTTCGGTTTCGCGCTGCCACAGCAGTTTCACCATCGGCATCGCCTGATCCAGCACCGCCTGCACCGCGGCAGGGCCTTCGCTGCGGATCATGTCGTCGGGATCCTTGCCCTCCGGCATGATCGCAAAACGCAGGGATTTCCCGGCCTCGAGACGCGGCAGCGCTAGATCGATCAGCCGCATGGCGGCGCGGATACCCGCCTTGTCGCCATCAAGGGCGATCACCGGCTCATCCGACATCCGCCACAGCATCTGCAGCTGATTTTCGGTAATCGCCGTGCCCAGCGGCGCCACGCAGGAGGCAAAGCCGCCTTCTGACAAAGCGATCACATCCATATAGCCTTCGGCCACGATCAGTGGCGTGTCCCGCCCAGCGGCGGCGCGGGCCGGGCCGTGATTGTACAGGCTGCGGCCCTTGTCAAAGAGCTCGGTCTCGGGAGAGTTCAAGTATTTGGCGTTGTCGTTAGGGTCCATCGCCCGCCCGCCAAATGCAATCGCCCGTCCCCGCGCATCGCGGATCGGGAACATGATCCGGTTGCGGAAGGTGTCATAGGGTTTGCCGCCCTTGCTTGAGGGCTTGGCAAGCCCAGCCGCCATGATCAGGTCCTCGGGCACGCTTTTGCCGCGCAGGTGATCCCAAAGCCCCTGCCAGCCATCCGGAGCAAAGCCGATCTGCCAGCGCTCCAACGCCTCCCCGGTCAGCCCGCGCCCAGCAAGATAGGCGCGTGCGGCGGTGCCGCCTTGGGTGTTCAGCTGCAGGCGGAAGAACTGCACCGCCTGTTCCATCACTTCGGCCAGTTGGCTGCGGCGATCCTGTTTCTGCTGCGCCTGCGGATCGCGCCGGGGCATCTCCATGCCCGCCTCCCCCGCGAGGATCTCAACCGCCTCCATGAAACCGACGTTTTCGGTTTCCTGCACGAATTTCAGCGCATCACCTTTGGCCTGACAACCAAAGCAGTAGTAGAAGCCCTTGCGGTCATCGACGTGGAAACTGGCGGATTTTTCGTGATGAAACGGACATGGCGCCCACATGTCGCCCTTGCCCATGTTGGATTTGCGCTGATCCCACATGACCTTGCGCCCGACCACCGCGGTCAGGCTGGTCCGGGTACGCAATTCATCCAGAAAACCGGGCGGCAGGGACATGTCAGTTCGATTGTAGCTGTTTTTTCATCGCCTGGATCTGATCCCAGTTTTCCAGGCACTGCTCTTCAAAGGTGGCGCCAAGGTCCACCTTGCGCAGATCACGGCGCTTCAATGAGTAGACATGCGCGGTCAGCTGCGGGATCGCCTTGGAATACTGTTTCGGCCAGTCGGGATTGTCCGCCAGAATCGTCTGTTCCACCTTTTCCTGCCGCACCCGGTCCATCCGCGCCTGCTGCACGGCGGCCATTACCTGCCCTTGATACTTGCAGCTTTCTTCTTTGCTTTCAGCGGCATAGGACGGTGCGGCGAGCAAGGCAGCCAGAATGGCTGCGACAGGGGTCGCGACGGGAAGAATGCGGATCATAGATACGCTCCGGGAATCAGTTGGTGATCCCGGAAGACTACCCCCGCGCGGCGACGGCTTCCATGGCTGTTTTCAGATCGTGCACCAGCGTGCGCGCCAGAGAGCGGAACACCATGATCTGGAAACTGTCCGCGCCAATGCGGGTGACCGAAGCCATCATGTGACGCAATTCGGTACGCGCAGTGTGGCCGCGCTTGAAGCTCTGCACGCGCAGATCGATAGGACACAGCCGAGCCAGGACATCTTCAGCCCCAGCCCCTTCAAGCCGCACCACGGCCCAGGCATCGCTTTGATCCGTCAGCGCAGCATGGTCGGCCAGCGTCGCATCTGGCTGAGGCCCGGCCAGCAGCGCCATGTTCCGACCGAACCAGATGGCTCGGCTGCCCGCCTTGCCGGTGCTGCGTCCCGGCGCTGGCAGTTTCATGCCATGGGCGGCCTCAAGCGCCGCCTCCAATGCCTGATCCTTACCGTTGAACACCGCGATGGTGGTCAGATGGCCAAGATCCTCTTCGCTCAGCTTCAGGGCGCCAACGGTGACCGGCAGCAGACCGTCACAGGAGCTTTTTGCAGTCAGTTCAGCCACGGGCACGCTCTCCTTCTGGGTCATAGAATTGCGGTTCAACCACTTCGCACAGGGTGTCGATGCCACGCATGTGATCGACCAGACGCACGGTATCGCCGATCCGTTTCGCTCCCTTCGTCAGGAAGGCCAGTGCAATGGAATACCCCAGCGTGGGCGAGAACCCGGCCGAGGTGACATAGCCCTGATCGTGCACCCGCTCGACCGGGTCCTCGGGATTGAACAGATGCGCCCCAGCGGTCAACTGCTTGACCGCGCCGACGGGTTTGAGGCCGACCATCTGCATACGATCCTCTGCCATCAATCCTTCGCGCTGGGACATGGGCTTGCCAAAGAAGTCCTTCTTCTTGGACATCATGCCCTGCAAACCAAGGTCAAAGGCGGTCACGGTGCCGTTGATCTCGGCATGGGTGATAAAGCCCTTTTCGATCCTGAGGACATTCAGCGCCTCCATGCCGTAGGCGCCACCGCCTGCGGCCTCCGCGCGCGAGACCAACTCGCGGAACAGGGCATCGCCATAGCGGGCCGGAACCGCCAGTTCATAGGCTTCCTCGCCGCTGAAGGAGATGCGGAACAGCCGCCCCGCGACACCCATCACCGAGACCTCGCCACAGGCCATGAAGGGCCAGCTTTCGCTGTCGATCTCACTGTCGAGAAGACCATTCAGCAGCGCCCGTGCCTTGGGACCGGCGACGGCAAACTGCGCCCATTGCTCAGTGACCGAGGCAATGCGCACATCCCAGTCGGGGCGCAGGATCTGCATCACATATTCCAGATGCGCCATCACCTGACCGGCACCAGAGGTGGTGGTGGTCATCACAAAATGCTCGTCGCCCAGCCGCGCGGTGGTGCCATCGTCCATAACAAAACCATCTTCGCGCAGCATCAGACCATAGCGCGTGCGCCCGACCTTCAGGGTCGAGAACATGTTGGTATAGACGTAATCCAACAGCTTGCCCGCGTCGGGGCCCTGAATGTCGATCTTGCCCAGGGTCGACACATCGCAGATGCCCACATGATTGCGCACATATGTGACTTCGCGGTCGCAGGACTGACGCCAGTTCGTCTCCCCGTGTTTCGGGAAATAAGCGGCCCGGTACCACAGGCCGACTTCCAGCTGCTGCGCGCCGCGTTCCTCGCTTGCCTGATGCGAGGTCAGGTGGCGCTGCGGCTTGAAGCCCTGCCCCTCGGCCCCCGCGCCCATGGCACCGATACTGACCGGCACGAAAGGCGGACGGAAGGTGGTTGTGCCGGTTTCAGGGATGCTGCGCCCAGTAGCATCAGCCAGTACCGCCAGCGCCGCCACGTTCGAATTCTTGCCCTGATCGGCCGCCATACCTTGGGTGGTGTAGCGTTTCATATGCTCGACCGAGCGGAAGTTCTCCCCGGCGGCCTGTTTCACATCCTTGACGGTAACGTCGTTCTGGAAATCGAGCCAGGCGCGCCCCTTGCCCGGCACCGCCCACAAGGGGGTGATGCGATAGGGATCATCCTCGGCCTGCGGCAAATCCGCAGAGACCACCTTGAGGCCCAGCGCCTCAAGCGCAGCACTTGCCGCTGCAGCGCCTTCGCGCAGGGCACCGGCAGTGGAGAACTCGCCATTGCAGGCCCCCGCTGTCACCAGACCCGGCACGCTGCCCTCGCGCGGCACAAAGGCGGCGATATCGCGGCGCCAGACCGGGCGGGCATTCAGATGGCAGGTCAGATGCACCGACGGGTTCCAGCCGCCCGACATGGCGAGGCAATCTGTCTGGATCTTTTCCTCACCAGCGACAGAACGCACGGTGATGTTTTCCAGCCGCTTGCGCCCGCCTGCATCGCAGACCTGCGCGCCCTTCATTACCGGGAAGAGATCACTTCCCGGCGCATCGTGGCGGCTGTCGATCAGCGCCGCGACATGCACGCCTGCCTGCGCCAGATCACGGGCGGTGCGGTGCGCATCGTCGTTATTGGCAAATATGGTAACCCGCTCCCCCGGGGCAACGCCCCAGCGGTTGAGATAGGCCCGCACCGCGCTGGCGGTCATGATGCCTGGGCGGTCGTTGTTGCGGAAGGCAACCGGACGCTCGATCGCGCCGGCCGCCAGTACCGCGTGTTTGGCGGCGATACGCCAGAAACATTCCCGCGGCAGATGGCATTCCTTCAGCGAATGACGGCGCGGCATGTGGTGGGCGACACGCTCCAGCGCGCCATAGGTGCCCTGATCATAGGCGCCGGTCACTGCTGTGCGCGGCATCAGGCGCACATTGTCCATCTCCGACAGCTCTTTCAAAGCGTCCTTTGCCCAGAGGTTGGCAGGCTTGCCGTCGATGTCTTCCTGTTCTGCCAGAAGACGCCCGCCCATGCGGCTGTCCTCTTCGGCCAGGATCACATCGGCGCCCGCGCGCCCCGCCACCAACGCCGCCATCAGACCCGCAGGCCCCGATCCGATCACCAGAAGGTCGCAGAAGGCATAGGCCTTTTCGTAGCAATCCGGATCGGCCGCGCCGCTGAGTGCACCAAGCCCCGCCGCGCGGCGGATCATCGGCTCATACAGCTTTTCCCAGAAGGCTGCCGGCCACATGAAAGTCTTGTAGTAGAACCCCGCGCCCAGGAACGGCGCCGCCAGATCATTGACCGCCATCAGGTCGGTCTCGACCGAAGGCCAGCAATTCTGGCTGCTAGCGCTCAGCCCTTCGAACAGCTCCTGCGTGGTGGCCCGCACATTGGGATCGGCGAATTCGCCGCTGCCCACGGTGACCAGCGCGTTCGGCTCTTCACTGCCAGCGGTGAGGATGCCACGCGGGCGGTGGTATTTGAACGACCGGCCCACCAGATGCACCCCATTGGCCAGCAAGGCCGAAGCCAGCGTGTCCCCTTCGAGCCCCATCATGTGGCGACCATTGAAGGAGAAGGTGACCGGCTTTGCGCCCTCGACCAGCCCCTTGCCGGGCAATCTCATACTCATGCCGCACCTCCCAGACCCGCGTCCGAGGCCAGTGTCACCTCAAGGATCTCATGGCTTGCGGTATTGCGCAGCACCTTCAACCAGGCGCCGCAGCCCATTTCGTGATACCAAAGCTCTTCCAGCGGGCCTGCCGGGTTTTCCCGCAGGTTCACGTGCTGGTGCCAGACGTCCAGATCCGCATCCGCTGCGGGCTGCTCCAGCGCCGCACCGCGATAGTAGAATTCGCGGCGGTCCCGCTCTCCGCAATTCGGGCAGGTGATCCTCATGACTGCCGCTCTCCCGTGGTTCTGATCCGTATTCCGTTCATCTGTGTTGCCGCTGTTCGGCGCGTCGCGGGGTCAATGCAGGTTATGCTGAGCACCGGTCCCCTCCTCATCCATGAGTCCGACGCCGGTGCGGAAACGATCCAGTTTGAACCGGGTTGCCGCGCCATGCGGGCGGTCGGTGGCAATAAGATGCGCGTAGACATTTCCGGAGCCCGGCGTTGCCTTGAAGCCGCCGTAGCACCAGCCGCAATTGAGATAGAGCCCGTCGATGGGCGAATGGTCGATGATGGGCGATCCGTCCGGCGTCATATCCATGATGCCGCCCCAGCTGCGCAAAAGCCGTGCCTTGCCCACCGCAGGCACCATGGCCATGCAGGTTTCCATAGTGTGTTCCACCATCGGCAGGTTCCCCCGCGCCGCATAAGAGCTGTAGAAATCAAGATAGCTGCCAAAGACCAGCCCGCCCTTGTCGGACTGGCTGATATACAGATGCCCCTCGGCAAAGGTGATGACGTTGTCGATGATCGGCTTCACCCCTTCGGAAACGAAGGCCTGCAAGACGTGGCTTTCGATCGGCAGGGTCAGCCCCGCCATTGCCGCCACCTGACCGGAGCGCCCGGCGGCAGCCATCGCGACCTTCTTGGCCCGGATCGGCCCGCGCGCGGTCTGCACCCCCGTGACGCGTCCGTTTTCAACGTCGATACCGGTGACTTCGCAGTTCTGGATCAGATCGACCCCGCGCATATCGGCGCCACGGGCAAATCCCCAGGCCACGGCATCGTGGCGCGCAGTGCCGGCCCGGCGCTGCAGCAGACCGCCCATGATCGGAAAGCGGTTGTTGTCGAAGTTCAGGAAAGGCGCCATGCGGCGCACGCCTTCGCGATCCAGCAGCTCGGCATCGTCGCCCTGATTGACGATGGAGTTGCCGCGCCGCACGATGGCATCGCGCTGGCCGTCGTTGTGAAACAGGTTGATGATCCCACGCTGCGACATCATCGCGTTATAGTTCAGCTCCTGCTCCAGGCTTTCCCACAGGCGCAGGGAGTGAGAGTAGAATTCGGAGTTGCCCGGAAGGTAGTAGTTGGCGCGCACGATGGTGGTGTTGCGCCCTACGTTGCCACCGCCGATATAACCACGCTCCAGCACCGCGACGTTGGTAATACCGTGCTCAGCGGCCAGATAGTAAGCCGTCGCCAGACCGTGGCCACCGCCGCCGATGATGATCACATCATATTCGCGCTTGGGCTCGGGATCGCGCCAATGCGGACGCCAGCCCTTGTTGCCGGTCAGCCCTTCCTTCAGCACCCGCCAACCCGAAAACCGCATCTGTGACCTCCACCTTTCAGTCCCGCCCTCGCTGCGCATGTATGGCGCCGCAGGCTCTATCGTAGTGCTAGCGATTTTACTGGGCGGCTCCTACCCCTTTTTCGACAGAAAGCCCCGGAACCGCGCATCGCACTGGCCGCAATGCACCCTTTCTGGGCAGTTCTGTCTAGTCCTCAATACGACAGATCGTGACGCAACTGGACCAAGGTGCAAATTCCCACACTGCCGTAGCCTCATCAGCAAGCCTCTCACACACAGAAACGGCGGGCACAGGGCCCGCCGCAAGATTGCGATCAGCTCTTTGCGAGAAATGCCCCTTACAGCCCCTTGGCGCGGTAGCTAGCAGCGACTTTTTCGATCGAGACCAGATAGGCGGCAGTGCGCAGATCCATCACGTCGTCGCGGTCATGCCAGACCTCGCGCATCGACTGGTAGGCGATACGCATGGTATCATCGAGGCCGGAACGCACCAGCTCAAGCTCATCGGCACCGCGCAGATACCTCTGTTTGAAATCCGGGCTTGGCGACCAAGTCTTGCCCAGCGCCTCGCTCAGGCTCTCCATCTGGTCCACCACCAGTTGGTGACGCGCCTCTTCCTGACGGCGCTGCATACGGCCAAAGCGGATGTGGCTGAGGTTCTTGACCCATTCAAAGTAAGAGACCGTCACGCCGCCCGCGTTGGCGTACATGTCGGGAATGATCACCGTACCCTTGTCGCGCAGCACCTCATCCGCACCGGCGGTGACCGGGCCATTGGCGGCCTCAATGATCAGCGGCGCCTTGATGCGGGCTGCATTGGACATGTTGATGACACCTTCCAGCGCTGCCGGGATCAGGATGTCGCAGTCCTGCTCCAAAAGCGCGGCACCATCGGCGGTATGGGTGGCGTCGGGATACCCGGAGATGCCGCCATGCTTGACGATCCAGTTGCGCACGGCCTCCACGTCCAGCCCCTCTTCGCGGTGCAGGGCACCGTCGCGTTCGATGATCCCGGTAATGAGGGCACCATCTTCCTCGCTCAGGAACTTGGCGGCGTGATAGCCCACGTTGCCAAGCCCCTGCACAATGACGCGCTTGCCATCGAGGGGGCCCGACAGGCCCGCCTTGGCAATATCCTCGGGGTGGCGGAAGAACTCCCGCAGGGCGTATTGCACGCCGCGCCCCGTTGCCTCGACCCGGCCAGCGATCCCGCCAGCATTGAGGGGCTTGCCGGTGACGCAGGCACGAGAGTTGATATCGGTGGTGTTCATGCGCGCATACTGGTCGGCAATCCAGGCCATTTCGCGTTCACCGGTGCCCATGTCGGGCGCCGGAACGTTCTGGCTGGGGTGGATCAGATCGCGTTTCGCCAACTCATAGGCAAAACGGCGGGTGATCAGCTCCAGCTCGTGCTCTTCGTATTCGCGCGGATCGATGCACAGACCGCCCTTGGAGCCGCCAAAGGGCGCTTCGACCAGGGCGCATTTATAGGTCATCAGCGCCGCCAGCGCCTCGACCTCGTCCTGATTGACGCCCATGGCATAACGGATACCGCCCTTGACCGGCTCCATATGTTCGGAGTGGACCGAGCGATAGCCGGTGAAGGTATGAATCTTGCCGCGCAGGCGCACGCCAAACCGCACCGTGTAGGTCGCGTTGCAAACCCGGATCTTTTCCTCAAGCCCCGGCGGCAGGTCCATGATGGAGACCGCCCGGTTGAACATCAAATCGACGCTCTCGCGGAAACTGGGTTCGTTCTGGCTGCTCATGCTCGCTTCTCCGTGCTTTCTGGGCGACTCGTGATGAAACTTAAGGCAACTCTATGCACGGATGTTTAAGGCATGCGACCTTTTTGACCATTCCCACCCAAAAGAATCAGCTCGACACCTTTTGGTCAGTGATTCGATATTCCTCCGCGCAGGAACTTTTTCCCAAACCGAAACAATCTACCGCCCCTCACCTAGTATTGATTAAGCGGATGGTAACAATTGTTAAGGTTTTACCCCTGTCGCGCCCCATTTCCGCCATCTTCCCCAAGCAATCATAAACGCCAGCCACCAAAAGCCGAAGACCGTCGTCCGAAACAGAACGGGCATAGGGGATGTGTAATATGAGTGTGCGTCGCAGAGCCGCAAAAGATATCAGTAAGGACGTCCTGACCCGGCAGATGGCCCGGATGCGCGCCTTTGCACGGGACGACAGCGGTGCCATGGCCGCGCCGACCATCTTCTTCTTTCTGGCGATGCTGGCCGTTGGCGGCATCGGGATCGACCTGATGCGGATGGAGCGCGACCGCACCGTTCTGCAATACACGCTGGACCGCGCGGTGCTGGCCGCCGCCGATCTGGATCAGCCACTGGCCCCCGAAGTGGTGGTGCAGGACTACCTGAGCAAAGCCGGCATGGAAGAATACTATCAGCCGCCTGAGGTGTCGCAGGGTCTTGGCTACAAAAGTGTCGAAAGCACAATCAACACGACCTTCAATGCCCACCTGCTGAAGTTCTCTGGTGGCGGTGACATGCCGATGTACGCCAATTCGCGCGCCGAAGAGACCATCGGCAGCGTAGAGATTTCCATGGTGCTGGATATCTCCGGCTCAATGAACTCGAACCGGCGGCTGATCAACCTCAAGTCCGCCGCGCATAGTTTCATCGATCAGATCACCCAGAACACCAACACCGACAACCTGTCGATCTCGATCATTCCCTATGCCACCCAAGTCAACGCGGGCGAAGCGCTTCTGAGCAAGTACAACGCAGGCTTCGATGACCTTCCGGCAAGCGAATGGAACTACTCGCACTGCGTGAACTTCGTCTACGATCAATACGCCAAGACAACGCTGGACCCGGCCGAGCGGCTGGAGCGCACAGCGCATTTCGACCCGTTCACCTATTCTGAGAACATGATCGCCCGCCCGGTCTGCCCGACACGTGACGGATCGGCCATCCTGCCCTTCACCAACGATCCGACCACCCTGCACAATTACATCGACGGGCTGACAGCCTGGGGCAATACCTCGATCGATATCGGCATGAAATGGGGCTCTGCCCTGCTGGACCCGACCGCGAGGCCGGTTGTCAACTCACTGATTGACGATGGCGAGATCGAAGCGCAGTTTCTGAACCGCCCGACCGAGTACAACAACGGTGACACCCTGAAAATCATCATTCTGATGTCCGACGGCGAGAACACAAACCAATACATGATCAACCCTTCGCGCCGCAGCACCATGTCAGATGTCTGGTACAACGCTGAAACTGGGCGCTACTCCGTCTACCACTCCAATGGCACGAAAAATTACTACTGGCCGCACAAGAACGACTGGTACGACCACCCCTACGGCAATGGCACCCATACTGTATGCGATTACTACTACGGCAATCCCTACAACTGCAGAGATGAGGCGGAGCCCGGTACAGCCGTGCAGCTGAAGTACCATGAGCTTTTTGCACGGGCCTCGCTCGCATGGAACGCGCGCTACAACTACGAGTTCAGTTCCAGCGCCTGGGCAGACTGGTACAATGCCGGAACGTATTTCCACAATCGCGTAGCCAAAGACCAGCACACCAAGAATATCTGCGACCGCACCCGGGACAAGGGCGTGATGATCTACACCGTTGGCTTCGAAGCACCGCGCAACGGGACCCGCGTGCTGGAAGATTGCGCCAGCTCGCCCGCACATTTCTTTGATGTGGACGGGCTGGAAATCTCCGAGGCCTTTGCCTCGATCGCCACCTCCATCCGCCAGCTGAGGCTGACCCAATGATCCGCCACATGCATACCGCCCTTACGCGTTTCCGCCGTCAGGACGACGGCAGCGCCACGCTGGAATTCGCCATCATCATCCCGGCCTTCCTGATGATCCTGATGTCCACCGTTGAGCTGGGTCTGGTCAATATCCGCCAGTCGCAGTTGGAGCGGGCACTGGATCAGACGGTACGCGAGCTGCGCCTTTCAACGGGTGAGCCAGCGCAACATGACGCAATCCGCGACCGTGTATGCGCCCTGTCGGGCTTCATCGAGAATTGCGCCACCTCCCTGCGTCTGGAGATGGTCAGCCAGGACCCCTTTAACTGGACCGGCATCAACCCCGAACCCGACTGCGTCAGCCGCATCGAAGACGTGCAGCCAGTGCGCACATTCACAAACGGGCAGTCCAACGAGCTGATGCTGATCCGCGCCTGCATGAAATTCCGTCCGATTTTCTCCGATTGGGGGTTGGGCGGAGATCTGGGCAAGGATGCGGACGGCCGTGTCAGCCTTTTTGCCGCGTCAGCCTTCGTTCAGGAACCGAGGTAAGCCATGTTCAAAGCCCTGCGTCACCGCCTGAAATCCTTCTGTCGCGACAGCGAAGGCTCGGTCTCGGTTGAATTCGCGCTTTATGCGCCGCTTCTTCTGGGAACCTTTGCGGCCTTTTACACCTTCTTTGATGCCTTCCGGCAGGAAAGCATGAACCTGAAGGCGGCCTACACGATCTCAGACCTGATCTCGCGCGAGACCAATTATATCAACGACACCTATCTGGACAGTATGTACGCCATGGCCGGGCTGCTGATCCGCGGTGACAGCTCGCTTGGAATGCGGGTATCTGTCGTGCGCTGGGATGAAGCAGACCAAAGCTATTACGTGGACTGGTCCAAAGTGCGCGGTGGTGGCTACGAGGAATGGACCGATGCCACCATCCATCTGGTTAAGGACGATCTGCCGTCGATGCCCGATCAGGAGCGCGTGATCCTGGTGGAAACCAACAACACAGTGGAACCGGCCTTCCGCATCGGCATTCCGACGATGGACATCAACAATTTCGTCTTCACCCGCCCGCGTTTTGCGCCGCAGGTCGTCTTTGTCGAAGACAAGGCCAACGGCAACAGCCATAACGACAATTCGATGGGCCTCTGAACCCGCCTCTGGCCGGAACGGGTTAGTCAGATAACAACAGGAGAGAACGCGCGCTCTGTGTCAGCGCGCTCAGCCCTCTAGGTCAGCACCCATATCGCGCCGGGCGATCATGGCCGCCAGGATTTCCGACATAGCCTTGCTTTGCGAGCCCGGCGTCACCCCACCAATCCCGATCCGGCGCCCCATGCGCCACCAGAGGCCTGGCATCCAGGCGCGGGAACCCGGGGTTTTCCGGCGCATCAGAAACCCGTTCGAAGGCTTGAAGGCAAAGAAACCGCGATCGATGGTTTCGATATCCGCAACCCGTGCAATCTCGGTCCCGTCCGTGCAGCGCAACACCTCTTCAGTGAGCTCGATCCGATAGGCCGTCGCCTGCCACATGCGCACCGCCAGCCACAGGGCGGCGCAGCCAACCACCAGAAGAAACACCAGCCAGGCTGCCGAGGGCGGCGTGGAAAAGGCCACGTAGATCAGGATAACCCCCACCGAAGCCAGCATCCCTACTCCCATGACACGCCGGGGACCGGATGCCTCGATCTTTGCCACCACCTCGTCATTCATGCGCCTGTCTCCTGCACTGTGCTCTAGCGCGGCATAGCCTGAAATGGCGCAGGCGAACAGCCCTGCGATGCAATGCGACCCTCGGCGGGCCGGTATTGCGCATTTGCGCACAGTGCCTCTCCCACCATCGTGATTTGCGGGCAGCCCAAACCCCTCTATCTGTACATCAAAGCGAAAAGGCCAGGAGACTCCAAATGTCCATCAGACCGATTGTCGAGACCCGCAACGCCATGCCGACCATGGAAGGCGCCGGTGTAAAGCTGCACAGGGCCTTTGGATTTCATGACCCCAGCGAACTGGATCCGTTCCTGCTGTTCGATGACTTCCGCAATGAGCACCCGCAGGACTATATGCGCGGCTTTCCCTGGCACCCCCACCGCGGCATCGAGACCATCACCTATGTGCTCTCCGGCACCGTGGAGCACGGCGACTCGCTGGGCAACACCGGCACGCTGGGCGCCGGTGACGTGCAATGGATGACCGCGGGATCCGGTATCCTGCACCAGGAGATGCCCAAGGGAAACATCAACGGCCAGATGCACGGTTTTCAGCTGTGGGGCAACCTGCCCTCCAGCCAAAAGATGACCGATCCGCGCTATCAGGATGTCGAAGGCAAGGAGATCCCCGAGATCATCGACGATGACGGCACCCGCGTCAAAGTCATCGTAGGAGAGTTCTGGGGCAAGACCGGCCCGGTGGATGGCATCGCCGCAGACCCGCAGTATCTCGATATCTTCGTGCCTGCTGGGGTCAAGAAGACCTTCAAGATCGACACCTACCGCCGCGCCTTTGCCTATGTCTTCGAAGGTCAAGGCGCCTTTGTGGATGCATCCCGCCCACAGGGTGTTCTGCTGGAAAAAGAAGTCGCAGGCGAAGAACTGCACATCCGCGACATGTCCGGCGACCGCACGCTGGTGCGTTTTGGCACTGGCGAAGAGATCACCGTTCAGGCCGGTCCCGAAGGTCTGCGCTTCCTGCTGATTTCCGGCGCGCCGATCGAAGAGCCGGTGGCCTGGCATGGCCCGATCGTGATGAATACCCAGGCCGAGCTGCGTCAGGCCTTCCGCGATCTGAACAACGGCACCTTCATCAAACCGGCGCACTAAGCCCGGCCCCTACCCTGCCTCCGATCCATCCGGGGGCAGGCCAAACCGGCGGATCAGGCCGCGACGGCCTTGCGCACCATGTCCCAGTAGATCGTCTCGACCTCCTGCAACGACAGGCGGCCGCCGGTGCGATACCAGGTCATGACACCATTCAGCATCGCGATCACCGCCAGCGTTGCGATCTTGGTGTCAGGGATCCGGAACACACCCTCCTCCACGCCTTGCTTCAGCACCGCCTCTAGCGCGTCCTCATAGTTGCGGCGCATGGTTTCGATGACGGCGAAGTTCTGATCTGACAGGTTGCGCAGCTCCATGTAGGCGATGAAGACCGCGTCTGGCCGCTCCATATGGAAGCGAATGTGAAAGCGCACGAAACGTTCCAACTCCCCCAGCGCGTCCTCCACCGCTGGATCCGCCTGCCAAGCCTCCATCAACTCACTCATGTGGCGCTGCATCAGGCTGAACAGCAGGCTTTGCTTGTCGGGCGTATAGTTATAAAGCGCCCCGGCCTGCACCCCGACCTCTGCTGCGATCTGGCGCATCGACACGGCGGCGTAGCCATGCTGTGCAAACAGCCGCAGCGCCGCCGACTGAATGCGCGGACCGGTGATATCGGAGTGTGAGCCTTGAGTACGTGCCATGCGTTTAAAGCTAACTGAACATTTGTTCAGATAAAAGCCCCGCTTGTGCCCTTGTCTGCAATTGTGCATCAAGGAGCCACACGTAAGCGAGAAGGACCCGCCTGATGCTTCAACTCTCCGTGAACCGATGATGCCTCTGCGCCTTACCCATATCTCCCTTCTTGGCCTGCTGTCTGCAGTCATCGCGGTTGCGGCCTGTACCCGGGTGCCGGAAATCGAGGACAGACTGTCGCCGGATATGCGCTCGGCCAGTTATCCGCCGCTCCTGCCCGTAGACCAGTTGGTTACCCCTCTGCCGGTCCCCGAAGAGCAAAGCAGCGATCTAGAGCAGGAGATGGCGGCCCGCACCGCGCGCCTGCAGGCCCGGGCAGAAGAGCTCAGGAAGGCGCAGAACTGAGCCATTTGCGCCTCTGACGCCACCCTTTCCATTTTCTGAGACCGCTTTCCGGCGCCACTCGGTCCGGCGCCGTTGCACCGCTGCGCCGAACCCGCTAAGGCGGGGCAAAGATTATGTGACAAAGGATCTCCAGCTATGACAGAGCCGCTTCGCCTTGGGATTGCAGGTTTGGGCACGGTCGGCGTCGGCGTGGTAAGAATCATCCGCCGCCAGGCCGAACTGCTGGAGGCGCGCACAGGCCGCCCTGTTGTGATCACCGCTGTATCAGCCCGTGACGCGACCAAGGATCGCGGCGTTTCGCTGTCCTCCTATGCCTGGGAAACCGATCCCGTGGCGTTGGCAAAACGCGACGATATCGACGTTTTTGTCGAACTGATGGGCGGACACGAAGGCGCTGCCAAAGAGGCGACCGAGGCGGCGCTGGCCGCTGGCAAGGACGTTGTCACCGCAAACAAGGCGCTGCTGGCGATCCACGGTCAGGCTCTGGCCGAACAGGCCGAGGCCGCAGGCCGCGTGATCCGTTTCGAAGCCGCCGTCGCAGGCGGTATCCCGGTTATCAAATCCCTTACCGAGGGCCTTGCCGGCAACGAAATCACCCGCGTCATGGGCGTGATGAACGGCACCTGCAACTACATCCTGACTCGGATGGAGCATTCCGGCTTGCCCTATGAAACGGTCTTCAAAGAGGCCGACGATCTGGGCTATCTCGAAGCTGACCCGACGCTGGACGTGGGCGGCATCGACGCCGGGCATAAACTGGCGCTGCTTGCCGCGATTGCCTTTGGCACCAAACCGGCCTTTGACGATGTGCAACTGGAAGGCATCCAGCGGATCGCCATCGAAGACATCCGCCACGCCGCCGACATGGGCTTTAGGATCAAGCTTCTGGGCGTCGCGCAGACCTCGGCCCGCGGGCTGGAACAGCGCATGGCCCCCTGCCTGGTGCCCGCGAATTCGCCGCTGGGGCAGCTGGAAGGTGGCACCAACATGGTGGTGATCGAAGGCGATGCCGTCGATCAGATCGTACTGCGCGGCCCCGGTGCCGGCGAGGGTCCGACCGCCAGCGCCGTGCTCGGCGATATCTGCGATATCGCGCGGGGTCTGCGCATTGCTACCTTTGGTCAGCCCGCCGCCACCCTGCAGGAGGCGCCCTCGGCCATGTCCGGCCTGCCCGCGCCCTATTATCTGCGCATGGCGCTTCAGGACAAACCCGGTGCCCTGGCCAAGGTTGCCGCGGCGCTTGGCGATGCTGGCGTATCTATCGACCGGATGCGCCAGTACGGCCATTCCGAAACCATCGCCCCGGTTCTGATCGTGACCCACAAATGCACCAGCGCCATGCTGGACGATGCCCTTGCCGGTCTGGCAGCCACAGGCGTCGTCGATGGCGCGCCTGTGGCCCTGCGTATCGAAGAACTCTGAGGCGACGCCCTGCCCTCATCCAGAAGGCAGAACCATGAAATACCGCGCGGAATGGCCACGGAACTGGTCCAATCCGCGCGATCATCCCTTGCCCGCAGCGCCCTGCGCGGGGTATCGACAAGCAACCCATACGGATTGACACAGGATTATTGAGTATGACCTCGACCAGCTCTGACGCCCCCTTTCACGACCGCATGCTGTCTCTGGGCCTGGCCCGGGTCGCCGAACAGGCCGCACTGGCCTCTGCCTCGCTGATCGGGCGCGGCGACGAAAAAGCTGCCGACCAGGCCGCCGTGAACGCCATGCGTGAACAGCTGAACCTCCTGGACATCGCAGGCGTCGTCGTTATCGGCGAAGGGGAACGGGACGAGGCTCCGATGCTGTTCATCGGCGAAGAGGTCGGCACCGGCAATGGCCCCGGCGTGGACATCGCGCTGGACCCGCTCGAAGGCACCACCCTGACTGCCAAGGACATGCCCAACGCGCTGACCGTGATCGCCATGGGGCCGCGCGGCTCGATGCTGCACGCGCCCGACACCTATATGGACAAGCTGGCCATCGGCCCGGGCTACCCCGAAGGCGTCGTTTCGCTGGATATGTCCCCGCGTGAACGGGTCGAGGCGCTGGCTAAGGCCAAGGGATGCGCGCCGTCGGACATCACCGTTTGCATTCTGGAACGCCCCCGCCACGAAGCGATGATCGCCGAAGTGCGTGAAACCGGCGCTTCGATCCGCCTGATTACCGATGGTGACGTGGCCGGCGTCATGCATTGCGCCGAATCCGAAGTGACCGGCATCGATATGTACATGGGCCAAGGCGGCGCCCCCGAGGGTGTTCTGGCCGCTGCGGCGCTGAAATGCATGGGTGGTCAGATCTTTGGTCGTCTGCTGTTCCGCAACGATGACGAAAAGGGCCGCGCCGCCAAAGCTGGCATCACCGACCTGGACCGCGTCTACACCCGCGACGAGATGGTCACGCAGGACGTGATCTTTGCCGCCACAGGCGTTACCGGCGGCTCGCTGCTGCCGCGCATCAAGCGCGAGCCGGGCTGGCTGGAAACCACCACCCTGCTGATGCGGTCGAAAACCGGTTCGGTCCGCCGCATGTCCTACCGCACTCCGGTTGAGGCACAGGGCTGATCCAGCCAACTGTCAGGCCCGAGCGCAGCGGCGCGACGGCTCGGTCGGATTAAACTTTCAAAGGGCCGGGTCCGCAGGGCCCGGCCTTCCTGCATGGGAGAGATGCGTGAGCTTTCTAGGGGTTGAACAGTCACTCACCGGACGGCGCTGGCTGGGTCCGGGCATCGATCTGGAACGCGCGGCCGAGGCCATGGCTCAGCAGACAGGCCTGCCCGCCGCCGTCTGTCAGGTCCTCGCGCGGCGCGGCGTTCCCGCCCATGAGGCAACCGGCTTCCTGACCCCCGCCTTGAAGAACCTGCTGCCCGATCCCCGGCGCATGAAGGACATGGAAACAGCCGCCGCCCGGTTCCTGGAGGCGGTCGAGCAACGCCAGCGCATTGCCATCTTTGCCGATTACGATGTCGACGGTGGCAGCTCTGCGGCGCTTCTCTTGGTCTGGCTGCGGGCCATGGGGCAGGATGCAACACTCTATATCCCTGACCGTATCGACGAGGGTTACGGCCCCAACGACGCCGCCATGTCCGCCTTGGCGCGCGATCACGATCTGATCGTCTGCGTCGATTGTGGCACGCTGTCCCATGGACCGATCGCAGCGGCCAAGGGCGCCGATGTGATCGTGCTGGACCACCACCTAGGCGGCGAAACCCTGCCCGACTGCGTGGCGGTGGTGAACCCGAACCGGCAGGATGAAGACGGGGATCTGGGCTATTTCTGCGCTGCAGGCGTGGTGTTTCTGATGCTGGTCGAGGTGCGACGGCAGGCCCGGGAAAAGGGTCTTGGCACCGGACCGGACCTGATGGCCCTTCTGGATCTTGTCGCCCTTGCCACGGTGGCGGATGTGGCGCCGCTGATCGGCGCCAACCGGGCGCTGGTGCGTCAGGGGCTCAAGGTCATGGCCGCGCGCAAACGCGTGGGCCTGGTGGCGCTGGCTGATGTCAGCCGCATGGATTCGGCGCCCTCCACCTATCACCTCGGCTTTTTGCTGGGACCGCGGGTCAATGCCGGCGGGCGCATCGGCAAGGCGGATCTGGGCGCGCGTCTTCTGGCCAGCGACAACCCGCATGAGGCCGCCGCGCTGGCCGAACGCCTTGACCAGCTCAATACCGAACGCCGCGACATCGAAAACGCCGTGCGCGCTGCCGCACTTGAGCAGGCGGAGGCGCGCGGGCTGGACGCACCGCTGGTCTGGGCCGCGGGCGAAGGCTGGCACCCGGGCGTTGTCGGCATCGTCGCCTCGCGCCTGAAAGAAGCCGCAGGCCGTCCGGCGGTGGTCATCGGTCTGGACGGAGACGAGGGCAAGGGATCAGGTCGCTCGGTCAGCGGCATCGATCTGGGCGCAGCGATCCAGCGGCTGGCCAGCGAAGGCCAATTGATCAAGGGCGGCGGGCACAAGATGGCCGCCGGTCTGACCGTCGCGCGGGATAAACTCGAAGAGGCGATGGCGCGGCTGGGCGATCTGTTGGCTAAACAAGGCGCCGGGGACCTTGGCCCTGCGGATGTGAAGCTCGACGGGATGCTGATGCCCGGCGCCGCCTCGATCAACCTGATCGAGCAGATCGAACAGGCCGGCCCCTTCGGCGCCGGGGCCCCTGCCCCGCGCTATGCCTTTCCCGATCTTGAGGTCCGCTTTGCCAAACGGGTCGGAGAATCGCATCTGAAACTGTCGCTGAGCGACGGGCTGAGCAGCGGCATTGACGCCATCTGTTTCGGCGCCTTCGACACCGACCTTGGCCCCCGGCTGCTGGATCATGGCGGCGCCCGGTTCCACTTTGCCGGACGGCTGGAGATCAACACCTGGGGCGGTCGTCAAAGCCCGCAATTGCGCCTGGAGGACGCCGCGCCAGCGTCCTGAAGGGCGCTTTTTCCGACAGGGAAATATTTTCGCTGAAACCCCGTTTTTTCGCTTGCGGCAACTGACGGGAATATCTAAACACCGCTCACACACAGAGTGGCCCGTTCGTCTATCGGTTAGGACGCCAGGTTTTCAACCTGGAAAGAGGGGTTCGATTCCCCTACGGGCTGCCACTTTTCCCTTCCTGAATAGCGAAAATTTACCGCCTGGTTTGTCGTGGTATTCACTGATTTGCGCCCAACTGCGTTCAGATCCGCATGTGCGTAGTAATGCCTTTCACAAAGCCAAGGCAGGGCCCCATCAGCCCCTGACGATCTCTGCGCCGTGAGGATGTCGGCCCCGGTGGCCAATTCAGGCACTCCGAAAAGAGAAACGGCCGCAAACCCAAAGGTCCACGGCCGCTTCCAGTCACTATCTGTTCAGGCTCACGCCAGGATCAGCACATCGTCAAAGACCAGGGTCTCGATGCTGGTCAGCGTATCGACATGGCCAGTGGCGTTATCGGTAACTTCCCAAGAGCCAGAGCCGTTGTCCACAACGGTAAAGTCAGCTTCGACCCCATCGAACTCAGCCCGGTCATCGCCCAAACCACCGTCAAGCACATCGCTGCCCCGGTTGAACAGGAAGGTGTCATCACCGGCCTCACCGTAGATGGTATCGGCACCCAGACCACCGTGCAGAACGTCGTCTCCGCCGCCGCCTTTCAGCAAATCGTCCCCTGCGCCACCGCCAAGACGATCGTTCGCCCAGCCACCGTCGAGGGTGTCGCTTCCAGCACCGCCCCGCAGAGTATCCTCACCCAGACGACCTACCAGATCATCGGCACCATCGTTGCCGATCAGCACATCCGAACCCAGTCGGCCAATCAGATTATTATCCTCCGCGTCCCCGATCAGCCGGTCATCGAACAGCGAGCCGGTCACGGCTTCGACGTTCATCAGAACATCACCTTCCGCTTCACCACCGATACCGGTTCCCGCCTCGAGATCCACAGTTACAGCTTCGGCAGAGTCCACATAGTAAGCGCGGTCAGTGCCGTTACCGCCGTCCAGCGTATCTGCGCCGTCACCGCCGATCAGCAGGTCCCAGCCGCCGCCGCCTTCAAGCAGGTCGTCTCCGCTGCGGCCGTTCAGAGTATTGCCCTCGTCGTCTGAACCGATCAGCGTATCTGCAGCATTGGACCCGATAACGTTTTCGATTCCGGTCAGGGTGTCACCATCCGCCTTACCGCCCACACCAGTTCCGTTCTCAAGATTGACGGTCACACCTCTGATTGAAGTCGCATAGGTTGCCGTATCCGTGCCAGTGCCGCCGATCAGAACATCCGCACCAGTGCCACTGTCAAACAGATCGTCACCTGCACCGCCGTCAAGCGAATCCGCGCCACGGTTGCCGATGAGTTCATCATCACCACCAAGACCCAAGATTGTGTCGTCACCAGCCAAACCGACCAGAACGTTATCGAAATCATCGCCAACAATGTAATCATCATCGTTCGTTCCGGTCACGGCTGTATCGCTGCTGCGGTTGATCAGCAGGAAATCTTCCAATTCCAGCTCGGAGGTGACGCCGCTCAGCGTTGCGATCTCGTAATCGCCGAGGCTGACGTGCAAACCGTCACCTTCGACGCTTTGCGATACCACATCCTTGAAGTTGACGTCTGTGACGCTGAGATCGATCAGTCCCAGAACATCCTCTCCCTGCTGGAAGTCGGTGACAGTGCTGCTGACGATCTTCGAATAGTCGTTGGTGACACCATAGGACAGAACGAACAGGTCATCGCCGTCATCGCCGGTCATGGTGTTGCCGCCCTGGCCGACCAGAGTGTCGTCCCCGGCGGAACCGGAAACACCTACACCCTTGCCGTTGATGGTGACTTCTTCATAGCTCATGACCAGCTGGGTGTCATAAAGCGTCGCAGGCTTGATATCGCCTTTGACGTAGAAGGCCACGTCGAAATTGTTGGTCATGTTGAGACCGTTGATCGACACCGAACCCGCGTTGTTCTGCCAGCCAGCACTGATCGCCAGCGGCGATACGGGGAATTCCCAGTCCAGAAGGTTGATCACGGTCTGGGTGTCTTCGCCGACTTCGTATTTCACCTGATCGTTGGTGGTCGGCGGCTCCAGGCTCGGGTCGGTCGGGATGACGACGCTGGGCAGATCCTGACCGTATTTATCCGGCTGCAGGCGCCAGCGGGGCCCGACGATGTACTCGGTTCCATCTTCATTCAGCACCGCCTCAAAAGGCTCGCGATCCATGGTGGTGTACCAGGCGTTGGTATAGCCCTCTTCCAGATCTTCCGACATGGCGCCGATCTGATCCAGGGTCGAGCCTTGCGCCGCCGCAGCCAGCGCCGGATCTTTCAGAACGGTGCCTGCCGGATAAAGCGTGCCATCACCGCCATAGTAGTCATCGGTGGTAACCCATTTGCCATCCTCAAGGATTTCATAGGTGGGCAGCTGGCCAATGGCGGATTCGTTCTCGAAATCCTCGGGGCGGATCTGGTCATTCGGGTTGTTGGTGATCGTGTGACGGGTGACCAGCTCGGCCTGGGTGATCTGGAACAGCGGGATCAGATCATCATTGTCGGCATCCGGGGTCGACCATTCGTCCGGCAAAGGCAACTCGGCCTCGATGCGCACATCGTTCGGCTTCTTGATGGTATTGCCCCAACGATAAAGCAGCTTGCCGTCATCCTTCAGCGTCACCGAATAGTCGTTACCGACCGCGATGTTTTCCTGAATGGTGGCTTCATTGGGCTCCAGCACATCCTTCAGATCCAGTACACCGTCGCCGTTTACATCGCCGACCTGAGGCAGCACGTCCGCCACATATTGACCGTCGTATTCGCCGCCAACAATCCACAGATTATCGTCCAGCTGGTATTCTGCATCCGGATCACCGGGGAAACGCTGATCCGACAGCACCTGCTGCATCACCACGTAGTGTTCGGTCGAGGCTTTGACCGTGTTGCCACCAAGGCCAGCCAGCCAGGTGCCGTGAACTGCCGGGGTCTGGAACACATCGGTGGGGGCGTTCGAAACCACCAGCCCCAGATGCTCTCCGCCCTCACCGGACAGATCGCCAACGAAGCCTTCTTCGTATTCCGGATCGTCGAAAAAGTCTTTTTCAATCGCTTGGTCAAAATCAATGACGTTATAGCCAAATTCGCTGTTTACCGGATACAGCGCGACGCCCTCTTTGGTGATCACCGGTTCGGCGGAAAAATCCACAACGGCAGGATCGCCGTCTTGGACATCGCCCTGTGTCAGCCCACCGAAGGTACCAGTCACATCATTTGTGCTGAAGGTGTGTGTCACTGTATACGTGGGTGTCTGGTTGAGCACTTGATCTGCCATGATGGGTCCCCCGGCAATACGCTTCAAAGTTTCAAAATCTTCCGCCCGCAAAAGACCGGCTCGGCATCATGTGTTCGCGCGCCTTCACATGCGGATGTTTTGATGTTTACAAACCGCAGATCAAAAGTCTTTTGATCTTGATCAAAAGACGCAAAAAAGACTGAGGACGAGGCTCCCCGCCCCGTATTATGCCCCCTGCACGCCTTCTGACGCGTACCGCAAAAGATGAATGCAAATAATTGAATTTATTTTACAAAAACGAACATTGGGCATGAGGTCTCATAGTGAGCCGCCATTCGTTTTCAAGACCGGTGGCGACAGGCGATTTTTTGCCGACAGCCCCTGTTTTTGCCAGAAAAAGGACCACACCCGGACGTAACCCCGCCCGGAAATTACGTTTTTCGCAGAAGGTTCAGCGCAGGAGAATGTTGATTTTCCGAAAACTTGATTCTCCTGACTGCGGCCTGACCTACCCTTCCCGCCTCTCTTCACAAGCCCAGAGGCCGCGCGCGATGCGCCGAAAACGCTCAGCGCCTAGCCCGCACCGCTTTCAAACGATATTTAGGCCAGTTTTCACAGCCGGAACCAAGACAACCATAAAGCGTTGCGGAAAATCGGGGAGTGATACGCAAAGAAGAGGTTGGCCCACGACATATCAATGTGGAGAAAACCTTTGACCGAATTGCAGCGCAGGCCTTCTGACGCCGCTTTTGGGGGGACGCGAACTGCCCATGAAACCACCCGGAACACCCGCCTCGAATATTTCTTCCCAAATGAGCAAAAATCACTCTTGCGCCCACTCACCTGACTGAGTACATAGCGCCTCACGCACAGAGTGGCCCGTTCGTCTATCGGTTAGGACGCCAGGTTTTCAACCTGGAAAGAGGGGTTCGATTCCCCTACGGGCTGCCACTTTCTCCCATACTGCTATCATAGCCTGGCATGCGGTTTGCGGTCCTGTTGCGCGGTTCGAGCCAGTAAAATCCAGCCGCAGCGCCGCCCGGGTCCAGCCCTTTAATCCCTACCCTATCGGCTGTTCTGATCAAGCTTCATCCGTTCAAACCGCCGTAGGCCTCCCTCTCGAAGAGCAAAAGGGAACCGCCCTCTTGGGCAATTCCCTCTGTTCATGCTGCTCTGACCTTCGGCCGAGCTCAGATAGTCACAGCTCGGCCTCCCGGCTGCGGGCCAGGAACCACACGAAAGACACCACCGACAAAAGCAGCAAAGCGACGGCAACCGGGCTTTTCAGAACCTGGGTCAGATCCCCGTTCGTAAGCGCAAGCGATTGTGCGATGGATTTCTCGAATCTTGGTCCCAGAAAGAACGCGATGATGAAGATCACCAGCGGATAGCCGAAACTGGACATCAGGTACCCGATCACCGCGAAGATCAGCATGATCGCAACGCCGAACAATCCGTTGGTCGCCATCGACACCCCGACAAAACACAACAGAACCGCCGAGGAAAAGATGATGGACTCCGGCGCCGACACCACTTTGACCCAAAGCCGCAGTCCGACCTGCCCGATCCACAGGTTGATGAAATTCGCCATGATCATGGCCCCGAACAGCCCGTAGACAAGCCGCCCCTGATTTTCGAACAGCAAGGGGCCGGGCTGCATGCCGTGGATCATGAAGGCACTGATGATCAGTGCCGCGCTGACACTGCCCGGAATGCCCAGCGTCAACAGCGGGATCAGGTTAGAGCCGACAACCGCAGAATTGGCGGATTCGGCTGCGGCGATGCCATGCAGGTTGCCCTTGCCAAAGCTTTGCGGATCTTTTGAGCGGGCCTTGGTGAAGGCATAGGACATGAAGGCGGCAGCGGTCGAACCGATCCCCGGCAAGGCGCCGAAAATGGTTCCGATGGTGGCACCGCGCAGCATGGTATAGCGACAGGACCAGTATTCCGCCCAGGTCACCCGACGGTCGTCCGGGTTGCCGGTATCCTCCATGATGATGGCGGAACGGACGCTGCCATGGGCATCGGACATGCGGCGCAGGATTTCCGAAATGGCGAGCATGCCAATCGCAACTGATGGCAGGGGCAACCCGTCGAACAGGTCCCAATAGCCAAAGATGAGCCTAGGTGTGTAATGCTCCGGATCGGTCCCGACCGAAGCCACCAGCAATCCCAGCGCCGCTGCGATGATACCCTTGGTGAGGGAATTGCCGATCAGCCCGGCCAGAACGGAAAAGGCAAAGATCATCAGCGCGGCGATCTCAATCGGGCCCATGCGCAGGGCCAGAACCGCCAGCGGCGCCGACACGGTAATCAGTACGAGGTCGCTGAAGGTATCGCCCGTCACCGAGGAAAACAGCGCCATCTTGGTGGCCTTGAGGGGCTTACCCTTCTTGGCAAGCGGGTAGCCGTCCATCGCGGTTGCGGCGGCATCGGGGGTGCCGGGGGTATTCATCAGAACCGCAGGCACTGCCCCGCCAACCAGTCCGCCCTTGTTGACCCCGACCAGAAAGGAAATCGCCACCAGCGGATCCAGCGCAAAGGTAAAGGGAATAGCAATCGCCATGGCCATGATCGGGCCGATGCCGGGCACCGCGCCGACGAATTGCCCCAGGATCACGCCACAGATGACGAACAGCAAGTTGATCAGGGAAAAGGCATCGCCAAAGCCTGCCAGGATCGTCGAAAAATCCACCATGATTTTACTCCCTCAGGGCAAGGCGCGGCCAAGCGCGTAGGTCACCAGGAACCAGATCAGCGCAGGCATGACGATGACGCCCGCCGCCAGCCAGGCCGGGCGGCGTTCCCCGATCATCCACATGATCGCAAACGCCAGCGGCGGGGCGACATATTCAAAACCGAACACGGACATCGCATAGATCCCGCCTGCCAGAACCGCCACATAGGCGCCTGTAATCGCAAAGACATGCGGTCTTTGGGTGCGGTGACCGGTCGGTTTCAGCATCAGGAACGCGCCACTAACGGCGATCACAATGGAAATCAGATTGGGCATAGTATCCGGTGACAGATTTCCCCCTTCGACCCGCTCCACATAGGAGGGGATGACCAGGAAATAGAGCACAAGACCAAGCAGAAGAAAGAACGCGCCCGAAGCACGGTCGGCAGACAAACCCATGGAACCCTCCCAAGTTCTGAAACCGCCCTGCGCGCGAACACGCGCAGAGCGGTTTGCAGTTTTATTTCGCGAACAACACGGCTGCGTTTGCCAGACCGTCGGTCATCATCTTATGGGTGCCCTCGGGTCCCATATTGATCGGCGCGCCCTTGACCGCGTTCTGCACGATTTCAGCCATTTCCGGCGAGGCAACCGCTTCATCGATCGCGGCCGCGATGGCCTCGGCCGCGGCAGGATCGGTGCCTTTTGTGGTCGCCAGATAGAACACCGGATCGACATAGGCGTTGATGCCGGATTCCACGAAGGTCTTGACCTCCGGCGCATAGCTCAGCCGCGACTGGTTGGCGCCCGCGATCACCTTCATGTCGCCGGATTCAAGATAGGGAAACTGCTCTCCCGATCCGAAACCCGCAAGCACCTGACCGCCCAGGATCAGCTTCATCACCTCGGCGCCACCATCGGCGGTCACCAGGTTGAAATCCGCTCCGGTGGTCTTGGTCGTTGCCTTCATCATCAGAACCTGCGGCGGTGCCATGGTGGCAACCGCCAGCTGGCCCTGCTCCTTGGAATAGGCGATCAGGCCCTCCAGATCGTCAAAGGGCGCATCGGCGCTGGCCACCAGCGCAAGCTCTGCCTTGGCGACGGTGCCAAGGTAATCAAAGCTGTCGACATCAAACGGCAGCTGATCGCCGCGCTGAACCAGCTGGACCAGAACGGGGATGCTGACCCCCATGCCAACGACCTTGCCCTGCGGAGGGCGCTGCGACAGGCCGGTGAACATGGCAACGCCGCCGCCGCCGGGCTTGTTCTCGACCACGATATCCCAGCCGGTGTTCTTCTCCATCACGCTGGCCAGCACGCGACCCATGGTGTCTGTCGATCCGCCGGCACCAAAACCGACCTGAATGGTCAGCGCTCCATCGGGTTTCCAGCTCTCTGCGGCCAGTGGCGCGGCAAGCGTCATCATCGCGGCGGCGCCCAGCGCCAGAATCCGGGATTTAAGTGTCATGTGATTTCCTCCTCTTTGTTGTCTTTCCTCCGTCACCCACAAACAGGCGCGACGGGTCTCCTCCTGGAAAGTTACTTAACCAGTAAACTATTTACTTCTCCCCTTGCTCAACAGTGAATTTCCTCGGCCAGACGACGCAGATCTCCTCACCTGCGCCGGATGGTTATGCCCCGGCGGTTTGCGCAACTCCCAGCAACGCGAGCCGCGCCGGACGCATTGCGGCAATCACTTCCAGTTGGCGCGTGGCGACCCGTGTCAGCCGCTCCGGATCCGAATGGGCCGATGTGGCCCGCAGAACCCGGCTCCACAGCGCCGTCAAAAGAGTATCGCGGGTCAGCAGATAGAATTCATGCGCAAAGGCGGTTGGGTCAGGGTTGTCCAGCAACTGTTTTCGCGCAAGGTTCCAGCCTTCCAAGGCAGCAGCAACGGCCTCTGCCTCCTTGCCCTCTGCCGCCATGAAGGCGGCAAAGGCCTCCGCCGGAGGTGTACCCAGCAGACGTGTCGCCAGCATGCGTTCGTGAATGCCGTTAGCCCCTTCATAGATCGCGGTGATGCGGGCATCGCGATAGGTCTGCTCCAACCGGTATTCGCGCAGATACCCATAGCCGCCCAGCACCTGCACACCCAGTTCGGCGCCGCGGATACCGGCTTCGGTGCCGCTGACCTTGGCCAAGGGGGTCAGGAATTCCACCAGATCGGGATTGTCGCCCTTCTCCATGGTGACAAAGGCCAGATGGGCAATCGCGCGGGCGCCCAGCGCACCGGCGTCGATCTCATCCAGCATCCGGCGCACATCCGCGTGTCCATCCAGTGTCACCGGCTGTCCATCCGCGCCGCGTCCCTGCTGGCGCTCTGCCGCATAGGATGCCGCAACATCAAAAGCACGCGCCGCATGGGCCACGCCTTGCAGCGCAACATCAGAGCGGGCGTGGTTCATCATCGTGAACATCGCCATCAGCCCCTGCCCCTCGGCGCCGATCAGTTCGGCCTCGGCGCCATCAAAGGCCAACTGGCAGGTGGGGGAAGCATGCAGGCCCATCTTTTCCTCGATCCGGGTGACGGTGACAGCATTGCGGCTGCCATCGGCGCGGGTGCAGGGACACAGGAACAGAGAGAGCCCTTTGATCCCGTTGTCCGAGGTTCGCGCGAGGACCAGATGCAGGACCTTGTCGCTCATGTCCTGGTCGCCGCCGGAGATGAAGATTTTTTCGCCAGTGATCTGCCAGCCATCCCCATCGTCGCTAGCCCGGCAGCGCACGCGCGAGAGGTCCGATCCTGCTCCGGGTTCTGTCAGGCACATGGTCGCCAGCGTTTCACCCGAGGCCAGAGACGGCAGGTAGCGGGCCTGCTGATCCGCCGTGCCGAACCGCGTCAAAGTGCGCGCAGCCCCCGGAACCAGCCCGGTGACCATCTGCATGGAATGATTGGCGCCTGAGAAAATCTCGGATGTGATCGCCAGCATCATCGCGCCCATGCCCTGGCCACCGAATTCCTCGGGGATGGTGAGGCCCGGCCAGCCCTGTTCAGCGTAAGATCGGTATAGATCCTTGAAGCCAGCGGGCATCGCGACGCGGCCATCCGTCAGCGTGCAGCCCTCAAGATCACCGGGTTCATCCAGCGGTGCGATCTCACCTTCGGCAAAGGCCGCGAAATGCCCGGCAATCTCGGATGCGAATTCCGCATCCCAATCCGGCAGATCCGCTGTGCCCACCACATGGTTCAGCGTGAACAGAATGTCCTCAACAGGGGCGGCAAAAGGCTTCATTGGTTATTCCACTGCATAATAGTCGATTTCAACGGCAGAGGCCCGGCGGATACCGGAGCAGACAAAGAGCATGTGATTGACCCAAGCATAGCGGTCATCGCCGGTCTCCAGCCGCGCGGCGGTGCGCATGTAATAGCTGGTGGGGTCCACATCCTCGCCTTTGGCCAGCCGCGCGATAACATCCGCAGGGCCATGGCGGCTGCCGACGTTGACGATCTCGATCACCGCGCCGTCCTCGGTTTTCACCGCATAGCGCGTATCAAGATGGGCTGCGCCATCGGCGAATATGGTCTGCCAGTCCGCGCCAAGGTTCAGCACCTCGCCGGTCAGATCGGGGCCAAGCGCCTTGCCCCCGATGATCGGTATGATCCGTCGCACACCCGCGCGTCCCTGCCCCATTTCAATCGGGGCACCCAGTTCCACCCGCAGGCGGAAGGCATGGCGCAGCTTTGGTGCGGGGATCTCCATCTCAGTCGACCCCGAGCAGACGCATGGCGTTGCCCTTGATGATGTCTTCGCGCAGGTGGTCCTTGATCGCAATTTTCTCGAAATCAGACAGCCAGCGCTCCGGCGTGATCATCGGCCAGTCGGATCCGAACAGCACCTTCTTCTTCAGGATCGAGTTGCAGTATTTCACCAGGATCTCGGGGAAATACTTGGGCGACCAGCCGGAGAGGTCGATATAGACGTTGGGCTTGTGCTGAGCCACCGACAGCGCCTCTTCCTGCCAGGGGAAGGACGGATGCGCGAGGATAATCTTCATGTCCGGAAAGTCCACCGCCACGTCATCCATGTACATCGGGTTGGAATACTTCAGCCGCATACCGTTGCCACCGCGCATACCGCTGCCGACGCCGGTCTGACCGGTGTGGAACAGGGCGATACCGCCTTCTTCGGCAATCGCTTCATACAGGTCATAGGCCATACGGTCATTGGCATAGAAGCCCTGCATGGTCGGGTGGAACTTGAAGCCCTTGATGCCAAAATCCTTGATCAGGCGGCGCGCTTCGCGGGCGCCCATCTTGCCCTTGTGCGGGTCGATGCTGGCAAAGGGGATCAGAACGTCGTCGTTCTCGGCCGCCAGCTCGGCAACCTCTTCGTTCTTGTAGCGGCGATAACCGGTTTCGCGTTCGGCATCGACCGGAAAGATCACCGCGGCGATGTTCTGCTCGCGGTAATGGGCAGCGGTCTGCGGCACGGTGGGCGGATGCTGCCAGGGCGCACCGAAGTAGCTGGCCATGGTGGCCTGCAGCTCATCATAGCCGTCATCGGCATGGCAGCCGCAGGGTTCCTCGGCGTGGGTGTGGAAGTCGATCGCACGGACCTTGGAAAAATCTACCATCGTTGTGTTCCTATCAGAGTTTCGCAATGCCACTGGCAGCGTCATCATAAAGCCGCTCCAGCAGATCTGCGCGGCGCGTCAGCACCTTGCGGAAGTTGAGGTTGCCCTTGGCGGTGATCTCAGCATCGGTGAGCGAAGGCGGCTCGGCCAGCACAATGGCGCGCACCACCCGGGTGGAGGAGCCGGAAATGCGACCTGCGCGCTCGTTCAGCCGGTGATGGATGTCGGACAGAAGCTGCGGGCAGACCAGCGCGCCGCCATCTTCCTCCAGCGTGAAGCCTGCTGCCTCGATCGCCTCGCGGTTGGGGAAGATCATCACGCCGATCTCGTTCTTGTCCTGCCCGGTCACCACCAGATCGGCGGCCAGCGGTGCAAGTGTCGAGAGCATTTCGATCCTGAGGCCCGCCGCCCGCACCCAGGTGCCGGTCAGCAGTTTGAAGTCCTCGGAAATCCGCCCGTCAAAGCGCATGCCCTTATTGATGTCGTCCTTGTCCACGAACACCATCGCATCGCCGGTGATGAAATAGCCTTCCTCGTCAAAGGCCTCGGCGGTCTTTTGCGGGTCTTCGAAATAACCGGGCATCACGTTCGGTCCCTTGACCCGCACTTCGCAGCGCATGTCGTCATCCGGGATCAGTTTCAGGGTCACACCGGTCATCGGCACACCCACCACGCCCGAGCTTTCCGTCGGCTCCTGCTGGATCATCGTCGCGGGCGCAGTCTCTGTCAGCCCCCAGGAAGAGGTCATCAACGGCACCTCGCCCTTGATCTCCATCGCCATGGTCTCGAAACCCGACCAGACCTCCTGCGGCAGTGAGGCGCCGGCGTAAAAGATCATGTCCAGCTCTTCAAAGAAACGCTGACGAAGCCCCGCGTCCTTTTCCAGTGCCTCCAGCAGCATGGCAAAGCCCATGGGCACATTGAACACAAGGCTGCCGGTTACCATCGACAGGTTCTCGACTGTGCGATCAAACAAGCCCTTCACCGGCTTGCCATCGTCGATGTAAAAACTGCCGCCATTGGCCAGCATCATGTTGAAGTTATGCGAGCCGCCAAAGACGTGGTTCCACGGCAGCCAATCCACGATGCGCGGCGGGCGCGCGCGCAGGAACGGCAGGCTGTCGGCGAGTTGGGTCTGATTGACGCACATCATCCGCTGCGTGGTCAGCACCCCTTTGGGGTTCGAGGTCGACCCGCTGGTCATCAGGATCTTGGCGACGGTATCGGGCGTCACCTTGGCAAATCCCGCGTCCACATCGACGCCCGCATCGCCTTTCAGAAGGTCCGCAAAGGCCGTGACATCGGTGCCGCCGGTGCGGGTCGCAACGATCTCAACACCCTCAAGGGCATCCAGTTTCAGTGCCTCGCCGTATTGATCGGCATCGACAACATAGGCCATCTTTGGCCGCACCAGTTCGATGGCGTGGCGCAGGCGGCCATGGGCGCCGTGGATCAGCGAATACTGCTCGGCCACCGGTACGGTCGGCACACCGGCGTATTGCGCGGCCAGCGACAACAGCCCGTGATCGACGCCATTTCCGGACATGATCAGGATCGGCGTGTCCGCCCCCATGCCCCGCGCCAATAGCGCCGCCGCAATGGCGCGCACCTGCTGCAGGGTCGCCGCATAGCTTTCCTCGCGCCAACCCGCGCCACTGCGCTCGGCCAGGAACACCCGCTCGGGCGCCTCTTCGGCCCAGCGGTGCAGCCAGTCACCAGTCCGCTCTGTCACCGGCCCCAGATCGTATTCAGACCGCAACAGCAGGCTGCCATCGGGGCGATCCTCGCGCGTGACGGCGTGTGGCAGGAAATTGGACGTCCGTTTCATGGTCTATCCTTTCGACAGGCTTTTCTGGATCAGCTGCATCGCCGCGATCACCGTGTCGCGGGTCGTTGCATCCATGTTCTCCAGCAAGCGTTGTTCATGGGCGGTCACTGCTGCCACCGCTTTTTCACAGAGCTGGCGCCCAGCCAGCGTCGCCTTCAGCGCATAGGCCCGCCGATCCGTCGGCACCCGGTCGCGCACGATCAGCTCCCGCCGTTCCAGCTCGTCTATGATCACGACCAGATTGGGCCGCTCCACATCCATCGCATCCGCCAGCTGTGACTGGCGCAATCCCGGATTGTCAACGATCAGCACCAGTGCCGTATAGGTCAGCATCCGCAGATCAAAAGGCTTCAACGTCCGGGCTAGATCGGTCTGCACGACGTTGAACGCCCGCTTCATGTGATAGCCGACAAACGCGCGCAGTGTTTCATCGCTGACGTGAGACACGCCCATTTCAGGCTCAGGCTCTTTGATGACGGTTTTCATCGGATCACCGGAACTTAGGGGCACGTTTTTCAAGGAAAGCACGCAAGCCTTCCTCGGCATCCGGCGTGGTCTGCGACAGCGCCGCCGCCAGCGATTCCGTGAACAGACCATCGGCCTGCGACATATCGTTGATGCGGGCAATCGACTGGATCATCAGATAATTCGACAAGGGCGCATTGCGGGCGATCTTGCCCGCCAGCGTCTGCGCCAGCTCCAGCGCCTCACCTTCGCCCACCGCATAATGGGCAAGGCCAAGCGCCACGCCGGTTTCGGCATCGTATTTGCGCCCCGTCAGCATCATCTCGGTCATCCGGTCCGCGCCCAAAAGACGCCCGACCCGCGCGGTGGCGCCGCCACCCACAAAGATGCCGCGCCGCCCTTCGGGCAGCTGGAAGATGGTCGAAGGTTCAGCGATGCGAACATGGGTCGAGCTTGCCAGCTCCAGCCCGCCACCGATCACCGCCCCGAACATGGCGGACACAACCGCCAGACCGCCGAACTGGATCTTCTCCATCACCTGGTGCCACTGGCGCGAGTGATAGAGGTTTTCCTCGGCCGAGCGGTGCACATGTTCCGACAGGTCCAGCCCCGAGCAGAAATGCCCTGCGGTGCCGGTCAGGATGACAACACGCACCTCCTTGGGCGGCGCCGAGAAGAAAGCATCAAGCGCCTCCAGCAGCTCTTCGCACATGGCGTTACGCTTGTCCGGACGGTTCATCGTCAGGGTGGCGATGCTGTCATTGATGTCGATTTTGAGTATCTGATCGCTCATGCGCGGGATCCTTCAGCGCGGCGGCAGGCGCACAGCGCCATCCAGCCGGATGGTTGTTCCATTGAGAAATGGATTGGTGACGATCTGCTCGGCCAGAAGCGCGTATTCCTCGGGCGCGCCCAGCCGGGCAGGAAAGGGAATATTGGCGGTGATCTGCGCCGAAATCTCGGGCGGCAACCCTTCCATCATCGGGGTCTGGAACAGGCCCGGCGCGATGGCCATCACGCGGATGCCCGATTGCGCCAGCTCGCGCGCCGCAGGCAGGCACATGGAGGCAATCGCCCCCTTGGAGGCCGCATAGGCCGCCTGCCCCAGCTGGCCATCCTCGAAGGCAACCGAAGCGGTGTTGATGATCACCCCGCGCTCGCCATCCGCCAGCGGGTCCAGCTCAGCCATCAGGCGAGCAGCATGGCTCATCACATTGTAGGTGCCAAAAAGGTTCACCCGCAGCGTCTTTTCAAACACATCGAACGACAGCTTGCCGCCACGACCGACGATGCGCGCCGCCATGCCGACCCCGGCGCAGCTCACCGCGATGCGGGGGGCACTGCCCAGCTGCTCTGCAATGCTGTCGAGGGCTGCACCGACGGCGGCCTCATCACTGACATCCACATGCAGGGCGATGCCGCCGATCTCATCCGCGACCGCCTTTGCCCGTTCGATATCGAAATCCAGAATGGCGACTTTCGCGCCTTTTACGGCAAGATGCCGGGCTGTCGCCGCACCAAGGCCACTGCCGCCACCTGTGACCAGCGCCACATGTCCATCTATCTGCATAGTTCCTCCCCGAACTGGATAACTGATATTATAGTTATCCCGCATATCTTCTTTTTAATCGTTATACGAAATATCTATCTCGCGCCAACAAAATTTTCACAAACACTTAAGCTACTAATTTTGAATGTATTTTCCGGACCGCCTCGGATCTATCAGCACGAATCCTTAATCCTGCATAGCTCGCGCCGCGGTCAGGTTTGATCCTGTTTCGGCTCGGCTTCGCCGTCAAAAACCTGCGCCAGGCGGGTCAGCGCCGCGTCGATTTCGGGGATCTCCATGTGGCAACAGCCCAGAACGAGACCATTCAGCCCGATCACCTCGGCGGCAAATCCCGAAAGCGGGCGCAATCCCAAACCGGCGTCCCGCGCCCGTTTGCAGATCTCCTGATCCTGCCAAGCGTCGTTCAGATAAAACACCAGCTGCATGCCCGCACCGTGGTCCGGCGCGCTGCCATAGGCGGAGAATTCCTGCTGCAGCCGCGCCAGCAGATGCTTGCGCCGCTCACCATAGATACGCCGCACCCGGCGCAAATGGCGGTAGAACTCGCCGCTGTCGATAAACTCTGCCAACGCCTGCTGCGGCATGCCACTGGCCCGGGTGCCAAAGCGCAGCAAACTGTCGTGCAGCGGCGCAATCAGCGTCTCGGGCGCGACCACATAACCGATCCGCAGCGCGTTCGAGAAGGTCTTGGAAAAACTGCCGAGATAGATCGTCCGGTTCAGCCCATCAAACCCCGCCATCGCCGGAATGGGCCGCCCCGCATATCGGAACTCGCTGTCATAATCATCCTCGATGATCCAAGCGCCGGTCCGTTTGGCCCAGTTGAGGAATTCCAAACGCCGCCCCGGCGCCATCGCCCCGCCCAGCGGATGCTGATGCGATGGCGTCAGTACCACCGCCTTCAGGTCGGCATCCTTTTCGGGAACACAGGCGCCAAGAGCATCGACGCGGAGGTAGTGCGAGCGCAACCCCTGCGACTGCACGATACGGTTCAGAGACGGATACCCCGGGTCCTCGATCCCGATGGCGCTGCCGCGTGGTGCCAACGTGCGCAAGCAGAGTTCCAGCGCATCCGTCGCCCCCGCAGTGATAATGATTTGCTCGGCGCCTGCCTCGATCCCCCGCCACTCTGCCACATAGGCCGCAATGGACCGGCGCAGCGCTGCATTGCCCCGGACCGCGCCGCCATCCAGCATGGTTTCCGGCGCCACCCGGCAGATCCGCGATACGCAGCGCGCCCATTGCCGGTGCGGGAACAACCGCATGTCCGGCTCTCCACTGTTGAAGGGCAACAGGGCACGCGGCGTCTCCTTTGCATGCTCCGGGGGTGCAGGATGCACCGGCTGCAGTTCGACCTGCCCCATGGCGCAGACGGTAAACCCCGAACCGCGTTTTCCCGCGATGTAGCCTTCGGCTTCCAGCTGCTCATAGGCCGCCACCACGGTCGAACGCGACACCCCAAGCTCTACCGCGAAACTGCGGGTGGCGGGCAGCTGGCTCGCCTCCGGGATCTCTCCTGCCCCGATCCGCGTCCGCAGCGCCGTGCAGATCTGCTCGAACACGGGAACAGACAGACTGCGGTCAATGGAAAAGGTCGGCCCGGGTACCTGCTGCACGGTATTGGTCTCCACATTCCGCCCAATACTGCCCCATTGCGTCAGTCCGGTCTACTATCCCACCCACGCCGCAGATCCACGAAGGTTTCGTTATAGCAGGCGCCCCCGGCAATATCCGTGCGCAGGGCCGAGGGAATCAGCGCATTCGCCGTGCGGCCGCTGCGCGAGCTGGAAAGCCAGGTGCCCTTGGGGCTGTAGACCACACCGGGCCGGGTGGCAGTTGTCACCTCCAGCGTAAAGGTCACCTCGCCCCGGGCATTCCAGACGGTGACGGGATCGCCATGGCTGAGTCCGCGTGCCTCGGCATCCTGCGGGTGCACCTGTACCACCTCAGCCCCCGCCGACAGCGCATGATGGCCAAAGGTCGCGTTGGTCCGCTTGTCCGAACTGGGGGTGACCAGCACCAGCGGCAGATCCTGCGAGGCGGGGTCATAGCGCGGCACACCGCATCCGAACCGATCCTCAAGATCCTGACTGAACAGTTCGATCCGCCCAGACGGTGTCTGCGGCATCACCGAGTGGCACAGCACCAGCGGGCTGCCATCCCCGGCGGTCATCGCGATGGCCCGGTCGCAGGGGATTTCGCTGGGTGGCTTACCCCCGAACACCGGATGCGACGCGTCCATGGCCTGATCCATCAGGTCCTTGTCACTATCGCGGAACTCGGGCTCCTGATAGCCGAACCGGGCTGCCAAACGGCGAAAGATCTCGGTATTGGGCAGGCTTTCCCCCACCGGCGCGATCACCGGTTCCGCCCGTTGAATGTAGTTCTGCCCATAGGCGCCATAGATGTCATCATATTCGAAATGGCTGGCGGCGGGCAGGATCACATCGCAATAGGCCATGGAATCCGTCATCACCACATCCGCGCCTGCAATGAACAGGTCTTCTTGCGTCAGGGCCTCGATCATCCGGTCCTGATCGGGGTGCGTTGCAACAGGGTTGTGGTTGTAGATCATCACGGCCCCGACCGGCACATCAAGGTTCCGGTCCAGCATCTTTTCCGCCACATCGACGATATTGAAACAGCGCGTGCCGGGGTGAATCAGATGATCCCCCTGCAGGCGGGACGAGGTCTTTGGCGCGGCGGCCCCGGATTTCGCGACCACCCCCGCACCGGGGCGCCCGTGATGCCCTGTCAGCGCATTCAGAGCCATCGCCGCGCGCAGCCCGGCACCGCCCGAGCGGGTCCGTTCGATCCCGTTGCCAAAGGAACTCGCCATCCGGCGGGCCGCGACGATCCAATCGACCAATTGGTGCAGCTCTTCCGCAGGGAGGCCGCAGATGTCGGCGACACGATCCGGGGTATAGGCGCGGGCCTCCTCCATATAGGCGTCAAACCCATGAGTCCATTCGCCGATGAAGGCCATATCCAGCGCATCGCGCCGTTCCAGCTCGGCTGCCAGTCCCAGCGCAAGAACCACATCGGTTCCCGGCTGCAGTTGCAGGTGCATATCGCATTGCTCGGCCAGCTTGATCCGCTTGGGATCAATCACCACCACCCGCGCGCCGGATTTACGGGCCTCTTTGATCACGCGCATGAAATGCAGGTTGGAGACCGTGACGTTGTTGCCCCAGACAAGGATAAGATCCGATTGCACTGCCTGCTCCGGCGGCATGCCCGGCGCGCTGCCAAAGAGGCTGGCGTAGGCCTCTCCGCGCACACCGCCACAGAGCGGCCCGCGATCCAGCAGCGTCGCCCCCATCCGGTAGAAGAACCGCCGGTCCATGGATCCCCCGGCCAGTTCACCATGTGGCCCGGCATAGTTCAGCGGCAGAACCGATTGCGGCCCATGCGCCTCGATTGCCTGGTTGAAACCTGTATGGATCAGGTCCAGCGCCTCGTCCCATGTTATCTGCTCAAAATCCCCCGATCCCCTCGGGCCGACCCGTTTCAAGGGATGCCGCAGGCGGGCCGCGCCATGCACGAAATCGGGATAGCAGCGGGCGACCTTGTTGCAGATCACCCCGGCGGTGAAGGGGTTTGCCGTCGATCCCTTCACCTCGGCAATCCTGCCATCCTCGACCCTGACGGAGAGGCTGCAGGTATCCGGGCAATCCAGCGGGCAAACGCTTGGGCGAAAGGCGGTCGGGTCTTGATTGGTCATCTCGGCCTCTGAAAACAACACTCAAAGGGCGGATACACCGGCAACTGGGAGGGCGTTAAGCTCCAATTTGGGCAAAAATGACCAGACCAATCTGGTGAAAGCATGGGATCGGAGGGCCAAAGTGGCCCGCTATCTGGCCACCACACGCGCTTTTGGCGCCTGCAAGAGGCGCCAAAAATCAGGTGACGAGGAAAAGAAGCTACGGCAACAGGCAGACAGAAACGACGGAATTGGGCCGATTAGTGATCGAGGGCCAGAACCTTGTTTTCCATGCCTTTTTCATAGAAGCAATGCTGCGCTCGGCCAGATCCCTTGGCCGCATAAAGCGCGACATCCGATTCATTCAGAATTTCCGCAGCGGTAAAGGTGCCGCTGTGCCAAGCCGAAAGCGTAGTGCCCGCGCTCGCCGAAATCTTGCACATCTTGCCGCCATAGGGAATCGGCACCTCCAATTCGGAGATCAGCCGTCTCGCCAGCCCTTCGATCTGGCGCAGATCGCGCAGGTCATTGAAGATCAGGACAAATTCATCGCCGCCAACACGCGCAACCGTATCGGACTGGCGGGTGCATTCTACCATGACACGGGCCACATGCTGCAACACCGCATCCCCGGCGGCGTGTCCCAGCGTGTCGTTGACCTGTTTGAAGTAATCGAGATCCAGATGCATCAGGGCAAAATCCCGGCCGCCGCTGATCAACCGATCCAGAATGTGATCCATGGCGCGGCGGTTCTTGAGGCCCGTCAGCGTATCTGTGAAGGCCTGTTCCTCGGCCGCGATCTTGGCCCCTTGCAGACGCAGGTTCAGCTGGCGCGATGCCTCCATCGCGGCGGACTTGGCCTCAACCAGATAAAGCATCTCGATGGTGAGATCGGTTGGAGAAAAATCCGCGCTGGTCAGATCATAATCCCGCACAGCTTCCAGAACCGAGATCCCGAAGGACAGGTTGATGATCGCGCCCTGCCCCTGTGGCAAAGGCACGAGAACGCCTTTCAGGCTGGTTTGCGGCGTGTCCCGAAAATGCAAATGCAATTTGGACCCGGCCGTATTGACCAGGTCCGCCATGGACCGAACCCGGCGCGGGCGCGACAGATCAAAGACACGGAAAAACCGGCGCCCCTCCCATTTCAGATCGGGTCGGAGCTTTCTGAGCGTGGGGCCGACGCGCTGGATATACCCCTTGGCATCCACGATCGCATACATCGGGCAGATCTGATCCGCGATGACGGCAAGCTGTTCATTGGTCATCATAGGGAATGCGCTCCCAGATCAAAGGCCCGCCCTTCGGCAAATTCTCTTTCCACCAGGGTGATGGAAATCACCTCTGCCCCGTCCTGCGCACCGCTTGAATCCAGAATAACGAGATCTCCGTAATCGTCGGCCATGGCCCGCAAAACACCCATCATGACATTTGAATAGCCGGGCAACCCCGGCTGGCAAACCAGTTCGAAATGACCCGGTGACTGTTCCAACAATTCCAAGCCCGGTAGATAAAGATCGGATACGGCAAGACGGGCACGCCCCGGAAGGTCATCCAGAGAATGCAAAAACTCAACATAATTGACCCCGCCGAACCGCAGCAGGCGGCGCAGGGCTTCGACCTGAGGGTTGGACACCAGAAAGGTCCCCATATCCTCAAGCATCTCAGGCAGCGGACGCTCCAGCACCGTTTCCATGGCACTCAGCATCTTGTTCGACTGGTCATCCGTATAGGTCAGCATGGCCTCGAATTGTCGAAACCCAAGCCCAGCCACATCCATGATTTCATACCAGCGGTCCGCGCCATAGGTGCTGGTCACAAAAGCCTGGATCGCCCTGTTGATCAGACCATGCATATCTTGGCCCCTTTTCCTACCGTGTCCCATTATTGGGCCCTGTGTGTTAAAAAACGCCCAACATCGGCAAAATTCATCCAAACAGCACCACGTTCCGGGCACATCCACGTGCCTCCCCCGAAACAGACCGCTGCCTTTAGGTATCCCTTGCCGACAGGACAAGCCCCCGGAGGTGGTCGTGCACACACAGCCCGGTAAACTCCCGGTGAAACGGCATAATCCGCACCAGGCTCACAGGACACGGGCACCTGATATCTTAGCGCCAAGAGCAGGCACCGATGCGACATCATTTGCTTGAAAGAGTTCCGGCGCGGACCCTAGCGATGCCAACCCGCACCCGTCAAGCCAGATGGCATCTTGCTTGCATCCTTTCCTGCATCAGTCGCGGGGCGGCAGCAGTGCCCGCACCCGCGAAAGGGTAGCCGTGCTGACCGCGACCCCGGCCTGTTCCGCCCGCGCCCGTGCTGCGGCACGCCCATCGCCCGGCAGGCGCGCGCCTTCCTGCGCCCGGACCGAGGCCACAAGCGCACCCATGCGGTCTGCATAACCTCCACCCGAGGTCGCGCCCGGATCGATGGCAATGAAGAACTGTCCGGTGCGGGGCGGCCCGCCAACCGGCCCCGAAAACGGGCTGGCCTCACTGCCCAAAAGGGCTCCGGTCATCGCTGCCGCCATCATCTCGACCATCAGCGCCACGCCAACGCCCTTGTACCCCCCGGCAGGCACCATGGTGCCCTTCAGTCCCGCCTCCGGGTCCGTGGTCGGATTGCCCGTCGCATCTAGCACCCAGCCTTCGGGAACCGGTCTGCCTTCGCGGGCGTGTTTCATCACCTCGCTTTTGGCGATGGCACTGGCGGATTGGTCGATCAGAACCATGACCTGCCCATCGGGGCCTGGTGCTGCGATAGAAAAGGGATTGGTGCCCAGAACCGGCTGAGCGCCACCTGATGGCGCGATCGAAGCCGGCGCATTGGTAAAGCCGATGCCCATCAGACCCGCCTGCGCCAAGCGCTGCGTGTGACAGCCCAGAACGCCGCAATTGTAGGAATTGCGGATCGCAAGTACCGCAACCCCCTGCTCCCGCGCCATCAGGATCAGATGTTCAAACCCGAGATCGATCGCGGCATGGGCAAACCCGGTAGCCGCATCCACAGTCACCACGCCGGGCCGGGATCTGGAGACCTGCGGCTGGGCCTGACCGTCCACCTTGCCGCATGTCACATGCTCGGCGTAGATCGGCACATAGGCCAGACCATGGGAGGCAACCCCATCCGCTTCGGTCATGGCCGTAGCCCGGGCCAAAGGCGCGGCATTTTCACGGCTGGTCCCCGCCGCCATCAGCGCCCGGAGCGCCAGATCTTCGATCTCTGCCAGAGAGAGGGTTTCTGTCGCGCTCATCTGTCTCCGCTTTCTGTCCGTTTCACGTCTTCATCCCGTATCAATCTCCGTATCAGTCATTGTCCGCCAACCCGGCCCCTGCCCCGCGCAAGCGCGAGGCCTCGGTGGCGGGGGCATAGGTGCGATGGGCGAAGGTGGACAGCTGCGCCCAGGCGTCATCTGTGACCTGCCCGCGCCTGACTGGCGCAAGGGGAGACCCCAACGTTGCCTCCGCGTGGCAGCGCAGCCAAGGCACATGATCGCGCAGCATCTCTTGCCGCGTGCCGGTCGCGCAGATCTGGCGACCATCGGTCACCAGCCGTATATTCGGCCAATCAAGGGCCACCGGCCGGTCCAGCCGCTGCGCTGCCGCCGCCGCAAAGGGCAAGAGCAGCAAGGGAAGATCCACCTCCTCCATCTCAAAAACCGCACCGGTCTCAAGCTGGGCGGCCCGGTCGCTCAGCGCACTGCCCGACACCAGAGGGCAAAGCCGTCCCGTGGCCGCGCGCCAGCGTCCGCCCTCTATCGCAGTCGGAGCAAGCGCGGCCACGGGACGCAGATCGTTGCGCGCCAGCAGCGCGGCCAGCTGCTCCGCGCCGGGCAAAGCCACCCCGGCCAGAAGACGCGCCGCCGCGCCAGCTTCCTCCGCCAGCCCCCAGGGCAGCCCAGCGCCCCGCGCCGCGCGTTTGCACATGGCTTCGATCTCGTTCAGCGACAGGTTCATGCGTCCGGATCCGGGTAGATCCAGAAATCTCCATCGCGCGCCGACAGCTCTTCGGGATAAGGCGCATTGCCGAACATGCAGATCCGCACCCAGCGGTCCGACCGCGGATCAAAATGCAGCGCGCCAAAGAAGGACAGTTTGCAGCGCAGCATGTCGATCGGCAGAAGATCGCAGGCAATCGTATTGTCCCGGATTTCGGCATAGGGCGCCTCGGCGACGATCTGTACCCGCCGCACCGCGTGCCTGTGCTCCGGGTGGCGCAGCAGAAATTCCGCCACGTTCGCTTCCTCGGGCCAGCCTTCCATCGCGTGATAAAGCGCCGCCACATCGCGCCCCGGGGCCAAAGGCTGCTCATAGGGGGCGATGGGTTCCTCGGCCCGTTCACCCAGGCGCGGTTCCAGTTTTTCCTCCGAAACATACCAGACGCGGGCAGTGGTTTCGGGAAGATCCCAGTCGATGGCCAGCGCCCAGTCATGGGAGCGCTGCACGAGTTGCCGCAGACGTCCCAGCGTCATGCCGCCAGCAATCCGCCGGGTTTCCCCCTCCCCACAGGCCATGGCGGTGGCCAGATCATCGACCAGCGCGCCATAGGGTTCCAGCATCAGCGACACCAACCATTCCTGCCCTTCGCAGGACAGAGATCGCTCGGCCCAGCGGTACAAACCATCCCAGGGGTGCGGGGCCGATAGAACATCGCCCTCCAGATGCCCGGCCAGATGGTCGATATCCGAGATCAGCACGGATCGCTTCCACGCCTGCCCCGGATGCCCGGTCTGCCAGTGCGCCACGGAACGGCGGGCGCGGGCAAAGAGGTCACGAAACCGGGCCACCTCTTGCGGGCTGGCCTGCGGCAGGCTCCGCACCCGCTCCAGCGCGGTTTCCCGCGCGGTGATCCAGTTGTTGAACAGGACCGGGTGGTTCAGCAAAAAGGGCGCCATGCCAAGGCCGGTGGAATTGCCGATGCCCAGACGCCGGGCCAGCGCCGGATCCAGACGCGCCGCACCCCCACCCGAGCGAGCACGGGCGCGGGCATCCGCCATGTGCTGCACCAGATCCCGAACAAAGGTCCGGGTCAGATACACCGACAGCATTTCGGCCTGAAACGGTGCCGCGCATTCCGGCCTGTCCGCGATCATCTCGCGGTCGGCAGCGCCCAGTTTGCCCGAGCCATAGACTGCCGTGGTCCGCATGAGGTAGCCAACCGCCTCGATCTGCGCCGGGTCGGGCTGGCAGCCTGCCGCCAGCGCCGAGACCACATGTTCCCAAAGGCGCACCGAGCGGTTCGCCCGCGACACCGACAGCTCGCGCTCGCTCACCCGGCCGGCTTCTTGCAGCGGCACGTTTTTCGACAGGCGGGCGATATCCTCGGCCTTGGGGACGCCATCGAACAGGGCAAAGGTCGCATCCCAGGCCTCGGCTATCACCCGGTCAGAGCGTTTTTCCGGCGGCAGGTCATGGGCAAAGGCCATAAGAGAATAGCTGCGTTCGGGGCCATGGGCGCTGTAGACCGCGTGCCCGATCCCGTCGTCGCCGATCTCGAACACCGGCCTGTCAAAGTGCCAGCCCTCGGCCTGCATCCGGCGGGTCAGAATGCGCATGAAGGACAGCCGCGACTGATGGAAAGATCCCAGCCGTGCAAGGCGCATCACGGTTTCAGGCGGCCGCGGCCCAGCGGGCCGGTGATCCGATGCTTCCCTTTCCAAGCCGCCCTCCTTCTCTGTGTTACCCTTGTTGCGCTTGTGTTTTCCTTTGACCCGGCGCGAATTGCCTATGCCGGGCCGAACCCCTCGCGGAAGAACCGGTACCAGTTGCCGCCCATGATCGCGGCGACCTCAGCCGCGTTCATGCCAACAGCGCGCAAGCCGGTTTCGATATTGCCAAAATCGCGGTTGTCGCGGAACCAATCCGGCGTCGGCGGAAATCCGGCGGCGTCAGCGGAGCCTTCGCCATAGTCGATCTCCTTGCTCCAGCGCCCGACGCGCATCCATTCCACCACGCTGTCCGGCTGATCCTGACACAGGTCCGAGCCGATCCCCAAATGCTCCACTCCAAAACTATCGGCGGTGCGGGCGATCATGCTGCAGAAACTGTCCAGCGTGCAGTCGGATTTGTCCTTCAGATGATGCGGGTAGAGCGAAAAGCCAATCATACCGCCGTTCTGCGTCACCGCCCGGATTACATCGTCATGCTTGTTGCGCAAGGCGGGCATCCAGCCGTGCGGGTTGGCGTGTGTGATGGCGATGGGACGCTGCGACAGATCTGCCGCTTCGATGGTGGAACGGTCGGCAGAATGGCTCATGTCGATCACCATGCCGACACGGTTCATCTCGCGGATCACCTGCCGCCCCATGCGGGTGATGCCGCTGTCCTCAGCCTCGTAACAGCCCGTCGCCAGCAGCGATTGGTTGTTATAGGTCAGCTGCATGAACCGAGCGCCGAGCGTGTGCAGGATTTCGACCAACCCGATGTCATCCTCAATCGGGGACGGGTTCTGAAACCCAAAGAAGATGGCCGTGCGCCCGCTGTCCCGCGCCCGATCGATATCGCTCGCCTGCGTGCCTTTGAGGATCAGATCCGGGTATTGCTCGAACCAGCGGTTCCATTGCTCAAAGTTCAGAACCGTTTCACGAAATCCTTCGTGATAGGCGATGGTGACATGCACCGCATCAACGCCACCTTCGCGCAGCTGGCGAAAGATCTTTTCGGACCAGTTGGCATATTGCAGCGCGTCGATCCGCATCAGGGCCGACCCCATGCAACACGGCGCAGTGTAGTTTGGTCCATATGGCGTTTCTCCGGGTCCGATATTTGCCTTGGATGAAACTATGGACTCGGCATCCGCTTTCACACAAACTCAAACAACTCAAACTCATTTCAGAAATTTTGAAAATGGCGCTGAAAATTGAGATGCTTCGATGCTTTGCCACGGTGGCCCATTCCGGCACGCTGACCGGGGCGGCACAGCAGTTGGGACGCACGCCATCAGCGGTTTCGATGACGCTGAAACAGCTGGAGGACCATCTGGGCGAGCCGTTGTTCGAGACCGGACGCAAGAACAAGCTGACCGCGCTTGGCGCCTTTGTGCTGGAACAGGCGGATCGGGAGTTGCAGCAATTCGACACCACGGTGCGCGCAATCGAAGGCTTTGCCAGCGCCAGAACCGGCAGGGTGCGCGTGGCAGCGGTGCCCTCGGTGGCGGGCAGCATCCTGCCGCAGGCGATTTCCAGTTTCATCGCGCGGTTTCCCGGTGTCCAGATCGAGGTCTGGGATATGGAATCACGCGCCATCATCCGCGAGGTGAGCCGGGACCGGGTCGATATCGGCATTGCCACGGCAGGGTTGCCGGATTCAGATGCTATGCCCGCGCTGGATCCGCCAACGCATACTGGCCTGCATTGCAGCAACCTGATGTCAGATGCCTTTGGTCTGATCTGTCCCGATGGGCATCCGCTGGCAGCGCCCGGCGGGCCGGTGTCGTGGCGCGACATCGCCGAACAGTCCTTGATCGCCAATCCCCTGTCCGCCGGGATCCGGACCAAGGTCGCGCAGAGCCTGCACAGGGAGGCCCTGCTGCAAGGGCACAATGTGACCTCTCTTCTGGCCATGGTGCGCGCCGGTCTGGGCATAACCATCCTGCCGGAGATGACCATGCTGCTGCTCGGCTCCTCTGGTCTGGTCTTTCGCCCGCTGGCCGATCCCGAAGCCCGGCGCCACATTCACCTGCTGCGCAAGGCCGACGCCCCGCTGCTGCCGGTGGCCCGCGAGCTGGAGCGGCAGATCCAGCTGACGGCCGCCCCGTTCCAGACGTGATCCCCTGCCCCTCCACCGCTTTTTCACCGCTCCCTGCTCGCGAAGAGTTCATGACCCTGTAGGGTGGCTTTTCTTGACCGGGCTGAGTTTGGCGGGCATGCCCTATTGCACTCAGACAACAGAATACGGGTAGACCTGCGGTGGCACAGGCAACAGAAGCGCAGAACGGAAACGAGCTGACAGACCGGCTGGCGCAGGCCAGCATCCTGGTGGTGGATGACGAACCGGGCATGCGCAACTTCCTGGTCAAAACGCTCGCGCCCCACTGCCGAGAGGTCGCCGAGGCCGCGACGACCGAAGAAGCCGGAGAGCTGCTGGCCCAGCGGCATTTCGATGTGATGATCCTGGACAACATCATGCCCGGTCAAAAGGGCATCGACTGGCTGGCCCATCAGCGCAGCGCCGGCGGGTTTACCGATACCATCATGATCACCGCCTATGCGGATCTGGAAACCGCGATCGAGGCGATGCGCGCCGGGGCCGCGGATTTTGTTCTGAAGCCCTTCCGCTCGAACCAAATGCTGAATGCGGTACAACGCTGCATCCAGATGGCTCAGCTGCGGCGCGAGAACGCCCTTTTGCTGCACGAGCTGAACAGCGCCGACACCGGGCGCAGGTTGCGCAACCAACTGATCGGCAGCTCGGACGCGATAGCCGATGTGCGGCGGGTGCTGGATCAGGTCCGCGATGTCAGCACGCCGGTTCTGATCACCGGCGCCTCTGGCACCGGCAAGGAAGTCGCGGCGCGGCACCTGCACGCAGCCTCGGACCGGGCGGCGCATCCCTTCGTGCCGATCAACTGCGCTTCCATTCCGGCAGAGATGATAGAATTCGAACTCTTCGGCCATGCGCCCGGCGCCTTCCCCGGCGCGCAGGGCGGTCGCGAAGGTCTGCTGCCCTCGGCGCAGGGCGGAACCGTGTTCCTGGATGAGATCGCAGGTCTCAGCGCGTCGGCGCAGGCGGCATTGTTGCGGGTGCTGGAGGATGGCTTGGTCCGCCCTGTTGGCACCGAACGCAGCACCCAACTAGATGTGCGCTTTGTCGTCTCCACCAGCAAATCGCTGAAGGACGAAGTCGCCGCCGGGCGTTTCCGCGAGGATCTGTTCTTTCGCCTCAATGTGATCGAAGCGGTGATGCCCCCGCTGAGCCAGCGCGGCACCGATGTTGTGGAACTGGCCGAGTTGTTCGTGCAGGAGATCGCCGAGCAATTGACCCGCGCGCCCTTGCAGATCGATCCCCGTACCCGCAGTGCCCTGCTGCGCCACAAGTGGCCGGGCAATATCCGGGAGCTGCGCAACTTCATCGAGCGCTCTTTGATCTTTGGCAGCTTTCCCCTGGAAACGCTGGCCCACCCGGCGGACGGCAGCGGCCAGATCGAACCGCTGGATCAGATCGAGCGGCGCGAGATCCTGCGCGCGCTGGAGGCTGTCGATGGCAACCGCTCGGAAGCCGCCCGCAGGCTGGGCGTCTCGCGAAAGACCATCGACCGCAAATGCGCCTCCTGGGGACTATAAGCCGGGAATCGTCCATCCCTTCGCGCTCTGGCGCCCTCTGCCGACACCGCTGCTGGCACCTGATCACGCATATTTTTACCGAATTGAACAACCGGACAAACTGGCGCAAATTTTACCCCCTGACTGGGAAACAATTTCCAAAATGTCCAAATTATCCCGGGTCGCGACTATAGCGCTCCGACAAAACGTCATTGTAAGTTATTGTTTTTTATATTTAAAACATTGACGCACCCCTTCACAACAGCCGAAGACTACCACGTCGCATGCGCTCGCATGCCCAGCTTCGGCAGCCGACCTCGGGGAGGAGAGAGACGCCAGCCGGTCAATAATTTGGAGGATAATCCATATGAGTTCCGCACCCAATCGGGGGCCGCTTTCCTTTCTGCTGAAGGAAAACATCGTCGCAGGCCCCGGCTTCAACCGCTGGCTGGTACCCCCGGCCTCGATCGCCATCCACCTGTGCATCGGCTCGGTCTACGCCTGGTCCGTATTCAACCCTGCTCTGACGCGCCAGCTGGGCGTTGTCAGCCCCGCTGCTGACGACTGGAGCCTGACCTCGGTGGTCTGGATCTTCTCGGTCGCCATCGTGTTCCTCGGCCTGGCTGCTGCCTTTGCCGGCAAATGGCTGGAAAAAGTTGGCCCGCGCATGGTCGGCACCGTTGCTGCCTTCTGCTGGGGCGGCGGTTTCCTCATCGGCTCGGCAGGGATCGCCAGCCATCAACTGTGGCTCGTTTACCTTGGCTATGGCGCCCTCGGCGGCTGCGGTCTGGGTCTTGGCTATGTCTCGCCGGTTTCGACCCTTCTGCGCTGGTTCCCGGACCGTCGCGGCATGGCAACCGGCATGGCCATCATGGGCTTTGGTGGCGGCGCGATGATCGCAGCCCCGGTCAAAGGCTGGCTGCTGTCCATCTATGCCAAGGCACCTGAATACCTTGGCACGCGCGAAGCCATCGACACCGTGATCGAAGGCGGCCGAGTATTTGCCCAGACCGCAAACGGCATGGTTGAGGTTGTCATCGCATCGGCGTCCCAGGCGGCAGCCCTGCCCGGCGGCGGCGAGGCTGGCGTCTATGTGGTTGGCACCGGCGACACCGGCGCATCCTCCACCTTCCTGACCCTTGGCATCGTCTATTTCATTGTGATGATCATCGCCTCCTTCAGCTATCGCGTTCCGGCGGAGGGCTGGAAACCTGAAGGTTGGGAGCCGAAACCGGCCGCTTCGGGTCTGATCACCAAGAACCACGTCCATATCGACCAAGCGCTGAAAACACCGCAGTTCTGGCAGCTGTGGGTGATGCTGTGCTTCAACGTGACGGCTGGCATCGGTGTGATCGGCGTCGCCAAGACGATGATGTCGGAAATCTACGGCACCACCATGCCGCTGATCGTGACCGCGGCTTTTGCCTCGACCTATGTTCTGATGATTTCGGTCTTCAACATGGTCGGCCGCTTCTTCTGGGCCTCGACCTCTGACTTCATCGGGCGCAAGAACACCTATCACGCCTTCTTCATCCTTGGCACGATCCTGTACCTGTCGATCCCCTATTTTGCGACCGCAGGCGCAGCAAACCCGTCGATGTTCTACCTGATCGGCTTCTACGTCGCGACGATGATCATCTTCTCGATGTATGGCGGCGGCTTTGCCACCATCCCGGCCTATCTGGCGGATATGTTCGGCACCATGCACGTGGGCGGCATTCACGGCCGGTTGCTGACCGCATGGTCCACCGCTGGTGTGCTGGGTCCGCTTGCGATCACGTCCTTGCGTCAGATGTCCGTAAACAATGCGATCACGGATCTTGCCGCCAAGGTAGATGCGCAGGCCTTTGAAACCGCCTTTGGCGCCCCGGTGTCGCAGCTGGACGCTCTGGTGTCCGCGAAGACGGTGACAATCGCCAAGCTGATGGAGATCGCGCCGCAGGGCATCGTCGATCCGACGCCGAGCCTTTACAATACGACCATGTATTGCATGGCCGGTCTGCTGGTTGTGGCCTTCTTTGCCAACCTCCTGATCCGGCCGGTGGGTTCGCACCACCACCACCCGGAAACCGGCGCAGCACCTTCGCCCGCCGAGTAACTCCGACACAATCCCAGAACCTGAAGGGGGCCTGCAAGCGCAGGCTCCCTTTTTTGCATTTATCGCCATGCACGGCCCGTGCCCCGGTCACGCCCGTAAGGTTCGCGTAAGCGGCACCACCCATATCGGGCGCCAACCCTGTACAAATATCGCAAGGAGCGTGTCATGCAGATCCTCAGGAAACTCGCCGTTCTGGTCACAGCCATCGGGCTGGCAACGCCGGTATTGGCCTCTTCCCCACCCAGCCAGGGCGCATTGCGCTTTGACGTCATCCGCAAGGGCAAGGACATCGGAGAGCTCAGCTACAGCTTCTCCGGCTCTGCCGCCAAATACTCCGTTCAGGTCGTCACCGATATCGCCGTCAAGATCCCGCTGATCCGCGTCAATGCTTATGCCTTCAAGCAGAACAGCGTCGAGACATGGGCAAATGGCAAGATGACCTCGATCCGCTCGGCCACCGATGATGACGGCGACGCCCATCAGATCAGCGAAAAGGGGCGTGGCCTGCTGCCCGCCAGCCTGTGGAACGATGATATTCTGAAACGCCGCCAGTTGCTCAACACCATCGACGGTACCGTCATGTCGGTGCGGGTGATCGATCTGGGTGTTCAGAATGTTCCCACCCGCAGCGGCCAGCTACGCGCCCATCACTATCGTATCTCAGGCGATCTCGAACGCGATGTCTGGTATGACCAGAACGGAGACCTTGCACATGTTTCCTTCAAGGCCGATGATGGGTCAACCGTGACCTACCTGCGCAAATAGGATCGCAGCCCATGCGGCTTCTCTATGTGGAAGACAACGAAAGGTTGGCGCAAAACACCTGTGCCAGCCTTGAAAGCAATGATTTCGTCGTCGACTGGGTGGCGACTGGCGCGGATGCGGTGCATTCCGCGCGCAGTTATTCCTATGACGCGATCATCCTCGACCTGGGCCTGCCGGACATGGACGGGCTGTCGGTGCTTGATGGGATCAAACAGGCCAATGCCGACACGCCGGTGATCATCTGCACCGCCCGTGATGCACTGGACGAACGGGTGAAGGGCCTCAACGCCGGATCTGACGATTATCTGGTCAAACCCTTTGACAGCAGCGAGTTGATCGCCCGCATCCGCGCCGTTCTGCGCCGCCCGGGCGGTGCGCTGGGGCTGAAGCTGAGCCTTGGTAACATCCGCTTTGACACCAACGATCGTTCCGTTGAGATTGCTGGCCAGCCCGCCCGGTTTTCCCGTCGCGAGCTGGATTTGCTGGAGGTCTTCATGCGCCGCAAGGGGCGCATCCTGTCCAAGGACAGCATTGAGAACGCGCTTTACGGATTTGATGCGCCGCCAACGCCGAACGCCATCGAAGTCGCGATTCACCGGCTGCGCAAGAAACTGCAGGATCTGGGCGCCGCAAGCACCGTCCACACGCTGCGCGGCATCGGCTACCTGATGGAAGACGACGGTCAATGAAGGCCCTCACCCAGTCTGCCCATGCCCCCCTTGGCGGACCGGGCTCACTGCAGCGCAAGCTGACAGTCAATATCGTCCTGGCGCTGCTGCTTGCCATCGCAATGTCCGTCACGATCCTGATCTCCGAGTTTTTCGAACATCTGGAAGAAAACCTCGAAGAGACGCTGCTGCGCGAAGCAAACGAGGTTCTGGTTCAGGCCGACCCGGAGGCGGAGAATTATGGCCTGCCGGTGCAATCGCTCCGATTTCGCGGCGCCGAGGGCGCCTATCGCTATACGGTGTTTGGCCCGGAAATGGTGCTGCTCGCGGGCGGTGAGACCTCTCCGCAAATCAAGGCGCAGATTGCACCGCTGCCGCTTGGCACCGCTGCCGAGATTGACCTGCCGGGAGAGCGGCGCGGCATGGCTCTGTGCGGCATCAATGCAGGGCTGAAGATCTGCGTTCTCGCCTCGGCCTATGCCCCCATCGCCGATACCAGCATCCTTGATGCCATGTGGCACGAGGTAGAAGAGCAGATCATCTGGATCATTCTTGGTGCGGTGCTGGTACTGTCATCGGCGCTGCTGGCGGCGCGGCTCTCCCTGCGGCCGCTGGATCGCGTCATGCAGCAGGCCGGCAGTATCGGCCCCGACGCGCCGGACCAGCGCCTTTCGCCCGAAGGGTTGCCGTCCGAGATCGTGCCCCTCGTCGCTGCCGTTAACAGCGCCTTTGCCCGGCTGGAAAAAGGCTACCGGTCGCAGCGCGAGTTTTCCTCGAATGTGGCGCATGAGGTCCGCACCCCTCTCGCGGTGCTGCACTCCAGCGTCGATACCATCGGTGACGCCGAGGTCCGCCAACGCCTCAAACAGGATCTGAAACAGCTAGAGCAGATCTTTGAACAGCTGATCGATCTGGCCCGCGCCGATGCGCTGGAACCCTCGACCTTTCAGGAAATTGCTCTGGACGATCTGGCGGTGCAGATCTCCTGCGCTCAGGCCCCGAACGCCATCCGCGCGGGCAAAAGCCTCGCCGTCACCGGCGCCAAGGGCGTCCGGATCCGCGGCAATGAGGGCCTTCTGGCCATCGCGCTGGACAATCTCGTGCGCAACGCGCTGATCTATTCGCCCGCCGGAACCGAGGTTGAAATCTGCGTCATGGCAAATCCACCCGGCATCGCGGTTCTGGATCGCGGTCCCGGAGTGGCCGAAACGGAACGCGAGGCGCTGTTCGAACGCTTCAACCGCGGCTCCGAGCCGGGCCGGGGCAAGGGCTCGGGAATTGGCCTGGCCATTGTAAAGGCCGTGGCCGAGGCCCATGGCGCCCGGGTCGACATTGCCGACCGGGATGGCGGTGGCAGCCGGTTCAGCATCGAATTTTCATAAAACATCACAGATACTTGACCTCCTCCGCCCATGGTTCTGCGAACCTGTAAGCGGGCTGTAAGCCTGGCGGGCGATTTCCCTAGACAACAGGAAATCCAAGCGAGGCGCTCCATGCGAATTGAGTTTTTGACGCCGACCTCTCTCGGCCGTGAAGCCGCTGAGGCCCATATCCGTGACGTTTACGACACCACCTATGCGGCGCAGGTCAAAGGCTTTGCCCCGGTTCTGGCAGCAGCCTCCAACGCAGAGGGTAAGATCCTCTGCGCGGCCGGGATCCGCACGGCGCAGGACGGGTTTTTCTCGGACTGCTACCTGAATGGCGATTTCTGCGAGGTCCTGAAGGAACGCACCGGACGCGATATCCACGCCAGCCAGATCATGGAGGTCACATCCCTGGCCTCGGTGTCGCCCTTTCCGGTGTTGCCCCTGCTCGACCGCATGATCGACTGGGGACGGCAGCAGGGCGTAGTCTGCGGCGTCTTCACTGCCACCCTGCCCCTGCGCCGCCTGCTGACGCGCACTGGGCTGGGCTATATCCCCCTTTGCGCCGCTGCGGCGGACCGCGTGGCGGACCCAGACAACTGGGGAAGCTATTACGACACTGATCCCTGGGTCTGCGCCTTTATCGAGACCGAGACGGATCTGGCGTTGTTGACGCCCGGCACCGCTGCGCCTGCATCGCTGCCGGGCCTTCAGGGAGGCGCTGCATAATGGACATGGTATTCGAGGCCCTGTGGTGTCACGCGGCAGAGCGCCCGCAAACGGTTGCCTTTTCCGGCGATGGCGACAGCCTGACCTGGGCCGATCTTGCCGCCGAAGTCACCGCACTTGCGGCGCGGCTGGACGGTGCGCCGCGTACCGTTGGCATCGCCCTTCCGGGCGGCTGCGCCTATGTAGTGGCCGATCTGGCGCTAACCCTCACCGGCCGTCGGCAGGTGCCGCTGCCGTTTTTCTTTGCGCCCGAGCAAATTGCCCATGTGATCAAGGACGCCGGGATCGGCGCGCTGATCACCGCACCCGAAACCGCCGGGCAAAGCGCTTTGCCGGAGATCCCCCTGTCGCTCGGCCATACCGGTGCTGGAGCGCGGCATAACCAGACCTCGACAGCCTCCAAGGCAGAGCGGATCATCTACACCTCCGGCTCGTCCGGGCGCCCCAAGGGCGTTGTCATCGGAAGCAGCCAGTTGCAGGCCTCGCTGAATGCACTGCTGCCCGTGGTGGCCCCGACGCACAGCGACCGCCACCTGTCGATCCTGCCCTTGGCGCAGCTTCTGGAACAGATCTGCGGCATATTCCTGCCCATTCTGGCGGGCGCGGAAACCCGGTTTGACTTCAACGCCACGCGCACTCTGTTCGGCGCCGAAATCGGACCATTGACCGCCGCCTTTGCCCGCGAAAGGCCCACCACCAGCCTGCTGGCGCCCGCGCTTCTGGGGCGCTGGGTTCAAGACCTCAGCAGCAAGGACGGCCGCGCGCCCAACTCGCTACGCTTCGTGGCCGTCGGCGGCGCTGCCAGTTCGCCCGCGCTGCTGCACGCCGCCGAGGCTGTCGGCATCCCGGCGCACGAAGGCTACGGTCTGTCGGAATGCTGCGCCGTGGTGGCGATGAACCGCCCCGGACACAATGCCATCGGCACCGTCGGAGAGATTCTGGAAGGGCTCGACGTTCAGATCATCGACGACGAGATCACCGTCGCAGGCCCCACCGTGATGACCGGGTATCTCAATGGCGATCCGCCCCCTGCCCGCTGGCACACCGGTGATCTGGGCCGCATCGAAAACGGGCGTCTGATCGTGGACGGGCGCAAGGACGCGCTGATCGTCACCGGCGCCGGACGCAACATCTCACCCGAGTGGGTCGAGCAAAGGATCAACGCCGATCCCCGCGTCGTCAGTTCGGCCCTTGGCCTGCACGAGGACGGATCGCTGGTTTTGGTGGTCGCTGCCGCGGCCCCGGTCAGCGGCGCAGAGATCGCCGCCGCACTCGAAGGGATCCCGCCCTATGCGCAGCCTGCGGCGGTAATCATGACCTCTCCGGCAGAGCCGGGCCTGCTCTTTGCGGCAGGCACCCCGAACCGCGCCGTCGCCGCCCGGATTATCAACGACCGCCCGGCGCAGCCTCTTTCCCAGACAGCCGAAAGCCTTGCCTCATGACCCAGAAAAAGACCGTTCTTATCACCGGCGCGGGATCCGGCATCGGCCGGGCGCTGACGATGGAAGCCGCACGCCTTGGCCATGTGCCGCTGATCACCGGACGCAGTCGGCACAAGCTGGAAGAGACCGCGACGCTCGCAGGATTGCCTGAGAGCGCCATCCTGCCCGCAGACGTGACCCTTGCCGAGGATCGCGCAAGGCTGGTCGCGCAGGTCGGTGGGCGGCTTGATATCCTGATCAACAATGCCGGCTGCCTGACCGTCGGACGGCTGACGGATCTCGGCGATGCTCAGCTGCAGGCGATGACGGACACAAACCTGATGGCCCCGATCGCGTTGACCCGGGATCTGTTGCCCGCCTTGCGCGCAGGCAAGGGGCGCGTGGCAAACATCGGCTCTGTCTTCGGCGATATCGCCTACCCCTATTTCGCGGCCTATTCGGCGACGAAGTTCGGCCTGCGGGGCTTTTCTGACGCGCTGCGGCGCGAATTGTCTGGCAGCGGCGTTGGCGTCACCTACATCGCCCCGCGCGCCGCCCGCACCGCCGCCGAAAGCGAATTCGGCGCCCTGATCGAACCGCTGGAGATGACGCTCGACAGCGCGGAACGGGTGGCTGCAGAAGCCTGGGAAGCGATCCGCAAAGGCAAACGCGAAAGCTTTCCCCGCGGCAAAGAGCGGTTCTTTGTCAAAGTCCAGCGGCTGTTCCCGCAGCTGGTCGACCGCTCTGTCGGGGCCCAGGCCCGCGCCGAGAAAACCATCGCCGCCCTGGACAGCCTGCGCCGCGCCTAGACCCTCCTGATTTCAAGAAGAAAGACCAAACATGACCTATACCGTGATCCGCGCCGCGCGCACCGGCAGCCAGATCGATGCCCCCGCCATTGCCACCGTCCGCGACCACCTGAACCGCGATGGCTGGGCGCTTCTGCGGGGCTTTGACGTTGATATGGCCGCCTTCAGCGCCCTGACGGCAGAGCTGTGCAGCACCATCACCTTTGACCCCGCGCGAGAATTTTCCGAACGCAACACCCAGATGGTTGACGCCGGGCTTGGCCCAATCGGCCTGCATATCGAAAACGGCAACACCCCGGTCTGCCCCGATATCGTCGCCTTCTATTCCGCCAAGGCCGCCTTTGAAGGCTCGCAGACCACGATCTGCGACGGGCGCGATGTGCTGGCCAGCATGTCGGACGCACAGCGCGCGCGCTGGAGCCAGCCGATGACCGTCTCGCGCAAGCTGCCGGAACTTTTGTGGAAACGCTACCTGGCCAATGAACACCCCGCAATCTCGGAGCCTGAAGAGGTGACCGAAGAGCATATCCTGCAATTCAAGGCAGCGATCCCGAACCAGGATTTCGACATGCACGAGGATGGCTCGCTCACCTATCATATCACGCTGAACCCGGTGCGGCCCTCGGCCCTGTCCGGCGCTGCAGGCTTTGCCAATGCGGTTCTGGGTCCGTCGCACAATTACGAGCCGCCCGTCTACCGGCTGGCAGATGGCAGCCTGGTCAGCGCCGAAGAGATCGAGGAGCTGCGCGAACTGGCCGAAGACAGCACCACCGAGATCAACTGGCAGGACGGCGATATCGCTGTGCTCGACAATACCCGCATCATGCACGGGCGCCGGGCAATCAAGGATCAGGATCGCCAGCTGTTCATCGGCATGGGCCGGGTCTGATCATAGTCCCTCTGTGCCCTCACCCGTTGCCGGGAAACCGGCTGCGGGTCCGGTTGGCAAAGGCCACCAGCGACAGCATCACCGGCACCTCGACCAGCACACCGACCACGGTGGCCAGCGCGGCGCCGGAATTCAGCCCGAACAGCGAGATCGCAACCGCGACGGCCAGCTCAAAGAAATTCGAGGTGCCGATCAGCGCGCAAGGCGCGGCGATCCGATGCGGCACCTTCAGCGCGAAGGCCGCGCCATAGGCTAGCGCGAAGATCCCGTAGGACTGGATCAGAATGGGCACCGCGATCAAGGCGATAACCTCGGGCCGGTCCAGGATCACCTGCCCCTGCAGGCCGAACAGGATCGTCACCGTCGCGATCAACCCGATCACCGACCAGGGTTTAACGTGGGCTTGAAAGCCCTCAATCCGCGCCACACTGCCCAGCCGCTTGCGCGTCCAGATCCCGGCCAATAGCGGCAGCAGCACAAAGAGGATCACCGACAGGACCAACGTTTCCCAGGGCACCTCGATATCGGTGACACCCAGCAGGAAGGCCACGATGGGGGCAAAGGCAAAGACCATCACCACATCATTCAGCGACACCTGCAGCAGGGTGTAATTCTCATCCCCGCGCGTCAGCTGCGACCAGACAAAGACCATAGCCGTGCAGGGCGCCGCGCCCAGAAGGATCAGACCGGCAATGTACTGTTGCGCATCCTCGGGCGATACCAGATCGGCAAAGACGCCTTCGAAGAACAACAGCCCCAACAGCGCCATGGTGAAGGGTTTGATCAACCAGTTGACCACCAGCGTGATGCCCAAGCCCCGCGGCTGTTTGAAGGCATCCTTCACCGCGGCCGGATCGACGCCGACCATCATCGGATAGACCATCGCCCAGATCAGCACGGCAACCACCAGATTGACCCGCGCCAGTTCCGCCGCCGCGATCATCTGCACCAACGCCGGTGCGATATTGCCGATGACGATGCCTGCCACCATGGCCAGCGCGACCCAGACGCTCAGATATCTTTCAAAGATGCTCATGGCGTGACCTCCGCGCCTTCAACGTGCAGCTTGCCCGCGGCAAGCGCCGACAGCGCCACCATAAGGGCCGCCGTCCCCAGAACAAGCGCGAGCCCGCCAACCTGATAGGTCAGCCCGGACAGAAGCGTACCAGTCAGGCGACCGCCCGCATTTGCCATGTAATAAAAACCCACATCCATCGTGACCCGCTCGGCCTTGGTGAAGGCCAGGATCAGGTAGGAATGCAGCGAAGAGTTCACCGCGAACAGCGCGCCAAAGGCCAGAAGGCCAAGGACAAGAACCGCCGTCAGCCAGGGCTGCGGCGCCGGCGACATCCAGACCGCAAGGGTCAGCGCCGCAGGCACGGTAAAAAGCGCCAGCGCCCAGCCGCGCGCGGCGCGGATCAAGGCGCCCTCGGGCCGTTTGGCTGCGCCCAGCAGCCACGGTGCAGCGGCCTGCACCGCACCATAGAGGATGATCCAGACTGCCGTGAATGTGCCGATCATGAAAAAGGCCGCGCGGTTGCCCGCTTCGGATCCATCCGACAGCACCGCGTAGAAATAAATCGGGATGCCCACCACGAACCAGACATCGCGCGCGCCGAACAGGAACACCCGCGCCGCCGACAGCCAGTTCACATTGGCGGATTTCGAGAACACCTCGGAAAACTTCGCGCCCTTGCGCCCGGTCGGCAGCCCCGGCGGCATCAGCATCACGATGGCGGCAAAGACCAGCGCCAGAACCATGGCCATAGCAATGATCGACCAGCTAAACCCAAGCGTCGCCAGCAGGGCCGCGCCCAGCAAAAAGCCCAGGCCCTTTACCGCGTTCTTGGATCCGGTCAGCACCGCCACCCAGCGAAACAGTCCGCCGTTTGCGGATGGCGCCAGCAGTTTCACCGCCGATTTCGACGACATCTTGGCCAGATCCTTGGCCACGCCGGAAATGCCTTGCACGCACATCACGAAGACGACCGAGGCACCAATGGCCCAGTCCGGATCAAGCTGCGTCAGCGCGCCCAGCGCCACGATCTGCAATCCCAGCCCGGCATAAAGCGTCGCCGCCAACCCGAACCGCGCCGCGATCCAGCCCGCCGAAAGGTTGGTCACCATCCCGGCGATCTCATAAAGGACAAAGAGATAGGCCAGCTGTACCGGAGAGAACCCCAGCGTGTGAAAATGCAAGAGGACCAGCATCCGCAGCGCCCCATCGGTGAGCATGAAGGCCCAATAGGCCGCCGTCACCGCTACATAGGCCGACAGACCCTCGGGGCGATGGTTCACAGTGAGGCTCCGACCATCAGGGCCACATCGACAAGCCGCCAAGCGTAGCCCATTTCATTGTCATACCAGGCATAAACTTTCACCTGGGTGCCATTGACCACCATGGTCGAGGGCGCATCCACGATCGAAGAGCGCTGATCATTGGTGTAATCGGTCGAGACCAGCGGGCGGGTCTCATAGCCAAGGATGCCCTCCAGCTCCCCTTCGGCGGCGGCCTTGAACAGAGCGTTGACCTCTTCGGCGGTGGTTTCACGCTCCACCTCGAAAACACAGTCGGTGAGCGAGGCATTCAGCAGCGGTACCCGCACCGCATGGCCATTCAGGCGCCCGGTAAGCTCCGGATAGATCAGCGTGATTGCCGTGGCGCTGCCGGTGGTTGTCGGGATCAGCGAATTCAGCGCCGAGCGCGCCCGGCGTAGATCCTTGGCGGGGCGGTCGACGATAGTCTGGGTATTGGTGACATCGTGGATGGTGGTGATGGAGCCGTGCCGGATACCCAGATTTTCGTGGATCACCTTGACCACAGGCGCCAGGCAATTGGTGGTGCAACTGGCAGCCGTCACGATGCTGTGGCGCGCCGGATCATAGGTGCCCTCATTGACGCCATAGACGATATTGGCCGTATCGCCATCCTTGACCGGGGCGGAGACCACGACCTTTTTCACGCCCGCGTCGAAATAGGGGGCAAGCTTGGCCTCTGTCTTGAACACACCGGTGCAGTCGATGACCACATCCACGCCGTCGAGCGGCAGTTTGGACAGATCGGAGGTGCCGACGAAGGGAAGACGCATGTCATTGATCGTCACGCTGTCTGCATCATGGGAAAACTCCGCATCCCAGCGCCCATGCACCGTGTCGAACTCCAGAAGATGTGCGTGCATTTCCGGATCACCCACCGCGTCGTTAATCCAGGCGATTTGCGCGCCCTGCTCCAGCAGCGGTTTCAGAGCAAGTTTTCCGATCCGGCCAAGGCCGTTCACAGCATATGTGGTCATTAGGTGTCTTCCTGTGCTTGGCTGGCGATATCATCCACCGCGTGTTGCAGGGCGATGCGGTCCAGTGTTTCGATGGGCAGCGCCGTAAAGGCCTCGATCCGGCGTTTCAGCGCGCCATAGGCCTGATGAAAGGCGAGGCTTTTTTCGGCATCGGTGCCCTCGGCCTTGACCGGGTCCGGCATGCCCCAGTGGCCACTGATCGGCTGACCGTCCCAGGCAGGGCATTCCTCGTTGGCGGCCTGATTGCAGACGGTAAAGACGAAATCCATCTGCGGCGCACCGGGACCTGTAAACTCAGCCGTGTTCTTGGCCCGCAGATGCGCGGTGTCGTGCCCCTTGGATTGCAGCACCTCCACCGCGAAGGGATTCAGATCTGACTGGGGGCGGGTTCCGGCGGAGTAGACGTTGAAGCGATCCGACGCGCGATCGCGCAGGATGCTTTCGGCAAAAATCGAGCGGGCGGAATTTCCGGTGCAAATGAATAGCACGTTGTATTTGCGCGCGGTCATGGCGGGGTGTCCTGTTTGGGGGGAAGTGGCGGTGGGCAGGCAAAGGTCCGGACGCCCACGGCAACAATCGAGCATCAGATAGTCAAAGGTCTGTTGCACCGCTGACATATCGACAGTGTAGAGCAGCGAGGTCCCGACCCGTTCCTGCGTCACCAACCCCGCCTGCATCAGCGCAGACAGATAGGCGGAGAGGGTGCTGGCCTTCAGATCCAGCGCCCCGGCGATTTCACCTGCGGGCATCCGGTCCGGATAGCGCCGCATCAGCAGCCGGAAAATGGCCAGTCGCTGTGGATGACCAAGCGTGGTCAGGCGGGAGGGAATCTCTTTTTCCATACTTCATGAATATAGGAAATAAAGAGCTCATGACAGTGAAGATTTTGTAACGGCCTTATGACAGGGGCCGAAACAAAAACCGCCCCCGGGATGGAGGCGGCTACAGGTTACAGAACGGCCAGCGGGGTTATTCCCACTCCATCTCCTCATAGACCGTCTGCGCATTGCGCCCGGCCAGGCTGTCGAATTGCTCAAGCCCGGCAAAAGCAGACTGATCAACCCCGGGCGCGTCCATGATGTCACCGCCCTCTTCGATCAGGGCACCGATCTGGGAGCGCAGGTTCACAAGGTATTCGTAGGTGTCAGCGCGGGCCTGTTCCAGCGTGGTGGCATGGCCATGGCCGGGAACCACATGGGTCGGCTCATAGGCCGCCATCGCCTCAAAGGTCTCGATCCAGCTTTTGGCGTTGGACTGCGGCCCGACGCCTAGGATCCGCTCCACATAAACAATATCCCCGGTGAACATCACGTCACGATCTTCCAGCCAGACAAAACTGTCGCCCAGCGTATGGGCCTGCCCGTGATGGGTGATCTGGAAGGTCAGACCGCCGACAGCGAGATCATGACCGGCGTCAAAGGTCACATCGGCATAGCGCGGCTCGGTACCTGCCAGCTCATCGCCCAAAAGCTGCGAAAGCATGGTCATCTGCATGGATTGGCGGTCCTTGTGATCCGCCACGGCAGCCTCGGATGCGATCACCGTCGCGCCCTGCGCCTGCCAGTAGCCGTTGCCCAGCCAGCGGTGATCCTGCCCGCCCGTGTCGATCACATAGGTCACCGGCTGGTCGGTGATCTGATCGATGGTGGCGTCAATCATCTCGGCGCCTTTCCAGGAGCCGCCGGGATCCATCAGCACCACCCCTTCGGAGGTCACCACCACGCCGAAGGTGGCATTGTTGCCAAGGTTCTCAGTGTTGCGTTGGCTTTTCGGACCAACCAGCGCCCAGACATCATCGGCAACCTTCTGCACCTCCAGCACATCCGCGAAGGCGGCCAGCGGCAGGGCTGACAGAACAAGGGTCAAGGTAAGTGATTTCATGTGCAGCCCTCCCGGCATCTGCGCGCGTTCCCGAAAGACCCTGCCAGAGTGGGCGAGCGTCAGACAGAGGACCATCCGACGCAGACAAAAAGACTGGCCCGGGATATCCGCCCGGGCCAGTGTTTAGTGCCAATTCAGCTCCAGTCTTCAGTCGCCATCGGACACACCGGCCTGCCGCAGCCGAGCGCGGCGCGCGCGAAAGCTGGGCAACAGCACCAAAAGCCCCGCCAGCACCAGCAGCGCCAGCGTCATCGGCCGGTCCAGCAGGAACCCCATTCCATCATAGAGCTGCATCGCGCGGGCAAAGTTGTCTTCCAGCATCGAGCCAAGGATGAAGCCGATCAGCAACGGCGCCAGCGGATAGTCGGCGAACCTCAGCACAGTGGCGCAGATGCCAAGCCCGACAAGGATCAGCAATTCGGTTGCGTTGTTCTGCCCGATGTAGGCCCCCATCAGGGTGAAGAACAGGATGAAGGGGATCAGGTAGTTGCGCGGCACCGCCAGCACCTTGGCGATGTAAGGGATCAGCGGCAGGTTCAGCACCAGCAGCACAAGATTGCCCACATACATAGAGATGATCACCGCCCAGAAGATCTGCGGCTCGTCGATCATCAGACGCGGCCCGGGCGAGACGTTGAGCGCGATGAGCGCACCCAAGAGGATCGCCGTGGTGCCCGATCCGGGAATGCCCAGCGTCAGCAGCGGCACGAAGGATCCGGTGCAGGCCGCGTTATTGGCGCTTTCCGGCGCCGCCAGCCCTTTGACCGAGCCTTTGCCGAATTGTTCCTGCTCCTCCTTGGGCGCAATGTTGCGCTCCACCGCATAGCCCAGGAACGAGGCGATGGTGGCCCCTGCCCCCGGCAACACCCCGATCAGGAAGCCCTGGATCGACTGGCGGCCAATCACCGGCGCAATCGCGCGCGCTTCGTCCCGCGTGATGCGCAGGTCCTTGATCTCGCTGCTGCCGCCGTCCGTCTTGGACCGGCTGGGATCCAGCACCAGATACAGCGCCTCCGGCAGGGCGAACATCGCCATGGCAAGGGTGATAAAGCCAAAGCCGGACTGCAGATCCATGATCCCCATGGTGAAACGCGGCATGTTGAACAGCGCGCCCTCGCCCACGGTGGCCATGATCAGCCCCAGCAGTGTCATCAGCAGTGCCTTCACCACCTGACCGGTTCCGGCAAAGGCCGCGATGGCCGACAGCCCCACCACCATCAGCGCAAAATACTCTGCGGAATGGAACAGCAGCGCCACGGTTGCCAGCGCGGGCGCAAAGATCATCAACAGCACCGCGCCGATGCTGCCCCCGCAGAAGGACGAGATCGCCGCCACCGTCAGCGCCTTGCCGGCCTTGCCCTGCCGCGCCAACGGATAGCCGTCAAACGAAGTCGCCACGGTCGAAGCCACCCCCGGCGCATTGATCAGGATCGACGAGGTCGAGCCGCCAAAGATCGCGCCATAATAGACCCCGGCCAGAAGGATCAGCGCCGCCGAGGGGTCACCAATGGTGATCGCCACCGGGATCATGATGGAGATGATGCTCATGGGGCCCAGGCCCGGCAGCATACCGATGAATGTGCCGATCAGACAGCCGCCGATCACCATCATCAGGTTCGTCAGGGAAAAGGCGCTGGAAAGGCCAATCATGATACCTTCGAACATGTCAGCCTCCCACGCCAAGGAAGATCGGCCAGGGGCTGAGGAAGATCCCCAGAACCTCTTGCACCAGATACCAGACGCCGCCCGCCGCAAGCGCCGCGATGGGCAGCAGGACGTGCAGCTTGCGCTCACCCAGGATCACCGCGCCAAGGGTCAGGAAGCCTACCGTGGAGATCAGGAACCCGGCGGGCCGCAGCAAGAGCGCATAGGCCACCATCAGAGCCAGAAGCGCCAGCGCCTGCCCCAGTTTATAATCGCCAAGCCGCCGGTGATCGATGTCGCCAACCTTGGGGCCGCTGTCGCCCTTTTGCGGGCTCAACACAATGATCAGGGCGCAAATGGCCGCCAGCACCGACAGGACCTTGGGAAAGGTGCTGGGCCAGATGGCATTGAATTTCATGAAGGGGGGAAGGCCTGCGTCCATGGTGAAATAGGCCGCATAGCCATAGGTGAGGCTGATCAGCAGGATGACCAGCGCGATCCATCGATCAAGCGCCATGTTCTCCTCCGGGTACGTCTTGGAAAATGGAATGGCGTCGCCTGCCGGGCAGATCTATCGATGCCCCGGAGGCGACGCCGGTTTGGAAACGCGGGATCAGAGGAACCCGAGTTCCTGCATCAGCGATTTGATGACCTCTTCCTGACCTTCCAGGAACTTTTCGAAGTCCTCGCCGCTGTTGTGGATGTTGACCCAGCCGTTGCGAGCCCGCACCTCTTCCCATTCGGGCGTGTCGTACATCTTCGCGATGGCTGCCTGATAGGCCGCCTTGCGCTCTTCCGGCAGGCCGGGGGCGCCGAAGAAACCGCGCCAGTTGACAAAGCTCGCGTCTATGCCCTGTTCCTTCATGGTCATGGCATCGGCATAGGCCGGAACGCGGTCATCTGCGGTAACACCGATGATTTTCACCTCACCTGCGTTGGCCAGATCGATGGCCTCGGAGAACCCGGTGGAAAGCGCCTTGATCTCGCCCGACAGCAGCGCCGCCATGGCCATACCGCCCGCGTCATAGGGGATGTATTTGACCTCAGTCGGGTTCTCGCCCGCAGCCTTCATCACCATGGCAGCGACCAGATGATCCATGCCGCCCGGAACCGAGCCGCCGCCGATGGCGGTGCCGCGCGGGTCTGCCTTGTAGGCGGCGATCAGGTCGGCCATGGAATTGATCGGGCTGTCCTTGCCCACCACGATGGCGGCGTAGTCGCCGATGGTGCCAGCGACCATTGTGAGGTCACGGAAGTTATGTGGGAAGACCCCGGTCAGCGAACGGATTACGATGGGGGTAGAGTTCACCATCAAGGTGCCGTGGTTGCTGTCGGCGTTCTCGATCAGATAGCCGATGGCCTTGCCGCCGCCGCCACCCGACATGTTCTCGAACGATGCCGTGCCCACAAGTCCTGCCTTGGTCAGCGCCTCGCCGGTGCCGCGCGCAGTGCCGTCCCAGCCACCGCCGGCGCCGCCGGGAATCAGGAAATGGATGCTGTCGACGGCCATGTCTTCGGCCATCGCGGGTGCGCCAAGGGCAAGGGTCGCGGTCGCCGCAGCCATCAGGGCCCGTCGGGTCAGGGTAAATGTCATGTGTTGTCCTCCCATTTGACAAGTGGCGGCCAAGCCGCTCATGACTGAATGAAGAACACGCAAAGCTGACACGGACCTGTCACAGACCTGTCAGCATGCGCCGGATCAAGGACAGGGATGGGATGCGATTTCTGCTGGTTGAGGACAACATGAGCCTGGCAGCTGCGGTCTGTGACAGGTTGCGGATGGATGGCCATGTTGTCGACCATGCGCCAGGCGCCCGGGACGCCGAGGCATTTTCCGCAACCACGGATTACGATCTGATTTTGTTGGATATTATGTTGCCGGACGGGGATGGCCGCAACTTCCTGAAAGCCCATCGCGCCCGCGAGGGAAAGACCCCGGTGATCGTGCTGACGGCGCGATCAGAAGTGTCGGACCGGGTCGGCGTGCTGGACCTTGGCGCTGACGATTACATCACCAAACCCTTTGATTTTTCCGAGTTGGAAGCCCGCTGCCGTGCGGTTCTGCGGCGTCAGGGCGGCAACAGTTCCAACCAGCAGCGATTCGCGAATCTGGTCTTTGATCCGCTTGCCGGCACGCTTGTGGTGGCCGGAACCCCGGTGCCGCTGCGCAACAAGGAACTGCGGCTGCTAGAAATCTTCCTGAGCGCCCCGGACCGCATTTATTCCAAGGCAAAACTGGTGGATCGGTTGTTTTCCTACGACGAGGAAGTGTCGGAGAACGCCATCGAGGTCTACGTGGGTCGGCTGCGCAAGCGCCTTGCCGGATCCGGCGCAGCCATCGTAACCGTGCGCGGGCTGGGCTACCGGATGTCGCTGGCATGACCCCGCCGAAGCCCCCCGCACCCCAGACCCCTCCCCTGCGCACCAGCGGATCGCTGCGGCGCCGGTTGATCCTGCAGGTGGTGATGAGCGCGGCGTGTCTGGCCACGATCCTGTTTTTCACCGTTCTTGTCTTTACGCGCGACGTGTCTCAGCGCACCCATGACAGCATCCTGCTCGCCTCGGCGACATCGATCATGGATTCGGTGCGGGTACAATCCGGCGCCGTCACCCTCGACATTCCCTATGCGGCGCTTTCGATGCTGGGCAATGTCAGCGATGACAGGGTGTTCTACAGTGTGCGTCAGGATGGCCAGCTGCTGACCGGATACGAAGACCTGCCGCAGACCGCCCAGCGCCCTGCCCCGGGAGATCCCGCCTTTGATACCGAAAGCTACCGCGGCAGCAGCCTGCGCATGGTGGCGCTGGTCCGGCGCCTGTCCCTGAATAACGGACCGGTCGATGTGGTCATCACCGTGGCTCAGACCCGCGAAGGACAGGCGGCCGAGCTGGGGCGGCTGACCCGCTGGGCCATGTTGATGGGCGGCGGTTTTTTCCTGATTTCCGCCCTGCTTGGTGTCTGGGCCGCACAATCCAGCATCCAGCCGCTGCACGCGCTCAGTGCCGTTGTCTCGCGCCGCGGCCCAAAGGATCTGCGCCCGGTCCGCCATGCGGTGCCCAGCGAAATGCTGCCACTGGTGCAATCACTGAACCGGTTTATTGAACGCCTGCGGGTCTCCCTCGCGCGATCCGAAGACTTCATCGCCGAGGCCGCGCACCGGGTCCGCACGCCGCTGGCCACAGTCCGGGCACAGGCCGAAATCACCCTGCGCCGAGTGGACAAGGCAGAAAACCGGGCCTCCTTGCGTGAGATGATCCGCGCCATCGACGAAAGCTCCCGCGCGGCGGGGCAGCTTTTAGATCATGCCATGGTGACCTTCCGCACCGACAGTCTGGAGCGTAAGGAGGTGGCCCTTGACACGCTGACCAATGATCTGGTCGACCGGCTGCGGCCCGTCGCCGATCTGAAGGATATCGACCTGCAGTTTGCCTGCGACGGGGTTGCGCCGCTCTGGGGCGATGCCATTCTGATCCAGAACGCAGTGCGCAATATTCTGGATAACGCCATCAAATACGCCCCTTCGGAAACCAATGTTGAGGTCACGGTGCGGCAGGGACCGCTGGACGCCATCGTCTCGGTCCAAGATCAGGCAGGTGGATTCCCCGAAGACACAGACACAGCCGCCCTGACCGAACGGTTTGTGCGCGGCAGCAATGCCGCCGGGACAATCGGTTCCGGCCTCGGGCTGACCATTGCCCGCGAAGTTGCCGAAGCCCATGGTGGCAAGCTGATCATCGCCCCTTCAGATACAGGAGCCGGAGCATGCGTTTCCTTGTCTTTTCCCTTGCGCTGATGGTGACGGCCCTAGGGCTGGCCTTGCCCGCATCCAGTTTTGAAGTAGAGGAATTCCGCCGTTTTGGCCCCGAGGGCGCCCCGGCGCTGCGGGTAGTGTCCACCACGGACATGGATGTTCTGGCGCCGCTGGTCGAGAGTTTTCTTGCGGACAGGCCGGGCACCGCCATCGAATACACCACCGTCAGCAGCGCTGTTTTGATGGAGGTGGTGACCACGGGTTCGGGCCCGCAGGCGCGGTTTGATATCGCCGTCTCTTCTGCCATGGACCTGCAGACCAAACTGGCCAACGATGGCTATACCCGGCGCCACAGGTCTGCCGCGACCGACGCCATGCCGGACTGGGCGAACTGGCGCGATCATGTCTTTGCCTTTTCGCAGGAGCCTGCATCCCTGCTGTTGTCGCGCGCCGCCTTTACCGGGCTGGAGCTGCCCCGGACCCGACAGGATCTGATCCGCCTGCTACGACAGAACCCCGATCGGTTCCGGGGCCGTATCGGCACCTATGACATCGCCACCAGCGGCCTTGGTTATCTGTTCGCCACCCAGGATGCGCGGACCTCGGATTCTTACTGGCGCCTGATGGAGATCTTTGGCGGGCTAGAGGTGCGGCTGTACTGCTGTTCGGGGCAGATGATCCGGGATGTCGCGCGCGGAGATCTCGCCATCGCCTATAATGTGCTGGGCAGTTACGCGCTGGCGCGCACGGACCTGACAGACAGTATCGTGATCATCGATCCGCAGGATTACACCAACATGATGCTGCGCACTGCCGTAATCCTGGAAAATGCCCAGCAGCCGGATCTGGCCGGAGCCTTTGTCGATCATTTGTTGCAGGCGGCCTGGGGTCCTGACCCCGATCCCGGCTACCCGTTTCACCGCTACCCGGTCGAAGCCAGCGATCACAGCGCGCCCCTTCGGCCGATCCAGCTGGGGCCGGGGCTGCTGGTGTTCCTGGATCGACTGAAGCGGGCGCGGTTCCTGAACGAATGGCACAGCGCCGTCAGTCAGAAATAGCCTGCGCGCGCCGCGTCACATCCAGCGCGGATCGTCCACCTCTAGCGGGAAATGCCGCGGCAGCAACCCGGCCTGGAACCAGTTGATGAAGCTGTAGATGGAATAAACCGGTACCCCGGTGACCTTGCGCAGGTCCCGCGCATAGGGAACCATATTGGTGCATTCCAGCACGATGGCGCCGACGTCCGGATAGCTTTGCATCATGCCAAGACCCGCATCGATCATGTCGAGACGGCAGGCCGCGAAGTCGATTGTCGGCTTGTCCCCCAGAAAATCGCGGGTCATGCAGCGCCCGCCATCGGTTCCCACCACCGGCGTGTCCGGCGGCGCCCCCGCAGCGGCCAGATGCTCCGGGCCCAGCGCCTCTTCGGAGATCGTCAGAACGCCACAGCGTTTCCCGGCGGGCAGCAGGCTTTGCACCATCGGCACCTGCATCAATGAGGATGTAGCCACCGGCACGCCAAGCGCCGATTTCACCTCCTCCTGTATCAGCGACAGGAAACCGCAGGTGGTGGTGATACCATCGCAGCCCGTGCGGATCAGGTCATGCCCCGCCTCGATAAAGCGCTCGGCCAGGTCAGATGGGTCATTGCGCACCACCCGGTCGGGACTGGCGCCTTCGACAACACGATACTGCACCGGAAAATCCCAGGTCAGCGCATTTCCCACATCGCCATGCACCCGCGGAAACTGCGTTTCCAGCATCAGGATCCCAACAGTCGCTCCGTAAACCGTCTTGCCACCGCGCTCCATATCCGTGCCCTCCCGCTTTGCGTTCTCAAACAGCCATAAATCGTAAAATTATCATAAATTCACGCGATAGCAGGCCCTCAAGTCAACAGATAAGCGTCGTTGAGATAACCCGTTGTGGCCTCTTCGATGCAGGTATGACCGCGCGGGGTCAATCTGATACGGCCAGGGTATAGGGCACCAGCGCGGTTTTCAGCCGGTCCAGAAATTCCTGACCGATCGCCGAAAGCGGTCGTGCGCTTGAGGTGATGACGGCCATTTCCATCAGGATTGCAGGCTGAAACCGGCGCGAGACAAAGCCGCCGTCCCGGTCGAAATCCAGCACGAAGGGATCAATGATGGCAACGCCCATGCCTTCTTTGACGAAACTCAGCAGGTTCTTGAACAGATGCGCATGGACCCGCGCCCGCAGCGGCACCCCCGCCTGCAGAAACGCTTCACGTGTGCGGCGGTGGGTCATGTGATCCGGCCCCATCACGATAAACGGTTCGCCCTCCAGCAATTCGGGCGTGATTACCTCGTGCCGGGCCAGCGGGCTGGCCTCCGGCATGGCGATGCGACATTCCACGGTGACCGGATGCACATCCAGCGCATCATACAGAAGCGGCATTTCGCAGATGCCGATCTCAAACAGGCCCGACAGCACCCATTCCTGTATCTTGGACGAATATTGCGACTGGAAGGAAATCGACAGATCCGACCGGTCACGGGCGAATTCGGCGATCAGCCGCGGCATGAAACCAAAGGACATCGAATGCTGCGAGGCAACCTGCAGTTGGCCCACCTGCTTGTTCTGCAAATCGATCACCGCCTGGGTCACATGATCAAAGCCCCGCACCACGGTGTCGATTTCCCGGAACAGAAGCGTTGCCTCGGGCGTGGGGGTCAGCCGCCCCTTGACCCGTTCGAACAGTTTGATCCCGGTCTGCCGCTCCAGTTGGCTCAGCAAATTGGAAATGCCCGGCTGCGAAATCCCAAGGGTCGCCGCCGCCCCGGTGACCGTCCCGGTTTCCATGACGGCATGAAAAGCCTGCATCTGACGAAATCTGAGGTTCATATCACAAGCATATCATTTTTCCTGATACCCCTGCCAGATAATAGTATTTGAAATGATGTAATTCCCTATGCATGGTTGGCCAAAACCAGCAGAGACGATGACAGAAATCATGACCACCTACAGTTTCGCAGAACGGTCCCCCGCATGAGCGCGCCGCAGACCATCGTGATCGGCGCGGGCATTGTCGGCGCCGCCACCGCCATCTGGCTGCGCCGCGCGGGCCATGAGGTAACGCTTATCGACAAGGGCGAGCCGGGCATGGGCGCGTCCTATGGCAACGGCTGCATTCTGGCCAGCTGCGCCATCGTTCCAGTCACCACGCCCGGGCTGCTGCCTAAGGGGCCGAAATACCTGATGGACCCCAATTTCCCGCTGTTCATGCGCTGGTCCTATGCACCGAAACTGGTGCCCTGGCTTGTGAAATACCTGTCGCATGCCAACGATGGCGACACCCGCCGCATCGCCAAGGGGCTGACCCATGTCATCGGCGACAGCGTCGAACAGCACCAGGCCCTGACCCATGGCACCCCCGCGGCCAAATGGGTGCAGGAAAGCGACTATTGCTTTGCCTATGAAAACCGCGCGGCCTTTGACGCGGATAAATACATCTGGGATCTGCGCCGCGAGGCCGGGTTCGTGCCCGAGCTGATCGAAGGCGCCGAAGTACAGGAACGGGAGCCGATCCTTGCGCCCGAGATGAAGTTGCTCGCGGTGATGAAAAATCACGGCTTTATCCTCAACCCCGGCAAATATGTTCAGGATCTGGTGAAGTTGCTGCAAGAGATGGGCGGACGCTTCGTACAGGCCGAGGTTAAGGATTTTGACCTGTCCGGTGGGCGCATCAGCGCCGTGGACACCGACAAGGGCCGCTTTGAATGCCGCGAGGCGGTGCTGGCCACCGGCGTCTGGTCCAAGCCACTGATGCAGAAACTGGGGCTCAACGTGCCGCTGGAGGCGGAGCGCGGCTATCACATCGTCTTCAAGGGGCCCAGCCAGACCCCCAACAATCCGATGATGCTGGCCTCGGGGAAATTCGTTGCGACCGCGATGGATCAGGGGCTACGCTGCGCGGGTGTGGTGGAGTTCGGCGGCCTCAGCGAAGAAAAATCCAAGGCACCGCTGGCGCTCCTGCGCCGCAAGGTCAAGCAGTGCTTTCCGCAGATGGTCGCGGAGAGCGAGGAAGAATGGCTAGGCTATCGCCCCGCGCCCTCGGACAGCCTGCCGCTGATCGGCGAGGTCGGCAGCACCGGCGTCTATGCCGCCTTTGGCCATCACCACGTGGGTCTGACCGGCGGCGCCAAGACCGGCCGTATGGTCGCCGATATGATCGCAGGCCAGCCCAGCAATATCGACCTGCGCCCCTATGAACCGGACCGGTTCGCCTGAGGCGCCAAAATCATAAGAACCATAAAAAAGACCAACCAAAACAGGGAGATCACAATGATCGCTAATTTCACAAAGACCGTCGCATATTCCGTCTCTGCCCTGGCCCTGTCGGCTGCGGCAGCCGCAGCGGAAAAATGGGACATGCCCATGGCCTATGCCGCCACCAACTTCCATTCGGAAATGGGCGTCGTATTTGCCGACAAGGTCCGCGACTATACCGGCGGTGAGATCGACATCACCGTGCATCCGGGCGGCTCGCTGTTCAAAGGCGGCGAGATCAAGCGCGCCGTGCAGACCGGGCAGGCCCCCATCGGCGAACGCTTCATGTCCGCCCATGCCAACGAGGCGCCGCTTCTGGGCTGGGACAACCTGCCCTTTGTCGCCACCACATACGCCGACAACGAAAAGCTGTGGGCCGCCGCCAAGGACAAGGTGAACGCCCAGCTGTCCGATCTCAACCTGGTGGCGCTTTACACCTGCCCTTGGCCTGGTCAGGGCTTCTACTTTAACAAGGAAGTCGGCTCTTCGGCCGATACTCAGGGCGTGAAGTTCCGCTCCTATAACACCGCCACCGCCACCTTTGCCGAAGAACTGGGCATGATCCCGGTGCAGATCGAAGCGGCAGAGCTGTCGCAGGCGCTGGCCACCGGCGTTGCCGAGGCCTTCATCTCCTCCGGCTCCACCGGCTATGACCGCAAGGTCTGGGAGCATCTGAGCCATTACTACAAGGTCAACGCCTGGCTGCCGCGCAACTATGTCATCGTCAACAAGCAAGCCTGGGAAGGCCTTAGCGATGATATGCAAGCCGCCGTTCAGAAGGCCGCCGATGAAACCGGTGCCGCCTGCGCCGCCAAGTCCGAGGAACTGGCAAACTGGTATTTCGACCAGCTGAGCGCCAATGGCATGACAGTCACCGACGCTAGCCCCGAGTTCCTGGGCGAGCTAAAGGCAATCGGCGCCAAGATGACCGAAGAATGGCTGGCCTCGGTCGGCGATGACGGCAAGGCCATTCTCGACGCCTATAACGGCAACTGATCCGCCCACCCGGGCGCAACGGCTCCGCCCTGCCTGGTGCGGGCGGAGCCTAATCTTTTCTGACTTTCTGGGGGTGTCAATTTGCGCGACTGGCAACCGTTTTTGGGCCTGCCGCTCTGGCTGTGGCTGTTTGTAATTCCAACCCTTGTGGCACTGGCCTGCCTGCTGGTTCCCGGCCCCGCCGGGCGCATACTGCGCCCCCTCCAGCGGCTGGCGGACCGGATTTATCTGGGCTCTGGTGTTCTGGCGGCGGGATTCATGCTGCTGATCCTTCTGCTGATCGTGGCGCAGATGGTCGCCCGTTGGAGCAACCTAACCTTTCCCGGCTCCACCGAATACGCCGGCTATGCCATGGCCGCGACCTCCTTTCTGGCGCTGGCCCACGCATTGACGCGCGGCGCCCATATCCGGGTGTCGATCTTACTTAATATCAGCCCCCGGATCGGTCTGGTTCTCGATGCGGTGGCGATGTGGATCGCCGCCATCACCGCGACATACTTCGCCCGCTACGCGATCAAGACCAACATCTTTTCCAAGATGCTGAATGACCGCACGCAGGGGCAGGATTTCGTGCCGGAGTGGCTGTTGTCCTTTTTCGCCATGTTCGCCACCGCCCCCAGCAAATGGGGAGAGCTTTGGGCCAAGACCGGGTCCGAATGGGTCTACACCCCGGTTTGGCTGCCGCAGCTGCCGATGTCGATTGGCACCGTCCTTCTGGCGCTCGCCTTGTGGGACTACCTGTGCCGCCTGCTGATCACCCGCCGGTCCAGCATCAATTCGGAGGCCGTGGAATGAGCGAGATCTACACCACCATCATTTTTCTCTTCGTGCTGTTTGCCCTGCTTGGCAGCTCGGTCTGGATTGGCCTTGCGCTGATGGGCGTGGCATGGGTCGGGATGGAGTTGTTCACCACCCGCCCCGCAGGCGACGCGATGATCACCACGATCTGGACCGGCGCCTCCAGCTGGACGCTGACAGCGCTGCCGCTGTTCATCTGGATGGGCGAGATCCTTTACCGCACCCGCCTGTCCGAGGATATGTTCCGCGGCCTGGCGCCCTGGATGCGCTGGCTGCCGGGTGGTTTGCTGCACACCAATATCGCCGGCTGCACCATCTTTGCGGCTGTCTCCGGCTCCTCCGCCGCGACGCTGACCACCGTGGGCAAGATGTCGATCCCCGAGCTGCGCAAACGTGGATACCCTGAGTTCATGATCATCGGCACCCTCGCAGGTGCGGCAACGCTGGGCCTGATGATCCCGCCTTCACTGACGCTGATCGTCTATGGCGTGTCGATCAATGAATCGATCACCAAGCTGTTCATGGCAGGGATCTTTCCGGGTCTGGTACTGGCCGGTTTGTTTATGGCTTATATCGTCGGCTGGCATTTTTTCTACAAAGGCGAACGCCCACAGGAAGAGCCGAAAATGACCCTTGGGCAGATGCTGGCCGAAAGCCGGTTCCTGATCCCGGTGCTGCTGCTGGTCGCAGTTGTCATCGGGTCGATGTATCTGGGCTATGCCACCGCGACCGAAGCCGCCGCGGTCGGTGTCCTTGGTTCGATGACGCTGGCATTGGCGCAGGGCTCGCTGACCTGGAACACCTTCTCGGCCTCGCTGATGGGTGCGACACGCACCTCGGCGATGATCGCACTGATCCTGATGGGCGCCTCCTTCCTGTCGCTGGCCATGGGGTTCACTGGACTGCCGCGGGCACTGGCTGGCTGGATCGATCAGATGAACCTGTCGCCCCTGGTGCTGATCATTGCATTGACACTGTTCTACGTGGTGCTGGGGATGTTCCTCGATGGTATTTCCTCGGTCGTGCTGACCATGGCCATTGTCGAGCCGATGATCCGCCAGGCCGGGATCGACGTGATCTGGTTCGGCATCTTCATCGTCGTGGTGGTGGAAATGGCGCAGGTGACACCGCCCATCGGCTTCAACCTTTTCGTGTTGCAAGGCATGACCCGGCACGAGATCTCCTACATCTCGAAGACTGCCATTCCCATGGTCGGCCTGATGCTGGTGATGGTGGTGATCCTTGTCGCCTGGCCCGAGCTGGCCACCTGGCTGCCGGAGAACATCCGCAGCACGCCGTCCGGCTAAGGGGCGGGCTGAGGGCATGCTGAATGCGCTTGCCTTTGTGGCCCGGCACGGCCGGGCCGCTTTGGTTCTGGGCCTTGTGGCAGGGCTTTTCCTGCCGGATCTGGCTCGGCTCCTGCGCCCTTGGCTGCCGCAGATGGTGGCGGGACTGTTGTTCCTGACCGCCTTCCGCATCGGTCCCCGCGCCGCCCTTGGTGGCCTCTCCGAAGGGATGTCATCGCTGCGGGCGGTACTGGTTCTGCAACTGATGCTACCTCTGGCGGCGCTGCTGCTCCTTTGGCTCGCCGGTCTCGCCGGAACGCCCGCGGCAATTGCGCTGGTTCTGATGCTGAGCGCCCCGTCAGTCACCGGCGCCCCCAATATCACCCTTCTGCTGGGGCACGCGCCAGAGCCTGCCTTTCGCGTTCTGGTGCTGGGCACGGCGCTGATGCCGCTGACGGTGATCCCGGTCTTCCTGCTGGTGCCCGATCTTGGCGGGCTGGAAGCTGTCCTCTGGGCCACACTGCGGCTCATCGGCACTATCGCTCTCACGGTCATTACCGCTTTTGCCCTACGCCACCTGATCCGCCCCGATCTGCGTCAGGAGCAGGTGCAGGCGCTGGACGGGATGACGACCCTGGCACTTGCGGTAATCGTGGTCGGATTGATGGCGGCGCTGGGACCTGCGCTGCGACAGGATCCCTTCTTGGTCGCCAAATGGATGACCTTCGCTCTGGCTGCCAATTTCGGCATGCAGCTGTTGACCTATGCCGTGCTGCGCCGCCGGGGCCACGAAGCGGTTGCCGCACCCTATGCCGTGGTCGCGGGCAACCGCAATTTTGCACTGTTTCTGATCGCTCTACCCGCAAGCACCACCGATCCGCTGCTGATCTTTCTCGGCTGTTATCAGGTGCCGATGTATCTGACTGCTGTCGTGATGCACCGCGTCTATGCGCGCTCTCGCCCCGGAAAAAAGGCCGGGTAACACATGGCCCGCTGTCAGCCCGGGAATAGCTGTGCCATTTCCTTGTCGAACTTGGCCCAGCTCAGCACTGCCTTATTGCCCGCCAGACCGTGATAGTAGGACTTCCCGCTGGAGGTCGGCAGTCCGGCCCAGATCTTGGCCAGATTGTTCATAAAGTCATGGCGGCTCATATCCCCTGCCACGGTCGCGCTGAAGCCGGCCTCTTCGAGAAGCTGTTGCGCCAGCCGGTCTTGAAGCTGTGGAGAGAACCGGTCAGAGCGGTTGGCCCCCACATGTTTCACCAGCCGTTTCAGGGTGGCCGGAATGAACTGATAGCGGCCGATGGCATGCTGCTGACCAGGGGTGTCGTCGATCCATTTGTAAATTTCGCCGATGGTCATATGCGTCGGCAGTTTCGAAGGACGGATCGTTGCCGCGTATTGCACCGCATCATATTGCGCCTTGCCCGCCTCGGCGCTGGCAATCAATTGCATCAGCCTGCGCGCCGCATCGCCACCGACAATGCTGCGGCGCGTTACATCCCGGAACATGCTGGTGCCGCTGCGGCCCCGGAAAAGGCTGGCCAGATTGGCCTGCACCGCCTCCATCTCAGCCTCCAGATCGGGCTGTGCCCGTGTCTCTGTACTCGTGCGCGGAATGATCTCTGCCTTGGCAGGGATGGCCAGAACCGGGCGCCTGTCTCCCGCGCCCTTCTGAAAGAACTGTTCACTGACGATTGAGAACTGTTCGCTCGCCCCCAGACTGGAGGCCAGAAAAGAAAACGACAGGGCTGCAAACGCCAGTGCAGAATTGCGATGGGCCATGGAAACCTTCTGTTTCGAGCGACAAGCAGCCCTCATCCTGACCGGACAGAATTGATATTTCCTTTAATTGCATTCGAGAAAATACGCGAACCGCCCCTAAAACGGACAGGCAAAGGCCACCGCCCCGGGTTAGCCCGTCTCTGACAGGACCTTCTGCATCAGCACCAGATCCAGCCATTGCCCCCATTTGCGCCCGACCTGCGGCATGCGGCCTACCTCGGCAAAGCCAAGCGAAGCATGAAAAGCGATGCCGCCGGGATTGGCGCCACTGACACCGGCCACCAGCACATGGATGCCGTCGGCGCGGGCGACATCCTCAAGCCGCGCCATCAGCCGCCGCCCCAGCCCACGCCCTTGCGCTGCCGGAGCAAGCTGTATCGAATGCTCCGCCGTGTGCCGATACCCCGGCCCGCCGCGAAACGCGCCATAGGTCGCAAATCCAACCACCTGCCCGTCGACTTCGGCCACCAGATAACGCGGACCGCGTTCCCCGATGACGTCCCGCAGGGCAGCAGGAGTCTTTTCGTCGCTGGTAAAGGTGATTAGCGTATCCCGGATCATGTCATTGGCGATCCTTGCAATCGCCTCGGCATCCTCAAGGTCGGCCTGACGGATAAGCTCGGCCATCCTGTCTCCTCTGAGCTGTTCCAACCTGTTGTCGCCGCAGACCCTGCGCCCGCAGCATCGCATCCTTGGAGCAGCCATAGCAACGGACAAGATCAGGGCATACCGCGAAGGAAGATCGGGGGTTGATCGCAACATGCAATCGGTGGCGGGGAGACAGGGATTCGAACCCTGGGAACGCTCTCACGTTCAACGGTTTTCAAGACAGGAGAAGATTACAACAATCCAAACACATAGCTCAGATATTTCCCGGGACATTTGCAGAACATTCAGCGACCATGGGAAACGACTGTGGAAGTAAATACTAGGCATTTCTCCGTTCTGGGACAGCATCCTCAAGGTCGGCTAGGCGCAGGAAGTGTACATACTTCCCAGACGCAATGCGCAATCCGATGCAGGCGCGAAAATTCGAGGCTTCCTTCCCGTAAGCGGTCCCTCTGCGAGGCGATGTGGTCTCCGTTGACGCAACGAGCGAGAGCTACGTCGGCGAGGCACAGGAAGCTGTCTTTGCGAGCAGATGTTTCCTGGGCTGTAGATCCTGGTAAAGTCGCCGCCCAGCGTGGCTGACCGAAGGCCTGTGTGCACATGCCCAGCGGATCAACCGGCCCAGTCGCCTCCTTCACCTTGGGTGTGCTACTTGTCGGGCTAAATCTTTAGAAATGCGAAAAGACTTGGTGCTAGGTCTAGTCGGCCAGATTTCCAAACGAAAGGAGCACGGTGTGACAAGGATCAATCGAAGAACCGCAATCGCGGGTGGGTGCGGGATCCTACCGGCCATTGCCGCGCCTGCAATTGCAAGCGGCACCCAGCGGATGACGATGGTCACCGCCTGGCCACGGGAAATGAAGCCGATGCATAACACGGCAGAGCGGCTCGCGTCGCGCATCACGGCGATGAGCGACGGTAAGATCACTGTTGATGTTCTTGGGGCCGGTGAAAAAATAGGGGCATTCGAAACCCTCGACGCGCTCGCCGCGGGGGCTGCGGATCTTTCGCATGGGACTTCCTACTACTGGACCAAGAAGTCCCCCGCCTTTGCCTTTTTTGCAACTATCCCATTCGGCATGATGGCAAATGAACACAATGCTTGGCTTGAGCATGGCGGCGGACAGCAGCTTTGGGACGAGCTTGGTGAGAGGTTTGGAGTGAAGCCCTTGGCAGGCGGGAACACCGGGGTTCAATCGGCCGGGTGGTTTCGAGACCCGCTTCGCACACGGCGCGACCTAGAGGGGTTGGTCATCCGTTTCCCATCCCTCGGTGGTGAGTTGTTTCGGACGCTAGGCGCGGTGCCTAAACTGACAGCAGCAAGCGAATTAAAAGCGCTGCTTGACAGTGGAGATCTGGATGCTGCGGAATGGATCTGTCCCTGGGTCGATCTGGAATTCGGCATGCATCTCCACGCCAAGAACTGCTACTATCCTGGAGTGCACGAGCCTGGCCATACTCTCGAAGTCAACGTTTCTCTGCAAAAATGGAACAACTATGACGACGCCACGCGTGCGATCATAATGAATGCGTGCCAAGCCGAAAGCGCCGCCATGCCGAACGAATTTGCAGCACAGAATGCTGCTGCAGTCGGCAAGTTGTCACGGAACTTCGGCGTAAAATTCCTCCCCTTACCGAATGATATCGTCCGAGCCATGCGACATGCTGCACCGGGAATCATCGAGGAATTCGTTGCGGAGGATACATTTTCAAAACGCGTTCACGCCTCCTACAACGATTTTGCGCGCAGCTTGGGCCGCTGGTCCGAGTTCTCCGAAAGAGCTTATTGGCGTGCCCGATTTACCTAAGCTAAGTTGTCAGTTCCGACAGAAGAATTAATGCTCGAGCCAACTTCCAAATTTCCGGCGCCTGCTTGGGAGCGCCTGAAAAGCCACTTTTCGCCTGCTCTCGCCTTGTCGTGCACAGTCGTGATGGCCTTCGTTGTGGTCATCGCCATTGTGATCCAGCTGGTCGTAGAAAGCGCAATGGAGGAAAGTAAGGCTCGCGTCAGGTCTGCGATCGAGGTCTTGGCAAATGAAATCTCAGGCTCGCTACGACACACCGAGGATGTGTTGCAACAACTCGCTCGAACCATAGAGATCTACGGGCCAGGCATTGTTGCAGACGACATCGATCCCAGATGGGCGGCGAGTGCGCGGCAGCGGAATTATCTGGGAATCAGCGTTTGGTCGACATTTGGCGATTTAATGGTGACAACCGATGAGGCCCACTGGAACTACGACCTGAAGCAGGCGGTCTCGCATTTCATGTATGGTGAAGGGCCGGACACCCCGCCGATCCTGATCGAGATTGAAAAACGCAGAAACGATGCTGCCGGGACCTCAGCACAATTTGGTATCGCGGATGGCCTCTACGAGGACGGCTCGTTAATCGGCCTGACAATGGCCGAAGTCTCGATACTGCATTTCTTTGACCTTTTGGAAGAGGTGCGGAAGAAGACCGGTGCTGACATCTCAATATACTACAGGGGGGAGCCACTGGTAGATGTGTCATCCCCTAGGCCGCAAGACAGTAGGTCCCATTCACCAAACGAAACCAGGCTTGGCACGGATGCGCTGTATGGTTTTTCTGTAGAGGCGGTACTTGACGAAACGCTCATACGCCAGAATGCTATATGGTCACTAAGACTACTGCTGGCAGTCCTATGCGGGATCCTACTCACTCTGATTGCCTTTGCGGTACTGTTAGTCATCGGTGAGCGCAAGCTACGAGCCGAGATGGAGCGCACCAACGAAGCCGCAAATGCCAAGGCGCAGTTCCTGGCCAATATGAGCCACGAAATTCGCACACCGATAAACGGCATCATGGGCATGGCTGAGTTTTTGGACGGTGACAGACTGACACTCGAACAACATGAATGCGTTGAAACGATCCTGAGGTCCTCCAAGACACTGTTGAAAATCATCAACAGCATCCTTGATTTTTCGAAGAGTGACGCCGGGGAGAACGTTCTGCAAATCGAGGCCTTCTCTCTGTATGACACGATATTTGAAGTGGCGGCCTTGCTCGGCCCGCCGATTGGCGGTCACGAAGTGGAAGTGATTGTCGACTACGATGATCAGCTTCCACGATGGTTCTATGGCGATCCTGAGCGGATACGTCAAATTATTGTGAATCTGACTGGGAACGCCGTGAAATTCACCCCCAAGGGAGAGGTAGTCATATCGGTTAAGTACGAGCCCGAAGAAGCATTGCCGCTGGTTGTCACAATCAAGGACAGCGGCATTGGGATCGCTGAGGAAAAACTCGCCAGTATTTTTGACGCATTTCAACAGGCCGAAATGCACAAAGCGCGCCGTTTTGAGGGAACAGGACTTGGCCTCACCATTACTCGGCATCTGATCGAAGCCATGGGTGGCGATATTTCCGTTACCTCAAAGCCTAGCGCGGGATCGACTTTTGTATTTAGGCTTGCACTGGAGAAAGCTTCTTCAATGGTTCAGAAAGAACTGTTTAGCCTAGAAGCGCTGTCCGGCAAGAATGTGCTCGTAGTCGACGACATCGAGCTCAACCATGATATCGTGAAAAGGACGCTGGAACAGTGGGGCGTTGTCGTCCATTGCTACAAAAGTCCAGAGGCCGTTCTGGCCATGGAACCTAGCGAATTGGCAACAATCGATATCGGTATTCTGGACTACAACATGCCAAATATTAGCGGAGATGAACTGTTCAGGCAACTCAAGACGCGTATGGGCCCGGAAACTTTCCCGATGATCCTGTATTCTTCCGGCCAACAAACTAGTGATCAGACCCTCCTAACCGACTTAGGGTTTGACGCGGTGCTGATGAAACCCGTACGCGCAACAGTGCTGGGACAGTGTCTGCAAAACACACTGACTGGAAACGAGCAGAGACACAAAACGAAACAGCCTGAGGGACGGATAGATCTCTCAGGGACGCAGATTCTCGTAGCCGAGGACAATCGCACGAACCGGCTGGTGTTGGAAAAAATGCTAAAACCAACGAAGACCACCCTCATTTTTTGCGAGGATGGCCAAGCGGCGGTGAACACCTATGGGCAGAGCCATGCGGAAATTGACCTTATTTTGATGGATTTCTCAATGCCAGTTATGGACGGCCTGACTGCGAGCCGAGAGATACGTGATTTTGAGGAAGCTCAGCACCTCCCCCCCTGTCCGATCATCGCGCTCACCGCAAACATCATGCAAACTGATCGGGACGCCAGCGTTGAGGCAGGCATGAATGCTTTTCTTACAAAGCCTGTACGCAAACAGGAGCTGCTGGAGATTATCTCTAAGTTCGATTGTTGAATGCTAATAAAAAACACCTCCACTGAGGGGCCGCATGCCGCACGATGTGAAAATCGGTCATGTCCGCTTGAAGCAGAAGACCGGACATCGCTCGTAGGAGCGTCTGAACCCCGCCAACCAGTGTTTCCGGCCCAGAGCCGCCGTTCATGCTCTTGACTTAGGACGTCCGGTCCCCAGACCAATTACGACATTCATTCAAGGCGCGGCGAAGGCGCTGCTGCGAGCGCGAAAGGCTTCCCTAAAGCGGACCTTCAAGTCTGCTCAGTTGACCTAGGCGATGCTACGCCCGGCTTCAAGGTCAGCGAAGCGCAGGTAGCGACCTTTGCAAACTCGGTCTTCCATCTGCCTACTTCGGCCACGGGCGCTGCTACGCCTCAAGAAAAAGCCGCCATTCGCTGCAGTCGCAACATCGGTCCGCTCTCGATATGCCGCTTGACGGAAAAAGCGAGCCCCGCGCCAACCGTTCAGCACCTACCTATTTGGGTTTGAAGCATATGATCTGGACGGGATGGGTTCTACGCTCGGCGATGTTTCGCGCTGCATTTCGCACGATCTGCGGCGCTTGTTCTCCCAGCAAGATATGCACCCCAAAAATAGGAGCTTTGCCCTTTTCGGCAGCTTCAATGGCTTGGTTATAGCCTTGTAAGTATTTGTCGCCGGTATCAGTAACCTCTACGTCGGTGAAACCGGCTTTCACCAGCGCGGCAACGGTATCGGCAGGGCGCATCAGGTAAGCTCCGCTTCCGTCCGCTGACCAAGGCACCGGATGGTGGGGCTCACCTACCTCTCCGAGCCCGTGCTCGGTAAGCGCAAAAAAGGCACCAGGCTTCAGCACCCGGTAGGCTTCAGCAAAAAATACCTCCCTGTCGGGTACGTTCATTGTGACATGCTGAGTGTAGCCACCGTCAAATGCCTGATCATCAAAAGGTAGTTTCTGCCCATCACCGTGCTGGCATTTCACCGCTTCATCCATACCAATGAGCGCGCTCAGTTTGTTGGCGGCCTCCACAAAAGAAGCCGTTATGTCCACGCCGTCGACATTGCAATTGAACCGCTTTGATAGGTACCTGGCTGGCCCTCCGAGCCCGGAACCGATGTCGATGAGCGTATCACCATTTTTGATTGGCAGCGCGTCAGCAAGTTCGACGGTTGCCGGAAAACCTCTTGCATGGAAATGATCCACTGGTGAAAGTTGTTCGACCGTCAATGAGTGCGGATCAATGCCCGCCAACTTCATCGTATCCAGAAGTCGGGAAAATACATCTCCTTTACCCCAGTGATCTGAAATGCTCTGTGCGTCAGTCATTTTGTCTCTCCCCTGGTATTGTAGAGAAGTTTAGCACATTTTCTGGGTCACTGTATCTGGGTTCAATGCGACAGCTTCGGGCTCGCACCGGACTTGCGGCGATGCGGCGGGCATGAACTTCAGCTAACCCGCCGCCAAATTAAATCAGATACGGGTCTTCGGCGCAGCTTCACGATCTGAGTCACCGGAATTGGGTTCCCCTTTGGGTTCGATCAGCAGCACTTTTACTTCGCTGTGTGCCCGTGGCCGATGAACCACGCCCTTCGGCACAATGAACAATTCGCCCGCCTGGACCGTGTGCGATGGTTCCCCCTCAATGTCCATCTGCATCTCGCCTTCCAAAACGTAGAAAAAATCATCTGTGTTGTCATGTTTGTGGAAAGGATATTCACCGACGAACTTGACTACCATAACCTCGTTTTCGTTGTAATCAGCGACGACATGCGGATCCCAATGCGTCGAAAAATGAGCCAACTTTTCCGCGAGATTTACTGACTTCATTGATGATTTCCTTCTTGGTAGTATTGCGGGTAAGTTTTCGAAGCCATCAGGAGACTTTTCATCCAGAACAACCGACGACCCGACGAAGTAAGAGCACACGACCTCACACCGGGTCTTGAACGATCGTGCGCGAATGATTGGGTGGTGGCGGCGCCGTGGCAGACCGGCATCCAAAGGATTGAGGCGTATTTCTCTGGGGAGGCATATGCGCCACATCGGCATGATACTTACTCGATCGGATACACAATCAAGGGCGTCCAGAGCTTTAGCTATCGTGGTGCGCGTGCCGATAGTGTCGCAGGACAGGTGATCGTCCTTCACCCCGACGAAATTCATACGGGCGAGGCTGGAACAGCAGCCGGATTTCACTATCGAATGCTGTATGTTGAACCTTCGTTGGTGCGTGACGCCCTGGGTCGGCAAGCAAGCGCACTTCCGTTTTTACGTCAGGCTGTTCTGACTGATCAGCGTTTGATGCAAGCGATCCGTGCCGCTTTTGCTGATATGGATACTTTGCTTGAGAAAGTGGCAATGGACGAGCTGACAGTGTTGCTGGCGGATGGCTTGCTTGCCAACGATGAATCCGCTCAGCGAACAACGCGGTCTTTGATAGACTTCACGGCGACCAATCGGGCGAAAGAGTATTTGGACGGCAACCTTGATCAAGCTGTTAACTCTGAACAGTTGGAAAAAGTCACCGGCCTGGACCGATATTCACTGTCGCGCCAGTTTAGAAAGACGTTTGGAACAAGCCCCTATCGGTACCTAACAATGCGTCGTTTAGATCAGGTGCGAGGCGACATCGCGGCCGGTGCATCCTTGGTTGATGCTGCCGTGCGCGCAGGTTTCAGTGATCAGTCGCACATGACACGGCGATTCAAAGCTGGCTATGGAATTTCGCCGGGCCAGTGGCGACGATTAGTCTGCAAGACTTAAAACTTTAATCCAAAGCGGCCTCCTCATTTGACAGCCCTGAAAGTCCGCAATTTCCACATAACTGCTGTTACCCTCAGAAACTCGCTGGGCTTCCCTACCAAACTTGTCAGATGACCGCTTCGGGCTGAAAGCGGACAGTACAAAGTTTGATTTACACCTCAAGATCAATTGTAGACAGGGCATTTAGAGGGTTATGAATGTGACGTCACACGTTTGCTTTCGGCGTTGAGGAACTCCACATTTCTGAGCCTTATCTCCGGCATTAGCTTGAGGGAGCCAAGCGCAAGATGGCAACTTCGCCTCTAGCTTGGCACCTTCCACGGCCACTGTTTGCATCTACGAAACGGTCCTGCGACGGCGGGTGGCACACAATTCTCGATCAATAATTTCAGGGAGTTACGGAACGCCAAACCTGGCTCAATCCTGCATTACCACCTTTTTAACCCGGTTGTGGTGTAGTTATTTTACGTAATTTTTGCGAAACAACCAGGCGAGAGATAGAATGAAACGATTTTCATCCGTTCGGTCCCGGCTCTGGCTGGTAAGCGCGGTCTCTGCAATCGCCGTCGGGGTCTGCACATTCCTTGGCGTCGCGGGCCTTCTCCGCAGCAATGCGGCTCTTGGTGTATCAATCACCGCGACCTCTGCAGTTCTGCACCAAAAGCACGCTGACATGATGCACGACGGCATGCGAGCCGATGTACTATTTGCTATGCTGGTTGGCCCCGAAGGGGACCCTACCGAAAAGAACACTGCACAAGAAGAAATTCAGAACCACGCCCAGGAATTTCGGGACGCCATTGCGGCAATGCAGGCCTTGCCACTGGAAGATGAAATTCGCGAAAAAGTGGAAGCCGTAGCCCCCGTTCTTGATGCATATATCGAACAGGCCCTCGCGATCTCCAACCTCGCGTTCAAGGACTTAAGTGCGGCAAAGGCTGAACTGCCTTCCTTCGAAATCGCTTTCGGAGACCTTGAAGAGGTAATGGAAGTCCTTGGCGAGGAAATCGAAGCCTTCGGCAACCAGGCCGGGGAGCACGCAACATCTCAGAATAGCCAGTGGGTCAATCTACTTATTGGCCTTTCCTGTATCTCGATTGCGTTCGCATTGACGCTTTCGCTCAAGGTGAGCAAAGGCATCGTCGGATCTCTTGATGCCCTTCGATCCGCCATAGCCAAGATAGCTGGCGGAGAGCTTGAACATCCGGTCCCAATCTCAAAGCGTGATGATGAGCTAAACAGTATAGCCAAGGCTTTGGAAACACTGCGAGGCCAACTGTTACATGCACGGGATCAGGAACTTGAAAACAAGCGCGGCACGCAACAGCTTGTAGTAAAAGCTCTTGGGACGGGTTTGCAGCAGTTGTCCGAGGGCAATCTGTCGCATATTATTTCCGAACCGTTTCCCGATGACTATGAACAATTGCGCCGCAACTTCAACACGACCGTTTCGAAGCTGGCGGTTACGGTGGCCGAAGTCATCGAAACCTCTGGGAGCATCCAAAACGGAGCCAATGAAATCAGTCAGTCTTCCGATGATCTCTCCAATCGGACGGAAAGCCAAGCAGCAACGCTCGAAGAAACCGCTGCTGCGATCGATGAGCTAACAGCTTCAGTGAAATCGGCTGCCGATGGCGCTCGCAGCGTAGAAAACATCATGGGCGAAGCCCGCACTGAGGCTGAAAACAGCGGCAAGGTTGTTCAGAGTGCTGTTGCTGCGATGACCGAGATCGAGGAATCCTCCACCCATATCGCTCAAATCATAAGCGTGATTGACGACATTGCCTTCCAGACTAACCTTCTGGCCCTAAACGCTGGGGTCGAGGCTGCAAGGGCCGGTGAGGCTGGGCGGGGGTTTGCAGTCGTCGCCTCCGAGGTCCGTGGCCTGGCGCAACGGTCCGCCGATGCGGCAACCGAGATCAAGACGTTGATCACCGACAGCAGCAAACAGGTAACACGTGGTGTGGACCTTGTGGGCAAGGCGGGCGAAGCGCTCACCAGTATCGTTGATCGGGTCAACCATATTTCCAAGCTGGTCAGTGACATCGCCGAGGGCGCAGTTGAGCAATCCACAGCACTCGGAGAAATCAACACCGGCGTTGTGCAACTGGATAAGGTGACACAGCAAAACGCAGCCATGGTGGAAGAGGCAACAGCCGCAAGTCACATGCTGAAAAGCGATGCCACCAAATTGGCCGAGCGGGTCGCCCACTTCAAGATCTCGGGTGGAGCAAAGGTCACGCCCATGTACGCGGTCTCGACGTCACAGCCGACCCGTCACGGAAGTGACGACTGGGAAATGGGTGAAGCCGTATCGGCGGCCACCGCGCATGGAAACGCAGCCTTGGATAAGTGGCAGGACTTTTAGGGCTCACTCGCAGCGGAAATGAGGTCAGCGAGGACAGGTTCGTTTGAACCTGTCCTTCCCGTTTCGTTGAACACGCAGAGTGTCCCGCAGGGTTCGCCTAGATGCAAAGCACAAATGTTGCAAATTCCGCTATCTGCGCTTCGCTGCCTCTGGTGCTGACTGCAGAGCCGCCGCCGCTTGCTGAATGGCAGCTTTTGGGAAACCCGTCGCACATGCAGCAGAGATTTCGCTGCACCTCGCATGAATGTCGTGGTTGGGCTGCTAGCGTCATCTGATGGCGGGGACTAGGTGCCGTATCGCTACGCGTTCCTTGCCTCAGCGCCGCAGGTCCGGTGTGAGCCCTTTGTGCGCTTCAATGCTCTCGCAGCGAAAGCAACATAGGACAGTGCCAGCTACCGTTCGAACAGTTGGCGGTGACCTCATCCAGTGCGCGTTCCAGACGTTTCAGGTCGGAGATTTTTTTGCGGATGCTCTGCTTGTGTGACGCGGCAATTTGCGAGGCGGTGCCACAGTCGGCTCCATGCTCTTCTGAGAGGTCGAGCAGCGCCTTCGCGTCTGCCAGCGGGAACCCCAGATCACGGCATTTTTTCAGGAATATCAGCCGTCCCACGTCGGTCTTTGAATATTGCCTTCGATTGTTCGCTGCACGTTCGGGCCTAGGGATAATGCCCTCACGCTCATAGAAGCGAATAGCCTCAATTCCGACGCCGCTTTGCCGTGACGCCTCTCCAATCGCAAACATGTGACTTCGCCTTTCTTGCTCCTGTAGCAACTACAGGAATTAGAACACTTTCAGTCAACATGAAATGACGCGTTCCCGCGCGAAGAAGGATGTCAAAATGAAAAACTACATCGGCGTTAGCTACTTAGCATCACTCGGCGCTCTCGGCGTCGCATCTTGCTGTGTCCTACCAATGACGATGATGTTGCTCGGTCTGGGCGGCAGCTGGCTAGCAGTTTTTGGCAAGATCGCCGCAGCAAGTTACTATGTGCTTGCAATGTCGACGGCGCTGGTCGTGGCGTCTTGGTTTGTTTCACGTCGTCGCGGCTCACTGGCAAGACTGAAATGGTGGCTCGGTGGAACGACCTTGGTCACTGCAATCGCATGGGTAATCGTGTTCAACGAGACCCGTATCAACGACCTCCTGATAATGCAGATGTGACCCATGACAGATCAAACCATCATATTGGAAAGCGTAATCACTTGCCCGCGTTGCGGACATACCGAAACCGAAATGATGCCAACGGACTCGTGCCAATGGTTCTACGAATGCAGATCGTGCAAGTCAGTGTTGAAGCCCAAAGAGGGTGACTGCTGCGTGTTTTGCTCCTACGCGACTGTGCCCTGCCCACCCATTCAGGCGGGCGACAGTTGCTGCGGATGATCTTACTGTCTGCTTCGTCCGCCAAGCGGCCTATCGACAGCTAACCGAAGGTGCAACTGCAGCGAATGGCGGCTTCTGAATGCGGCGTGGCAGCGCCAGTGGCCGAAGTAGGCAGATGGAAGGGCGAGTTTGCATAGGTCGCTATCTGCGCAAACCAGTCAAAGCCACATGCGCCCGCCCCAAAGGGGACGAGATCACCACATCACCGCCTCAGAATAACCCGACCCGCGTTTCGAAGTTGGAGATGATCAACTCGGCTGCGTCCGTCGCAGCGCCCGATGATACGGTGTATTTCAGCGCCACCTCTTCAAACCGGAAGGCCGCGAAGATCTCGCGGATCTCCGGCCGATCGTTGATCGACAGAATGAAATTGCCGCGGATCCCGGCCATCTGGTCGGCCATCGCCTGGAAGTGATCGCGCTCAAACATGCCCTTGCCGCCTCAATCAAGCTTGCCTCAGGTGGCCTGTATTGCACTGTTGTGTACAACCTTATGTTGTTGATAGGTTAGAAACATGGCTAAAGACCCGAAGGAACTATACGATATCCCAGTCGAATTTTCCTGCCCGCACTGCAGCGATGGCATCAAGCAACCATTGCGACGGGTACAAGACGGAACTTTTGAGTGCGCGTGCCCGTCCTGCCGACGCGACATCCAGTTTCATGACGAACAAATCATCCGAGCGCTCCTCGAACATGGCAATAAACTTGATGCGCTGCGCTGAACGTTGGGAAAGTGGTAGAGTAAGTTACCTTCCGCAGGATGTATCAGTAACGCACACAATCAAATAGCATTTTACGTAACCACAAATCGCCGACCTGTCGGCCAACTACTTCATCTTCCAAAAGGCCTAACTGCGGCGCGCGTCTGCGACAGACACCAGAGGTCTGGTAAACGCCGGTCAATAAACAGAATAAGGCCCCGCCAGATGGCGGGGCCTTGTCTTTTCGCAATCGCCCTACTTAGCCCCGATCTCCTTCAGCTTGCCGACCACCAGGCGGCGCAAGACGGCCTCACTGGGCCGCAGCCGCGCGATCGCATCGGGCACCGATTCCCGGGCATAGGTGACGGCCTGCTCGACCAGCACATCCTTTCCGGCGCCGGGGCCGTCCTCGATGGCGGCGCGGGCGCCGCTCATCAGGGCGCTGTGCAGGGCCTCGCGGTGGCGGGCCTCAATCTCAAGGCCGAAGCGCTGCTTCGCCACTTGGGCAGCGCCGCCGATCAGAACGGTCAGGAGCAAGCTCAGGCCACTGATCAGCGCGGGCTGAAGCTGTTGCAGAATGTCATTCCAGTTCATGGTTGTGTCCTCTGTTTGGGATTGGGAAAAGCGGCCAGCGGATTAGTCCGCCAGCCAGGGCAGGAACTGCGCAAGGAAGGCGCGGATCCCGGTGGTTTCGATTTTGGGTTTGGGTTTCGGAGGCGCGACCGGCGGCAGGGCCAGCAGAGCCGCATGCAGCGCGGCATGGGATTTCGGGCCGGGAATGCCATCCACCACCAGCCCGACAGCGCGCTGGAAGGCGCGCAGATCCGTGGCGCCATATCCCAGCAGCACCAGTTGAGCGCGCAGGGTCCAGCGCTTGCGTTCGGAGAGATGATTGTAGCCGCCATTGATCCGCCGGGTGACGGCCCGGATATCGCCCCGATCTGCCAGCAGGTTTAGTCCGCGCTCGGACCAGTACCAGAGCGGCCCCAGCCCCTCCCAGGGATCGAGGTTCACCGCATCCGGATCCGCCTCAAAATCAGGCGCAGTGGGATCGAGGCGGCGCACCCAGGCGGTGAAGGCGCGATAATTGGCGCGCCCGGTGATCTGCATTCCGGTGCGGCCCCGGAACCGGTAGCCATCGCCATCACGCTCCGGCGTGTTGCCGAGATCCGTGCGGGTGTCATAGCGCGCCTGCGCCGGGGTCGGGCCCCAGATTTCCCGGTCATATCGGAAGGCGCCGCATTCCAGCAGCACCTGCCCCAGCAGGTAGGCCAGCCGGTGCGGTTGGTTCAGACCCAGATCGTATCCGTGCCGGTTCAACGCCAGCAGGAAGGACTGCGCATTGCGCGCCTGGTTACTGCCCGGCGCGATCGGGCCGGTGATCTTCTGCAGAGCTTCAAAGGTGAGAATGTCAGGCATCGAAAGCCTCCAATGCAAAAGCCCCGCGCAAGGGCATCCTTGGCGGGGCGGTTTCAGGGTTCGGGGGATCAGGTCAGGGTTTGGCGCGAGTCAGCCATTTGGCCAGCAGCACCTCAGCGCCGCGCGGGCCGATGTAGGCGGCCAGTGCTACAATGCCGGTGCTGACCGTGGCGCTGGCGCCAAGGTAGCTGGCGATCGCTTCCCCGATGATGGCCATGCCAAAGGCCACCGGGATTTCCCAGAGAAGCTCCGGGCCGAAGAAGCGCCGCTGCCCTTTGCGCACCTCGCCGGAATGCCACATCAGGCGCCCCAAGGAAGCGCCCACCAGCGTTGTTGCCGCGCCGCCGATCAGATTGGACAGCCAGTCCACCAGGCCGGTTTCATCCATCAGAAGTCCCCCGCCAGCTCGGCAGCGCCCGCAGGCACAGCGGGCCAGTTTGCATCATCGGTGAGATCCGCACCGGATGCGGCCAAAGCAGGCCATGCGGCGCGCATCTGCATGATCCAGGTGAGGCCCGCTACATAGGCGCTGCGCTGTTCAGGGGTAAGCTGATCCGCAGCAGCGGCAGCGGCCAGATTGATCTGCGCGGTCTCATTGACGACTGCAAGGATCCGGCGGCGGCACTCGGCCTTAGCCTCTTCCATCGACAGCGCCAGGTCCTGCTCGGCCATCTCGGCAGCTGTGGTTATCTTGAGGGTGAAGGTCATGGCTCAGGCCTCCTGAGGGTCTGGCTGCGGTGCAGGCTTGCGGATGATGGGATCGGGCACCTCCCCTTCGGTGACGGCCAGGACGGGCGCGACACCGGGCTGGTGAACATCGGCGGTGGACGTGTCATAGGCCCAACGCAGGGACAGATGCAGTTCGCCTCCGATGCGGGCGATCTGGCCCACGAAGGGATGCTCGCCCTCCGGTTCGGCAAAACCGCCTTCGGGCACGGCGGAGAGGTCATAGGCGACGCCATCCACGGTGATTACTTCGCCGCTGACGCTGGCAGTTGTTTCGGGCTGGCCGGGCAGACCGACGATGCAGGTGCAGGTAATTTGCATGAGGATGTTCCTTTAGAACCAGCGGCCGATGGCGACCAAGCGGGTACCCCGCGTGTATGCATTCAACGTCGCGCTAAGCTGGCGAAATGAAATCGAGGTGAGCTGAATATCCCCGAGTGCCAGCCATCTGTATGTTGTATTTGTACTGCCACCATCTACCCCGCCGCTTACGGTAGGCGTGCCGAAAAAAGCTGCCGGAAAGTTCCAAGTTTCGACCGGCCCACTGTAAAGGCCACCAAAAGCAGTATCCGCTGCAACAGTGGGCATAGTGTGGGTACAAATCTGCGTCCCGTCAGCGAGGCGCACATATTCGCCATTGGCGTTGCTGCCGCGCTCAATCACTGCACCGGTTGGGGCGCCGCCGGACTGAGATACAGCGCCGAGGATATTCCCTGCGGTATATATCGCAGCCCAATCAGTCGGTACGCCACCACTAAAATGCCGATACAGCAGATCACCGACACCGCGCTGCCAAAGCTGGAACGCACCTGGGCTGCCTGTCCCCGTGGCCCGAGCAACATGCAGGAGGGAGCCATTTACAGATGTTTCGTTTCCGGTGCCCGTGGTGCTCGCGTCGGTAGTGTAGAAGCCGGAAGGAATGCCGTCTGATACGTCGTTATTTGGCGCGAAGTTCTGGGTGTTATGCCCCAACCCAAAGGCACCCACGGGCATCAACTTACCCGGCCCCGCATCCAGCGGATCCGCCTGCACCGCAGCCCCGCCGAGGCTATCTGCCTCCAGCGCGGTAAACTTCCCCTCTGCAGGGGTATCCAGCCCCACGGTGGTGGCGTTCAGCGCACCGCCAATGATGGTGCTGCCCGTCTTCAAAAAATCGATCAGCGCGATCAGCTCCGCCCGGTGGGTGGTGGCAAAGTGCTGGAACAGCGCTGACATCTTGGTGTCAAAATCCGCCTCCGCCGCCGATCGCTGCGGGATCGGCGGGAAGTCGGAGAACTCCGGATAGCTCATGGCTCTCGTGTCCTATTTCAGTGTTTTCATGATCAGGGGGAATGTGCTTTCGCCCGCCACATCCAGCGGCTGGCCGTGGTCATCGAGGAACCCCAGCCCCTCGATCCCGTAGGTTGGCCCCGTGCCCGAGGCGTAAAAGGCCGTCGCAAGACCATCGATCTCGGCCATAATGTCCATCACGCGCGGCGCCTGGATCGTCGGCACCAGCAAGGCCACCTCGATCTTGCGGGTGGAGCCACGCTTCACCAGGATCTCGTCTCCAAAGTCATCGTATCCCTTGCGGCTGTGACTGACGAAGGAGATGCGCGGCAGGTTCATCACCTGCCCCAGAAGATGATTCCGGCCCAGAACAATGTGGCCCACCTTGGCCGTGGCCCCGACCGCCGCGATGGTGATGTCGATACGGTGGCCGATGTAGCCGGGAAAGCCATTCAGAACCTTCTGGCGGGTGTAGACAATGCCGCCGAAGAACCAGGTGTAGACGCTGACCACATGACCGGTGTCGACCATCACGAAGGTCTCATCATAGATCCGGCTTGGACCGTCCCAGACCTCGATCCGCACGGACCCGGCGGTGAGGCCAAAGAGCGCGATGGCATCGCAATCCTGCGTCGGGGTGATCGAATAGGTGATCTGGTCTGGATGCGACGCCGTGTTGGAGCGCCGCTGATCAAAGGCTGACCAGCGGTTGGTGGCCCGAAGGTCGAACCACCAGCTGCCATCATCGGTCAGAGGATCATTGCCCAGGTTGCCATCCTGCATGCTCTGGTAAATCCGGTGCGAGGTGAGCGAGATCACCAGATCGTCCTTGGCGTAGGTTGTGCCCGCCGCCCATTCCGGATGATCATCCTCGGGGATATTGGAGGCGGTCAGCTCGGCATCGGTGACGGCCATCGGCGCGATGATGTTGAAGTCCATCAGACCCGCACCTCCGGCTGCCCGGCTTCATCCCAGTCCTCCAGGAACTGCGCGATCTTGCGCACGAACAGCTCCATGCTCTGCCCCTGCACCCCGACCTGTTTGGCCAGCGCGTTGACGCTCTGCACCACGAAGCGGTTATCCAGCATCGCCACGGACTCCGCATGGCTGTGAATGCGGGAGGCGCCGGTGCGCTCGATCTCCCAGCCGCGCTCCCCGACGATGCGCAGACCGCCCGCATGGGCGCCGCCCGCGGCAAACTGCGGAATACCGCCCAGCCCCCGGATCTGCGCCCGCAGGCGCTCCAGCCGGTCGTTCCTGCCGCTGATCCGCTCATTGTAGGCCGCGATCTTTGCTTCCAGACCATCAGCGCCCCGGAAGGCCGCATTGAAGGCCGCCAGACCGGCGCCGCCGCTGGTGTAATCCGCGCGATAGGCAATCGTGCCATCCTCCCGCTGACGCAGGATCGCGTCCTCGCCTGTCCCCCGCAGCAGCCTGATCCCCGTGGAGGCCTGCAGATCCTCGATCTGGCCGATCAGCTCGGCGCCCCCTGCCCGTTTGACCTCTGTGCGATCCGCCAGCCCGGCGCCGCGGATCTGCAGCGATGCGATCTTTGACTGCGCCTGCCGCTCTGCCGTGTCCAGCCGTACCGCCGCGCGCAGATCCCCCAGCATGGCGCGCAGGTTTTCCATCGGCTGTAGCAGATCCCCGGTGGCCGAGGTCAGATCGCTGAAGACGGTATCCGCCGTCAGGCGCACCGCGCCGCCAAAGCTGAGGTGCCCGGCCTGCCCACGCGCCCCGATCAGATCATGCAGGCGCGTTAGCCGCTCCACGGTATCGCCGCCCTCCCGGGTCAACGCCACGTTCACCCGGCGCGACAGGTTGGCGCTGCGCGTCAGCACCAGGGCGCGGGTGTCCGGATCAAGATCCCTGCCCAGCTGCAGCATCAGCTTGCGGCGCAGTTCCTCGGTGTTGGTCAGCACCAGTTTCCGGGTCTGCCGGTCCAGATCCTCGCGCAGCACCAGGTCAAGGCTGGCCACATGCTGCGACAGGGCATGGGTGGCAATCCAGCGGTCCGCCGCCGTCAGGTCATCGCGGCGGATGATGAAGTCCAGCGTGGTGCGGATCCCGCTATCCGCCTGCTCTACCATCCGGCGCAGCCAGCGCGGCGCATCATCGGCCAGCGTAACCGCCACATCCAACGCGCCCACCAGGTCATCATAGCTGAAGGCTTCCGCCTGGCTGATGGCATCCTCCAGCGCGCCGAGGGAGGTTTCAAATGCGCTGACGGTGCCATCCCAATCCGCTGCCAGATCCTGAACGCCCTGGCTCAGATCCGCGATCTGATCGCCGGTCAGCCCTTCAAGCTGCAGGAAGCTGCCAAGCGAGGTCAGGACCTCGATCTGCTGCTCGTAAAGACCGGCCAGAACCTCATCATTGCCGCTTTCCAGATCCGCCACCCCAGCTGCAAACCGCAGCTGACCCTGCACCCCTGCCGCGATCCGCCGGTATTCCAGCGCGGATCCTGCACCGGCCCGGGCCGATTGCAGATAGGCGCGCGCCAGCTCCGGTAGGCTTTCCGCTGCGGAGAGATCCCCGCCGCGCACCGCTGCAAGCGCACCGTCCAGCCGCGCCCGCTGCGCTGCCTCTGCCTGCGCCGCACTGGCGCCGGTCAGATCGCCAGTGATCAGCCCATCCACCAGATCCCGCAAGCCGCTGCCTGCACGGCGCCAGCTTTCCGCCGTGGCGCGTTCCTCAGATACCCGGGCGCGGGCCGCATCGATCTGCGCGCCAAGTTCGCCGCCGATCTCCCCCACCATGCCCGCCAGCTCGGCGGAATAGGCGCTGACCTGCGGCAGCACCTCGGCCATGGCGCCGGACATCTGCAGAAGGCCTGCATAAAGCGCGCGCCCGTGCTCGGTGGTGGTGTCGATCCCCTCCACCAGTTCCCGGAAGCCGTCCCGGCTTGCAGGCATAGCCACGCCGAGATCCCCGAACTCTTCGCGCAGACGCCGCAGGATCACCTCCGTGCGCTCGCCTTCGGAGTAGAAGGCCCCGAAGTAGGCCGAGACAGATCCCACCATGGCCTCGGCGCCGCCAAAGAGATCGACCAGCTGCGAAGCTGCATCGCCGCCCTTCAGCGAGACATCAAAGAGACCATGGCCGAGGAGATCCGCCGCATCATTGACCGCGGTGAGGCTGCCCGACAGGCGCCCCAGCGTATCAAGCGCGGTTTCTCCGGCGCGGCTGAAGCGATCCGTGCCCAGAACCAGCTCGGCCATTTCCGCGCCGGTCTCTTCAATGCGCGCCTGCAGTTCCTCCTGGATCTTTTCCTGGCTCTTGCCATTGGTCCAGAGCGTGAAGCCTTCGCTGGTAAAGCCCTCCAGCGCCTTGGTGCCAAGGTTCAGCGAGGCCGCCATATCCTTCACACCATCGGTCAGCCCGGTGACGCTCTGATCCAGCGCCGCCTCGAAGTCTGCCTCCAGCGGTTTGTAGTCGGTGCGGTTGGAGCGCAGGAAGCCGCCCTTGTAGAAGTCGATCGAGGAGCCTTCAAAGCCATCGGCGCCAAAGCGCCCCCGGATCCCCGAGCCTGCGTATTTGCGGCTAAGACCCTTGGCCAGAAGCGCAATGCCCCCCAGCACGAGACCCGCCGCAGGCAGAGCTGCGCCAAGCGCGCCCCAGCCGCTGGAGGCACCGCTGACCAGCCCGCCGAGGTTGGCAAAGCTGGAGCCAAGGCCACCGCCTGTCAGAACCCCGCCAAGGCCAGAGCCGATCCCGGCGGCAATCCCGCCGCCGCCAACCAGACCGCCGACATTGCTCAAGATCCCCAGAGGGTTCACGCCACCGCCGCCACCGCCCAGCACGGCAGTGCCTGCGCTGGCCGCGCTGCCGGATCCCGTCACCGACAGGCCCAGTGCAATCTTCAGCGTGTTCTGCGCAAAGGAGGAGGCCAGATCCGCCAGCCCGCGTTTTGCCGCCTGTTTGATCCCGTCCCAGAGGCCTTCAAAATCCCGCAGGCCATTCGCGACCCAGTCCCCGAAGGAGCGCGCAACGCCATCCACCGCAGAGGACAGCGGACCGTTCAGCTCTTCCGACAGGTCCTTTGCCTTTTTCTTGGTCTTATCCAGCTTGCCCTTGGTGCCGCCACCGGATCCGTCATCCAGCGTATCGTTCAGATCCTCGAGGCTGTTCTTCAACGCATCGGCGCTGTCATCGCCCGCATCCAGTTCGGCATTGGCGCTGTCCATCTGAAGCGTCAGGGTCTTGAGCGCAGCCGTGGCCTTGCCCCAGCCCTTCACTGCCAGATCCTTGGCCTCTTTGGTGGCCGCAGCCGCCGCGTCCTGATGTTCATCGATCCGCAGCGTCAGATCATGCACCGCGGATCCGGCCCGCACCGCAAAGCCGTGCAAATTCAGCGCCAGATCATCCAGCCCCGCCGCCCGGGCGCCCGCTGTCATATCCTGCAGGAACCCGGCCCATGTTCTCTGGACGCCCCGCACCATCTTGAGAAAGCCCGCCTGCACCGAGGCCCAGACCGCGCTCAGCGCCGGGCGGATCGCGCTGGCGCTGGTCTTGATCCCCTCCCAGACGCCCGAGGCGAGATCACCAAGCGCCTGTAGCGCCATACCCCAGCCACCGGTCGCGGTGACCAGCTGGTGGAACTTCATGGCCAGATACCCCGCACCCACAACCAGCGCGCCAATCCCGGTGGTGATCACCGCACCGCGCAAAAGCACCAGCCCCCGCGACAGGCCCTTGATGGCAACACTGCCAAGCGCGGCCCGGGTCGTGGTGGCCCCGAGCGCCATTTCCAGCGCCACCGCGGACTTTGCAGCCGCAAGGAACCGCACCGGTGCCAGCGCCACGGTGGAAAGCATGCCCGCCATCGCCACACCGAGCGGCGCGGTTAGCTTGAGAGTGAGGCCCAGCCCCACCGCCAGCGGCCCCAGCGCCGCCGCGCCTGCCGTGCCAAGCGCAATCACCCGCTTGGTGCCCTCGCCCAGCCCGTTGAACCATTCCGCCACCGAGGCCGCGCCATCGCTGACGGTCTGCATCGCAGGGACCAGCGCGATGGTCAGCTGATTGGCCAGCCCCCGACCGGCCAGCCCCATCCGCGACATTGCATCATTGGCCGTCTCCAGCCGGTCCGCATCCACTTCGGAGATGGCCACGCCAAACCGGCCCACATCCTCTGCCGCAAGCTTCAGCGTCGCGCCATCAATGCGGGTGAAGATCAGACCGGCTCGGCTGCCAAAGAGATCCGAGGCCACCGCCGCGCGCTCTGCCTCCGGCACGTAATCCGCCAGCGCGCCCTGGATCCGGGCCAGGCGCTCATCAAGCGGCAGACGCTGCAAATCGGAGGCATTCAGATGCAGCCGCTTCAGCGCCTTCGCCGCGGCGCCGGATCCGCCCGCCGCCTGGCTCAGCCGCTTGGTCAGTTGGATGGTTGCCTGCTGCACTTCCCCGATCGACACGCCCGACAGATCCGCCGCCCGGTCCAGCACCTGCATGGATTTGACCGTGGTGCCGAGGGATTGCGCCATCTTGGCCTGCGCATCCACCATCTGCAGGCTGGATTTGACCGCCACCGCAGCGGCGCCCGCCAGCGGCAGGGTCAGGCCCAGCGACATCCGCCGCCCGGCCTTCTCCATATTGGCGCCCATCCGCAGCATGCGCCGCTCGGTCTTGCCCATGGTGGACTGTGCCCGCTTGGCGCCGCTTTCAAACGCAGCCGAATCCATGGACAGAACGCCCCGAAGAGCGCCGATAATCGCGGCCATCTCATGCCCCTCTCTGATTGTGGAAGTGCAGGCTCATCAGCGAGGCGCGCAGCTGCTCGACAGCCTGCGCATCGCTCTTCTTGTCCCGCGTGTTTTTGCCGGAGTGTTCCGCCCCCGCCTTCGTGAAGTCGGGGATGGTTTTTGGGCTGTGGAATGCATGGCTGATCAGAACCGCCAGCTCCTGCTGCAGCACCCGCCGCGCCTGGACCTCATCGTTCTTGCCATCGATCACTGCCCGTGTGATCAGATCGTATTCCCGCAGGGTGACCGCGCCAAAATCATCGTGGTGCAGACCCAGCCTGCACCACGACCGATAGAGCGCCTGCCAGTCTACGCCCCTGCGGACTGCCCGTTTCCCTCGCTGTTTCCCTCTGCGTCCTCATCGGGATCAGCGTCCGGATCTGCCTCGGCAGGGAAAGCAGCCGCGATGGCTTCACCAACAAAGGGCACCGCCTTGCGCACTCCGCCAACCGCATCGACCAGGGCGACGGCCTTCTCGCGTTCCACACCCTTGCCATCATTGAGACCAGCAGCCAGCGCCGAGATAACCAGGGAGGCACCACCCTTGCCGGTGATCAGCCGATCCAGCAGCACGTCAAACGGCTGGCCGTCATTTTCCGCTTCCATTCGCATCAGCGCGGCGGTCGAGAACTTCAGCTTGTGGGTGGTCTTGCCCACTTTCATCTTCGCGTGATTGATCATACCGCTGCCGTCCCTTCTACCCAGTCAACCGCGCCGGTGGTGCGCAGCTTGAGATCGGTCATCAGATCACCGTCCTGGTCGGTGGTGGGGATCGTCGGAACCACGTAGGCCTTGTAGGCGAAGAGATCGCCCGTGCTCTGCCCCTCGCCCGGCGGCAGCGTCGCCCGGAAGAACACCGGCTTTCCGGCGGCGTTGTAGGCCGCGGCCTGCTTGTAAAGCTCGGTCGAGTAAAAGCAGTTGAGGGTAATCTCACCGCCATCCTTGAGGCCGAGACCCCATTCCTTGAACCGGCCCGGGCTGTCCAGCGAGGTCCGGTCCCGGTATTCCTGGTCAACCTCCGGGATCCCGATCGTCTTGCAGCCCTTGATCACCGCAAAGTTCCCGTCCACCCCGTCGACGGACCATTCCATGTCAACGAGATCGCCCGGAATGACATTCTCTGCCATTGGCTTCTTCCTTCCATCATTTGTTGATTGAGCCGGTCACCCGGCCAGAGGTCAGGCGCGGTAGCGCACCTGAATGTCCAGCATCTGAAGCCGGATCACATCGCCGCCGGAGGGGGTCGTCCCATCCCGGCGGGATATCTCTTTGCAGCGGATCACAGACCCGCCGCGATAGTCTGTCAGGGTTTGCGAGACCTGACGTGCGAGCGGGATGATCTCGCCATAGGTGCGGGCATGGATGTTCACCTGCACCCGCGCGGTCTCCACATCCCCGCGCCCGGTCTGGGAATAGGCCGACAGGTTGCTGATCCGCTGCAGGCTGATGCGGGGAAAGCCCACGTCCCGGTCAAAGACGCCCCAGACCACCGGATGCCCCAGCGCCTTCAGGAGATCCTTCAGCTCGCCTTCCATGCTCATGTGCCCGCCCGCGCCGCCTTGCGCCGCGCGCGCGCAATCGTCTTTTCGATCTCGGCCCAGGTCTCGCGTTTCAGGGTCTCCAGCATCTGCGCCTTGTTGGCATCCCAGGCGGGCCGCATGAAAGGCCGCGCAGGCATTGCCCCGACGAACCTGCCGGTCGTTTCCTGCACCCGTGGTCCGGTGCCGAACTCGTAGAGGTGCCCGTGTGGTGCATCGCTGTCATCCGGCTGCACCGGCCCCACATAAAGCACCACCTTGCTGCGCCCCCGGTCGCTGCGTGCCTCACGCGCCTGCCGGGCCGTCAGCTTGCTGGTGACCTTCACCGTGAAGGGCGACAACGCATCGGCCATTGTGGCCACCGGCTGCAGCGCTTTCTTCATCGCGCGGCGCTGCACGCCCTTGGCCGTGCCCCGCGCAAGCTGACCCAGCGCCCGCTCGATGTCACCGGCGCCTTCGATCTTCATCTTGACTGACATGTCAGAGACCCTTGCCTCAATAATTGCGCGTTAAACGCCCAAATTGTTAATCACCAGCTAACCGTCCGTTAACCTCTATGACGGTAGACATGAGAGCTCCTACCGAAGGAGCAGCCCGTGATAATCTCCGCCCCCTACTGAGCAACATCGCGGGCTGCACACTTCGGGAGCCCCCCACCCAGCTATCAGACCTTCCACGCGGTAATCTCGATCCAGAGCCCGCGGCCGAGCTCCTTCACCCCGGTGATCTGCCAGTCGACCCCGTCAAACCGGATCCGGTTCTCACCACTGACCGCCGCCAGCTTGATCGACCAGCGGACAACAAACCGCGCATCGGTCTTTTGCTCCACGGATGCCGCCCGCATGCGCTCACCATCAGAGACAGGCGTGTATTGCGCCCGCTCCTCGGCATACTCCGCCCAGCCGGTGGCAACCTCTTCCCCAGCCTCATTCTCCGCAAAACCCGCCTCAAGGATCACGATCCGCCGATCCAGGCGCGGCGCCGCTCCCGCCTTCATCCTGCAAAGGCCCGGTAGCGGCGGGTCAGCCGATCCACCCCGCGCTGCACCTGCTCCGGAATGCCCAAAGCCGCATCCGCCAGCGGATGATCATAATAGAGCTTCACCAGCTCACGCGCCGCCGCCCGGATATCCTCCGGCACCGCCTCAACGGCGGCAAAGCCCGCCGTGAACACGATCTCCACCGCATCGGCGCGCGCCGCATGGGAGGGCCAGGATTTGCCGGGCAGCAGCTCAATGCGCCGGGCGCGGCCGGATCCGGCAAGGATGTAATCCCCAGGCGGCACGGTCAGGCTGGATCCGTCCTCCTGCAGGCAGCGCACCGCATCCACCGAGTGGATCCGCGCAAACGGCAGGCGCAGCAGATCACTGGTAAACCCCGCCCCCTTGCGCACCCATTGCTGCGAGACCAATGGAAAGCCGAGGCCACCAAAGCCATCGCCATCCACATCCAGATGCGTTGAAGCCGCAGCAATGGCCCGGGTGATCTCCGCATCAAGCTCCGGATCTTCTCCTTCAGGCGTGAGGATCCGCAGCTTGTCCTTTGCATCCGCAAGCGTGATCAGCGCCGCATTGCCACCAGAGAGCCGTTCCAGCCACATCGCGGCCTACTCCTGCCCTTTGGTTTCAGAAGGCTCGGAGGCTTTGACCTCAGGAACCGGGCTGGCCTTGCTGCCCTCCGGATCCTCAGGCGCCTCTGCAGCCTCTTCCTCTTCGGGCACAACAAGCACGCCGCGCACCACCAGATGCGCCACATCGCGCGGATCCGCCTCCCGCGTGTCCCCCTCATTGTACCACTGGTCGCCCTGATGCGGACGTTTGACGATGTATTTCATGGGCTTTCTCCCGCTTCTTCAAAAGAAAAGGGCGCGCAAAACTGCGCGCCCCTGATGGCTCAGATCACTCCGGATCAGACAACAAAGCCCAGATCCCCGTAGATAAAGGCCTCCGGGCGGTAAATCGCCAGCGCCAGGCGCTCCTCGGCCAGGATTGTCACCATGTTCCGGGTGAAGTCATCGTTTTCATAACCGGTCTCGATCGAGGCATCCCAGCGGTCAAAGACCTGGCCACCCATGCGGAACGCCCCGGTCAGGAACTTGTCCACCGTGATCGCCTGCGTCTGAACCACCGGCAGGCGCCAAAGCATCGGCTGCGCGCTGCCCTGCGGATTGCCGATGATGTAATCCTCGTTGGCGTTCTTGGTGAGCTCAATGCGCGCCCAGTCGATCGGGTTCAGCACATGACCCGTGGCCGGGTATTCCGCCAGGGCCGCCTGCAGCATCGCAAGCCGCAGCTTGTCGATCACAGTCTCCGCCCCGACCGCAAAGGCAGGCGCATAGGCCGTCGCATTGGGAATGATCCCATGCAGGTTCTGCCCGGTGCCATCGCCGTTCAGGATCTGCACCTCTTCCTTGAAGTCCAGCCCATAAAGAAGCCGCTGGTCAATCATCGAGCGCAGCTGCGAGACATCGCTCAGCGCCTGGCGCGACACCTTCATGTGATGCGCGATCACCTTGGCGCCGGTGGATTTTTCAGTGAGCTTTATGTCCGATCCCGGCTTCGGGCCCCCTTCCGCAACAGGCGCGGCGTTGTTGTTGAACCCGGTCTCCTGCACATATTCCAGCGTATTGCCATCCATCCGGCCCGGTGACAGCAGATCGCGCACCGTCATCCGCCGCTGCGGCATCTCCTGAATGCCCGGAAGGCGCGTTGCGCCAACCCCGGCCCCCACTGCACCATCGGTGTCCGTGGTCGCCAGCGTGAGCGAGGCTTTGAGCTCCATCCGCGCCTTGGAATTGCGGCCGAACCCGTCTTCGCCGAAGGACTTGAACTCGTCGCTCTCGACAAACTGCTGACCGACGCTCTTGTGCTCGGTCCCCGCCGCACCGCCATCGCGGTCCAGCTTCTGCTCCAGCTCGGTCAGCGTGGATTTGAGGCCGTTCATTTCCACCAGGGCCTCATCGGCCTTTTCCTTGACCGACCGGCCCAGCTCTTCACCGGCCTGCGCCTTACCCAGGGCATCCTCGGCAATGGCTTTCACAGCGTCGAACTGACGATCGAACGCAGCTTTCGTTTCCGCTGCCAGCTCTGCAGCGGTCTTGGTCTCTCCCGACATGGGGAACCTCCTGTAAATTGTAGGGTTGTCTGCGGGTCAGGAACCCAGCATCGCGGCGTAAAACGACACCGCCTCGCTTTCCGCTGTGGCAGGCTCCCCCTGCCCCTTCAGGTGGATGCGCGCGGCACGCTCCGCCTGCGAGTTTGAAAGACCAATTCCCTTGGCCATCCGTTCAAACTCCCGCTCCGTCAGCCGGTCCCCGGCCCGGAGCTTGTCCAATACCTGCGCGGGCACCTCGGATTTCGCGGCCACCCGCGCCTCCGGCAGCATCGGGAAGGTCACAAGCGAGACCTCCCAGAGATCCAGTTCCTGCAGAAGCCGCTGCCCGCCGCTCTGCTTTTGCGCCTTCACTGTCCGGTAGCCGATCGACAACCCGTCAATCGATCCCGCCTTGATCAGCGCCTGCGCCTCGCGGCCCTTGGCCACCTCCGTCAGGATCCGCCCTTTCACCCAGAGCCCGCGCTCATCCTCGCGCGCCTCATCCCAGACCCCGATCGGCTGCGCCGGATCATGCTGCCAGAGCATCTTCACCCGGCGTCCGTCCTGCGTCAGCTTGGCAAGGCTCGCGGCATAGGCCCCCGGCGCCACGATATCGCCGCCCTGGTCCTCGATCCCGAAGAGGCTGGCATAGCCTTCAATCGCGCCACTGTCCGCGGCGGCCGTCAGATCAACCGCCATATCCTTCGTCTCCACCACCATCAGCCCTCTCCTGTCTCCGTGATCGGAATGTTCTGCATCTGCATGCGCACCTCATCGCCGCCCGTCACAGGCCGCCGCCCTTCCAGCTTGCGCACCTCGTTGATCGTCATCGCGCCGATCTGAACCATGATCTGGTAAAACGCCGCCCGGCTGGCGCTGTCCCCGCGCATCAGCCCGTCCATGTTGATCCGAACGCTCACCCCCGCCGCCCGGTCCGCCGGGGTCAGCAGCTGCTTTCTCACCGCCTGCTCGATCCGTTTCACCCGGCGGCGCAGGTAAAACTTGGTGAACATCAGAACCTGCTGATCCACGCTGGTCGGCCAGGCCGTCGAGGCCCCCGCATGACCAATGAGCGCGGGCGGCACCTGGAAGTACCGGCAGATCTCCTCGACCGAGAACTGCCGCGTCTCCAGCATCTGCGCATCTTCCGGCGAGATGCTCAGGTGGTCATATTCCATGCCGCCCTCGGCAATGAACGGCTTGCCCGAGTTCACAGCCCCCAGGTACTTTTCGACGATCTTCTCCGCCGCCTCCCGCTCCGGTGCGCTCAGCCATTCCTTGAACTTGATCAGCCCCGAGGGGCGCAGCCCGTTGCGGAACATGCCCGCCGCCGCCCGGTCCGCCGCCAGCGCCGAAGAGAAGGCCTGCACCCCAAAGCGCAACGTCGACATGCCCCCGAGCGCATTGCCGCCCGGCCCGCGGATGTGGAACACATCCCGGTCCAGCCGCACGAAGGATTTGCCGCCATCGCTCCAGCGGTATTCAATCCGCCCGCTGCCAAGCCGCCGCACCGCCATCGCCTCCGGATGCACCGGGTAAAGCGCCACGATCTTGCCGTCCCGCCGCTGCACCGAAGCATAGGCATTGCCCCAGAGCTCGATCGACAGGTTCATGAAGTCCCAGAAGTCCAGCGCCGTCTGGTCAAAGTTCGGGCTCTCATGGATCACTGCATGAAGTGGATGACCCGGATACGTTTCCATGAAGCCGTCCCCGTCCCGGCGTTGCACCTCGAAGGGCAAGGACGACAGCGTGCCGCTGATCAGGTTGGCGCAGCCCCAGACCGCCGAGAGGCTCAGGCTGGAGCGCGCGCTCACCACCTCGCCCGCATTGCCTACATGGCCCTCGCTGCCACCGCCTTGCGTGCGGCCATCGGCCCAGTTCACGCTGCTTTCGGATTTCAGCTGCAACCCGACAGAGGACAGCGCCTTGCTGATCAGACCCATTTGTTACGCTCCCTGCGGCATGCCAAGTGCCTGGAAAAAACTGTTCCGCCGGTCTTCATTGCCCGTGTCTTCCGGCACCTGGCTCAGCGGCCAGAGCGCGTTGATCAGAGCAACGATCCCGTCGATCTTGTCCTCCGGCACCAGCTTGGCCGGATAGATGTAGTCGCCTCCCTGCACCTGCTTCAGCAGCGTGTTGCCAGCCATCCAGGTCAGAACCGGATTGCCGTCATTGATCAGCCGGTGATCATCCACCGCCGCGATCAGCTTGTTGAAGGGTTCGTTGAGGTTCGAAGCGCGAGAGCGCAGCTCCACCGCCGTCATGCCAGCAGCCTCCCAGGCCGCCGCCATCTGCGCTGCAAAGAGCGCATCGTAAATCACCATCTCGATATCAAGCGCAGGCAGGTGCCCCCAGCCCCAGCTGTCATCGCCAAGCCCCGCCAGCTGCAGAACCAGCGCCTCCACGATGCGCAGATCCAGCTCCGCTCCCGGCGTCGTGCGGATGAAGCCATCCTTGGCCCAGCCCCAGAGGTGTTCATTGCCCGGCGCCTCGACCAGCTTCTCCGGCAGGAAGTGCCAGCTGAAGACCTTGAGTGGCCCCTTGGCCGGATCGCCCTCATCGGGGATCACCAGCGTCACGCTGGCCGGATCGCGCCGCGTTGCCAGATCCACGCCGAGATAGGCCTTGCACCCGGCAAAATCCGCAAGCCGCAGCCCGGGATCCTCGCTCGCGCGCCAGGCATCCATATCCAGCGCCGCGGCCCCGACACTGGTCCAGATGTCCAGGTGCTTGCGCAGGAATTCCCCCATCGCCGCCGGGCTGGCCGTGGCCTTCTCCCATTCGTCCTGCATGTATTCCAGCGACTTGGCCGAATAGAGGCTCGGGTTCGCCTTCTCCCAGGTCGCCGGATCGCCCGGCTCATCGCCCTCATCGGCTTCAAAGATCAACCCCAGGTAGCGCTCATTCGCCCGCGCCCCGTCCAGAAGGCTCTGCACGTATTTGCGCTGCTCGTAGCAGATCCCGGCCGTGTTATAGCCCGCCGTGGTGATCGCGATCAGCAGCGGATGCTCCCGCGCCCCCAGAGCCGAGGCCATCGAGTCCCAGACATCGCGCTTTTCGTGCTCATGGAGTTCGTCGACGATGGCGCAATGCGGGTTCTTGCCGTCCTTCGATTTAGTCTGGCTCGCGATCGGCTGGAACACCGCCGCCGGATCCGGCGTCTTGATCTTGTGCTCCTCGATCGTAAGCCCAAGGAGCTCATCAAGGCCGGTGCCCTCGAACTCGCCCGTCAGCGCCATCACCCGCGCCGCGTCAAACACGATCCGCGCCTGGTGGGTCGAGGCCGCCGCCGAATAAACCTTCGCCCCCGGCTCACCGTCCGCGCCGAGGAAGTAAAGCCCCACCCCGGCCAGCAGCGTCGATTTCCCGTTCTTTCGCGGCACCTCCACATAGGCCGTCCGGAACCGGCGCAGGCCACTGACCATGTGGCGCCAGCCACCAATCTGGCTGATCAGGAAGGCCTGCCAGCCCAGCAGCTCAATCGTCTCGCCCCGCGCCGCCCAGGCCCCCTCGATATGAGGCAGCGTTTCCATGAAGGCGCACATGTGCTCGGAGGCTTCCGCATCGAACAAGTAAGGAAAGGCATCCGTGCCCGCCCGGCTCAGGTCGGTTCGGAACCGCTGGCAGGCCTGAATGATCCGCTTGCCGCTGGGGATGGCGCCAGACAAAACCCCATCCACCCAGTCAAACGCCCTTTGCGTGACCGGCATCTCCACCAGATTGTCCTGCATATCCTACCCGCGCCCCGCCTTGCGCGTTAGCGGCTTGAAGGGCGTCACCTTGCCACCGCCCGAGGGCGGCGCAGGATCCCCCAGCAGATCCATGAAGGAGGTCTGGGTTGCCTGCCCGTTCTTGGCCCGCACGTAAGGCGTGCCCAGCAGTTCCTTTTCCAGCGCCGCCAGGCGGTTTTCATGAAAGGCGCGCTGCTGGCTCAGACCGGACAGGAAGTTGCCCTCCATGGCCTCAAACCCCTCATCCACGATCAGCACCGACAGCCGGTCAAACGCGGCCCGGTGCACCGCATAGCGCACCACCTGGCCAAAGACCGGCTCATCCACCAGCCCGTCCCGTTTCAAGTACCGCAGCAGGCTTTCGCCATGCGCCTTTTCCACATCATCAAAATGAGGTGGCCAGCCGCCCAGAAGGCGCACCAGTTTTTCAATGTCCGTTCCACTGTTCTGCATACCCCCCCCTCCAAATTTGTGCGCGGAAAAATCCGATTACCCCGGCCGGTTTCACATCAGAAGGCCCCGGACTTTCCGAGGCCCCCCACCCGATCAGCGCGCCGTTCGGCCCGCTGTTTCTTGCTGTCATGACAAGACTTGCAGAGCGACTGCAGCGCCCCGAACCAGAACAGCCCATAATCATCCCGGTGCGGCACCACATGGTCCGCCACCGTCGCCAGCTGCTTTGAGTGATCCGGGCACAGCCGGCACAAAGGTTCCGCGTCCAGCTGTGTCAGCCGCCGTCCGCCTTTGCCCCGCCAGCCCTTGCTTGCATACCATTTCCGGCTCGGCCGCTCTGACCGCCGCCGTGCCTCCAATGGCCGGTCCCGGTTCTGTTTCTCGGCCCGCTCATGGGCCTTGCAGTAGATCGTTCCGACCTCAACCAGACGGGAGCACCCGCCCTGCGCACAGGGTTTCTTCGGCATAAGCTCTCCCCCAAACGCAAAAGCGCCCGGAGCAGGATCTCTGCTTCAGGCGCAATTCAGACAGGTGCTTTATGTCAACAGATTGAGATCCGCGTCAACCCCTTTGCCACGGCGTTCTTGGCGGCATCGCCTCCGTCACGACAAAGGACGTCAGATGGCAGGCCGCCTGGAAGATGTGCCGCAAGTGCAGGAGCGCCCCGTACCAGCTGAGATACCGGCGCCGGGCTGCTGCAATCTCCCGCCCCGTCACGCTGTAGCCAACAGGACACCAGGACCCATCCGCCCGCTTGCCCAGCTGATCCGCAGGCCAGCGCAGCCCCGGCACCCGGCAAACCTCCACCGCTGCAAACCGCCCGTGTTTCGTGCCGCGCCAGTCCAGCGGCGCACAGCGCTGCTCTGCTTCCATCAGGCAATCCGGGCGTTCACCAACCCGGGCCAGCTCCGCAATCTGCACAGCCATCCGTCGCCCGCCATAGATCTCGGGCAGGCAGGCCAGTGACGCCGCAACCATATCCGCATCATGGTGGCGCGGCGATGTTCCGCCACCCTGCACCCGGCATCCCAGCTGTGCCTGCTGCATCATCAGGTATTCCATCCCGATCCCCGGACGCGCCCCGGTTTCCCGCTCGATCTCGTCAAAGTCGAGGCCTACCTTTTCCCGCTGGAACGCCCATTCGATCAGGTCCAGAACCCCGACCGCCAGCCTGCCACTGCGCGGGGCCCGGACCCCGGTCAGCGCCGCGCCCCGCGCCGTACCCACGAGCGGACGTTCAAGAACAGCCATGTTCATGCCGCCCCCTTTCGGCGGGCCTGATCCGCAATGTCCTGGCACCTTTGCAGCGCAGCCCGGCGCTGCAGCCGGAACCGGTCTTCGGCCGCGCTGATGGCATCGCCCCGCGCCAGGCGCATCTCGATATCCTCCAGCCGTCGCACCGGATTGTCCGCGCTTTCCCGGATCTTGGTCTGGCTCCACCGGCCTGGCCATTCCCGGCCCGCAGTGATGAACTCCAGGAGCTCCGGCGCCCAGCCCTGCTGGATCGCCCTGAGGCCCAGCTCATCGCGGAACACATTCAGCATCAGCGGCGATGGCCCGGTATCCGGCGCTTCCTTTTCCCGCGCCTTGGCCAGGATCTTGAGCGCAATAGGAAACCGGTCCTTGTTCTTGCCCTCGGGGTGCGCCTCGATCCACTCCCTGAGATCCGTCAGCCCGTCTTCGCTCATATAGGCAAGCTTCTGGCGCAGTTCCTTTTTCATCACTTCAAACTTGGCAAGGGTGGCCGTTGACGGCCGCGCCAGCCCCAATGCCTCCAGCGGCGCAATCAGGATGTCCTGCACCCGCTTTTCTCCCGCTGCCTGCTCTTTCGCATCCATCGCCTCTGTCTCCTTTCTAAGCCTGTTCCGACATCCCTCCAGCCACGCGGTGGCCCCTCTGGCCCTGCCCGCTGCGGTGCGCGTTCCGTCAGTCTCGTTTCATTTCTTTTCGTTTCTTCTCCTTTCAGCGGTGACAGAAACCGCGCAAAAAAGGAGAGAACCGTATCGATCCCGGGAACTTCCGTGATTTTCCGGGTCAGTTCCGTGATTTTCAGTGATTGTTCCGTGATGTTCCGTAACCGTCACGGAAAGTCACAGGTGGTTTCAGAACCGCTCAGCCCTGCCCCTGCAGCTGGAATTCATCCAGCGCCTTGCGGATGAAGGCCTCGCGGCGCTGCACATCCGGATAGGTCTCTTCCAGCCAGCCATGGAACCGCTCCAGGAAGTCCGGCGCCCGCAGCAACTGCCCTGCCCCGATCCGCACCTCGATCATGTCGCGCAGATCCTTCAGCCGCTTGTTCACCCGGCGCTGTTCCTTATCCGCCAGATTGGCCCGGCGGGATTTCAACGCCTCGATGGCAACTTCCGTCACCACCTTATGGGCATAGCGGACCTCGCCATTGTCACAGCGCACCAGCGACCAGTTGTGCAGCGGCGTGATCTCCCGATTGCACAGCTGCCGCCAGCGATCGACGGAGATCTCCGCCGCATTCGCCAGCAGCCGCTCATCCGTCGGCAATGTGCCCACCGGGGTTTCCTCGTGGGAGACGCAGAACAGGTTGAACCCGATCCAGCCGACCTCTGGCTCCGCCAGTTGGCGGAACTCGCTGCGGCGCCAGCGTTTGAGGTTCCACTGAATGAAGAAGTGGCTGTCCAGCCGGTCCTGCGACGAGATCGGATAATCCGGCAGATCTCCCGCATCGACCGGGCGCAGGAATTTTGGCGCGGTGCTCATGCGAAGACCTCCATCAGATCCTGCGCCCGGCCCGACTGATACGGCCGCATCTCTACCGCGCGCCATCGGCCCGCTACCGCCCGGCGACGATAGCGGTGGCCCCAGCCTCGGTGCATGCAGATGTTGCGGCAGGTCTCCGCGCTCGCGCCGGTAAAGGCAGCGAGATCAGCCAGTGTGCAATCGCCACCGGCCTCGCGGGTCAGCCACCAGATCTGATAGGCGATCCGTTCAATCCGCACATTCATGCTGCGGCCCTCCTCATCTTATCATGGAAAAAGCCCGGCGCACCGGGGTCCGTCAGCATCACCAACAGCGCGATATGGCTGGTAGGCGCCGTCACCGCGCCCCACCAGTTCAGCGCCGTCTGGAAGCTGACATCGCAATACAGCGCCACCTCACGCGGGCTATTGAACCGCTCGCGGAAGTAGGCAGACCACAGGTCCGCCGCAGTGGATTTAAGCGCATAGGGGTCAAACCGATTTGACCAAGACGCTATACTCTCAGACGTGCCAGGCTGTTTGCATGGCACATCATTGCTCACAATCAGGGTTAGACGCGGGCGGCTCATGCGGCGGCCTCCGGCGTTTCTTCTGGTGCTGGATTGTCGCTCATGTACTGGCGAAGCCGGTCAGCCACGCCAAGCGTACAACTCTTGCCATCCTTCAAGCGGCGATACAGGCGGCTATTGCCGACTGCGCGGCTAGTCACAGTAGCCGGAGCGACACCCTTAGAAGAGGCAAACCGTTCGATCTCAGAAATCAGCTGTGTGGTCATCATGGCACCATATAGGGATATTTATCCCCACACATCAAGGGACAATCCTCTCCTATCCTCAACGCCGATAAGGGAATATTGTCACCACATGCCATTGACATTCAGAGAAGCGCTCAACGGAGCAATGACGGCATCAGGACTTTCGATGCGGAAGCTGGCCGAAAAGGCGGGCGTATCTTACGAGCAGCTTAAGAAAATCAATCAAGGCAAGACTCAAAGTACGAATGCAGAAGACGCGCTGCGTCTTGCCGCCGCTCTAGGTGTATCCTTGGAAAGCTTCATGGCTGGGGAGTTTCAGGGCAAACCAACCATCGCAATTGCAGGCAAGGTTGGCGCGGGTGCCCAAGTTCCTGTATTCGATGCTTACCCGAAGGGCGGCGGCCCTCAGGTCGAATGCCCCCCAGGTCTATCTCCGAATGGCATCGTTGCCGTGGAGGTAGAGGGCGATAGTATGGAACCAGTCTATTCAGATGGGGATCTGCTATTTTACAGCCGAAACGGGCACGATAGCGTTCCCTCTGACATCATCGGTCACCGCTGCGTCTGCGAAGATGAGGACGGCATGGGCTGGGTAAAACAAGTAAAGGCCGGTGACGAGCCCGGCCTGTTCCACCTGATTTCACTGAACCCTGGCGCCAACAACATGTGGAACGTGCGCCTAAAATGGGCAGCAAAGGTCCAACTGCACTGGCCTGCTGACCTCGCCAAGAAGATCTAATCCACCTCACATCACAACAGTCAACCTTCGCGGCAGACCAGCTCGCAGAAATTTCAAAACAGCATCAATCCTAGTGAGACTAATCCTCCGAGGACCGCCAAGATATTGAGAGCCTTGAAACCCGCACTCGAATGTATCTTGTTAACGAACTCAGGTGTTTTTCTAAGTGCAATCAGCATTCGCGCCGACCTTCCGAACACACGCACCGCTTCATCCTGACCGGTGACAATCGCATCGGCTCTAGTTACACCGGGTAATTTTGGTGGCCCGACGCGCATCTCTTGCGTTAGGAACAATACATCATCACGCATCTGTTCTCGAAGATCACCTTGAGTGATCGCCTCCAGAACAGGGGCGGCTTCGGCGATTTTTTCGAGGTTTTCGGGAGACAACTCACGAAGTGATTGTTCTTGCAGCAACCTCCGATTTTCGGCAACCTCTGGATCAGTCGCGCGTATGCCTTGGGCACCTTCCTGCAACGCCGAAAGTAATGCCTGGTTCTCTTCAGACGGCGGCAACTCACCTGTGCCAATTTGAACCGTCAAACTGTGGTGAACCGTTGTAAGATCCATCTCGACCCTTTGGGGGTCATTGGCATAACGCTCTAGAGTGCGTCGCAGCTTCCGGATTTCTAGGGAATTCTCATTCAGCCCATTGGACTGATTTTCGAGCACATCTTCGATTGCGTCAGCCAGCTGCGCGAGCGTCGCAGCCAGTAAGTCAGGTTTCTCAACCTTTTTTGCCCGCACCTCAAAGGCGCCGGTCTCGGGATCTTGTTCCAGCTCCTCAGCCAATGGCAGAAGTCGGCTCAATGCAAGAGCATCTTCTTCAGCAGATCTTTCCTCAGCGATTTCCTCACCATCATCGAAAAAATCAGGCCCAGGAATTGGCGACCAATCCCAAAGACCGCTTTCGTCGACAATGTCCGCGGCAACCTCTTCAATGAACTCTTCTGGATAGTCACCGGAGAAGCTGCTCCCAAGAGCATCCTGTGGTGTATCCGGCCCTCCGTAAATCCACTGGTAGCCTCCCTCCGCTGAGACGTACGGCAGCGAATTGGCTGGATCTTCATAGTTTGCGTAGAACCATTCCCTCATATCTTCGGCTGCAGCTTCGCGGTCGAAGTCGTCTTCATCAAAGTCATCGTCGTCAAAGTCTGGTTCATGCTCAATGCCAACAGAAAATTTCTGTACGAGTTCATGGCCCCTCAGGTATGGAACAGGATCACCAAGTAAGCCCTCGGGGTACTCCGACATCTCCCAACGAATTTCGCCCAACTCATCGCGGCTTATTGAAGCGCTCCACAGCCGATCAGGGCCCATGTCCCGCTCTTCGCTCGCAACCACTTCCCAATTAATTTCGTCAGGTTCAATCTCGAACAATTCTCCAGTTTCGGAATGACGAACTATGGCGATGCCAGTGGTACTAATTCTCATTTTTTTAAAACTCGATGTGTCGAATGGCGTATATAAAAGTCTTACAATCTGCTTTTCTGAAATACCACATTCAACTGGCAAACCCTGCCAGTCCGAGGTCCGCATCAAGAGGCCAGTGAACCTCAAGCCCGTGTGGACTAGGAAGGCACAGTGAGGCCCCCGATTCGAGAAAGGGGATTTATATCCCCATTTTTGGTTGACAGGGACTTTTGTCCCCTGATAGCAATTCTCCCATCAACCTGATGGAGGATTGAATGAACGACATCATCAAGACCGCACGGCAGATCGCAGGTTCGCCCGAGGCACACCTCGACGAAATCCACCTATTCACGTCGGCATGGGCTGCCATGAAGGCCGCACGGGGCCAAGGCTTCAGCCCTGCCCGCCTCCGTGCGGCCCACCTGATTGACCGGCCCGCACCTGCGCCGGAACCCGTTGATCAGACCCTTGATCGCGTCGCGCAGAAAGTGCGCCAAATCATCGATGCGAAAGGTTACCAACCTCAGCGCCGCCATGCGGCCTGACCAGCGCACCAATTTGCCAGCTCCACACCAATCCAAGGCAAAGGGCAGCTTGACCGGGACGCACCCACGGGCACCGCCCCATCCCAGATAGCCAGGTAGCGGCGCGTGATTTTCGGAGGATTGCACGCGCCGCTTTTTCTTAAGGTTTCGCGCCCATGTGCAGGAGCGCGAAATGGCGCGGGCGGTTCAATCCTCCTCCAATAAAATCCGCCCGCGCATCTTCGACGAGGCCCCAATGCGAAACACCGCATCTCCACACCAACAACAAATCTACTCAGACATGCAGCAGTTGGCGAATACGCCCCTCTTCAGACGCGCCGCCCTGTTCAGGAAGGCAGGCGGCACCTTGACCCCGCCACATGAGGACTGCCGCTGGGATTATGATGCAGGCCACTGGTGGGCCTCTTTGCACGGCATGACGGCATATGGCGCCAGCCGGACCGATGCGATCCGCGGATGGCTACGCGCGGCTCGGCAAGGTTTTCGGGCCGACCCGTCCCGCCGCGCAACAGATGACCGCCCGGACTGCCCCTACAATGGGCAGGCTGCGCTTTGAACAGAACGACAGAAGCAGAAAGCTGTACACCACCTGCCGCTGTACAATTGAAAAGCACAAGGCCAGCCTCGGGAACACAGCCCTTTGGCCTACGGGCGTTGTGGCTGCATTTCGCCAATGAACTGGAAGTCAGGCGACTCGCAAAACTCCACCTGCGGATCCTGCGCAAACAGGATGCCCTGAACCAGCTCATCAATGAACGACAAAAAATCATGAACCGATGCATCCGCCGTATGCGCCGCGCCAATGGCAAGAACTAATGCATGCCGAATCCGCACGAACCACACGCGAAAGAATGACCCGGAGGAAAACAGATGGCTAACCTCACACCCTTAGCTGTCGGGGAAAAGTCAGCTGCAAAACTTCTGGACATGAAGGTGCCCGAGTTCCTCTCGCTCGTGGCGGATGGCGTGTTGCCCGGTCCTCGTAAGGTTGGCCCTTTTCAACGATGGGACACAGAAGAGCTCCGAGCCGTGATGCGCGGTGACCTCGTTGACGGTTTCGAGGATGTGAAATGGTGAGGAAGAAGTTCACTGCGACCAAAACGGTCAAGGGCCGAAAATACCAATATTTCCGAAAGGATGGGCAGTATGTGCGCCTGCCAGACGATCCGAACAGCGAAGAATATGATCGGGAGTATTGGCGCCTGATGCGCGGCGGCGGCAGCCTGTCCCAGAAGTTCACCTTCGAAAAGCTGATCCTGAGCTACAAGCAATCGCCCAAATGGGACCGCCTGGCCCCTCGCACCAGGGCGGATTACTCCAAGGTGCTTGAATACTTGTCAGACACAGTGGGCAGCAAGAACCCGACCAAGATGCGCCGATCCACCATCATTGAGGCGCAGATGGCAAACCGGCACCGGGCGCGTTTCGCGAACTACATTCCCCATATGCTGTCCATCCTGTTCGAACATGCCATTGACCTGGACTGGCAGCGCGACAATCCCGCAAAGGGCATTGCGAAGATCCAAACCGGCGAAGGGCACAAGCCCTGGCCTGCCTCGGCAATTGCACTCTACCGCGAACATGCAGACGGCCTTGCGCTGCTGATCTTTGAATTGGCGCTGGGAACAGGGCAGCGCGCCTCGGACCTCACCCGCATGGAATGGAACCATATTGAGGATGACGGGATCTGGGTGACCCAGGGCAAGACCAAAGCCCGGCTTTGGATCCCCTTTACGGCGCGCCTCGCAGCCGCTCTGGCAGCGACCCGGCGCAACAGCGCGCGCCATATCCTTGCCAGCGATACCGGGCAGCCGCTGAAGTATGACCAACTGCAAAAGAAGGTGATGGCCGTTCGGAAATCTGCCGGGTTGACCGCATATTCGCTGCACGGTTTGCGTTACAGTGCTGCCGGTGAACTTGCAGAAGCAGGTTGCACGGACCAGCAAATCGCCGCGATCACAGGCCACAAAAGCCTGTCGATGGTGCAAAAGTATTCGAAAGGCGCGAGTCAGAAACGCCTGGCGAAAGAGGCCCAGAGCCTCCGGGAACAGAGCAAAAACAGATCGTGAACGTGGGAAACTTTTTGGGAAACCCTGAAATTCAGCCTGCGGAGCAGGCTAGTCAGGTGGCAGCTAACTATTTGATTTAGTGGCGGGGAGACAGGGATTCGAACCCTGGGAACGCTCTCACGTTCAACGGTTTTCAAGACCGCCGCATTCGACCACTCTGCCACCTCCCCGGTCCGCTGGCGGTTTAGGCCGCGCCAGCACATCGTGCAAGGGAAAATCGTGCCATCTTTTTCGAACAAGGAGCTGTGCCCGATGTAAACGCACGCGAAATAATGCCAATTGCCATGCTTTTGTGCCGCCCGCTTGGGGACAGGGTTTTCATGCAAGAAGACGCAGGCTATCATTTGCAAAATCAAACGATGACCGGGAACCCGGCAAGCAGCGCATCGCCGCTTTGAGCACAGGCAAGGGAAGAACCATGACACAGGCCAGAACTCGGGCCACGCCAATCGGAAAAACCGGCGCGCGGATCTGCGCGTCTGCTTTATGTCTGCTGATGCTGACCGCCTGTGAAGACGGCGCCGGGCTGCCGTTCCTGCAGCCCAAAGCCTCTGCGACCGACACAGCGCCGACATCGGCCAGCAGCACCAAACTGGTGGAGCGCGACGTGGAATCGCCGGATGTATTTCAGGTGACCGAGGCCGGACTTTGGGACGGGCGTCCCTCCCTTGGCGGTGTCTGGGTGGCCCACCCCGATGCGCAGGATCCGGAACGGGTCATCATCCGCAACAGCGCCAATGGTAAATTCGTGATCGGCGCCCTGTTCCGCCGCGAGCGTGAAATTCCCGGACCGCGCATTCAGGCGTCGTCCGATGCGGCAGCGGCTCTGGGCATGCTGGCAGGCGCCCCGGTCGAACTGAACGTTACCGCCCTGCGCCGCGAGACAGCACCGGAAGAGGTCGCTGCAGAACCGGCGGAGGATGCCGCAGATACCACGGCACAGAGCGAGGCACTGACGCCCGATGCGGTAGCAGAGGCACCGCTGGACCCGATCGCCGGGGCTGCAGCAGCTATCGATGCGCCCGCACCTGATGCAACCCCAGCGTCTGCGCCTGCGAAACCACAGGCCGCGCCCGCGACGCCGAAAACACGCGTTTCGCCGCTTGAAAAACCTTACATCCAGATCGGTATCTTCAGCGTCGAGGCAAACGCCAATCGGACAGCAGGTCAGATGCGCAATGCAGGCATGATCCCGATCGTTTATGAGCAATCCTCCAACGGCAAACCCTTCTGGCGCGTTGTCGTCGGACCGGCACAGACCAAGAGCGAGCGCAGCCAGCTGCTGAAAAGCGTCAAACAGGCTGGCTTCTCGGATGCCTACGCGGTGACCAATTGACTTGCATGACGCTCCCAGCCCCGCGTCGCCTGCACACAGACCAACAAGGATGACACACCGGTGATCGATCTTGTCAAATCCGCACTGAAACTGACCGCCTGCGCCGGGCTTATGCTGAGCATTGCCTCTGTTCCGGCCTCGGCCTTTGATACAAAGGCCCGCGCCGCCTTCGTGCTAGATCAAAGCACCGATACGGTTCTACTTTCGAAGAATGCCGAGGTGCCTTTGCCCCCGGCCTCCATGTCCAAGCTGATGACGCTTTATGTGGCCTTTGAAGCCCTGCGCGATGGGCGGCTGACGCTGGATGAACAGCTGCCGGTCAGCGAACACGCGATGAGCTATGGCGGCTCCACCATGTTCCTGGACACAACCGACCGTGTCCGGGTCGAGGATCTTCTGCGCGGCATCATCGTGCTGTCGGGCAACGATGCCTGCGCGGTGATCGCCGAGGCACTGAGCCCGGACGGAACCGAGGCCGGTTTCGCCCGTTACATGACCAAGCGCGCGCGCGAACTGGGCATGGCCAATGCCACCTTTGCCAATTCCAACGGTTGGCCCGCCGCCGGGCATCGCATGTCGATGCAGGATCTGGGCATTCTTGCCCAGCATCTGATCGAAGATTTTCCGCAGTATTACCCGCTGTTTTCGGAAAAAACCTTTGAATTCGATGGACGCGCGCCGTCGAACACCCGCAACCGCAATCCGCTGCTGACGTTGGGCATTGGCGCCGACGGTCTGAAAACCGGCCACACGAGTGAGGCGGGCTATGGCCTTGTTGGATCGGCCAAACAGGGCGACCGGCGGGTGATCTTCGTGATCACGGGGCTGGCCAGCACCAAGGCGCGTGCAGAGGAGGCAGAGGCCCTCGTTAACTGGTCGTTTCGCCAATTTACCAAGAAAACCATCGCCAAAGCTGACACCCCTGTCGCCGAAGCCGAAGTATGGCGCGGCGCGGCACGATCGGTAGGCCTGGTGCCGGCCGAAGATCTGGAAATCCTGGTACCCGCCCTGACCGGCAGTGAGATCAACGCCGAGGTGGTCTACACCGGCCCCATCGACGCGCCGGTCCGCAAGGGCGACAAACTGGCCGAGCTGGTCTTCCAGCCCGATGAGTTGCCCGAGGTGCGCTTGCCGCTGGTGGCAGCGAATGACGTGCCCGCAGGTGGCTTTCCGGTGCGGGTCAAGACCGCCGCGCAGGTTCTGATCAAACGCTTTCTGAACGGCCCCGAGGACGCGCTGTGACACCCGGTCCCGAACGCGGATTGTTCATCACCTTCGAAGGCATCGACGGGTCCGGAAAATCCACCCAGTGTCGGCTGCTGGCCGAGACGCTTCAGGCGGCAGGGCGCGAGGTGGTGCTAACTCGCGAGCCCGGCGGCTCCCCCGGGGCCGAAGAGATCCGGCGGCTGGTGCTGGAGGGCGATCCCGACAAATGGTCGGCGGAGACCGAAATCCTGTTGTTCACAGCCGCGCGCCGGGATCATCTGGAGCGCACCATCGAACCGGCGCTCGCCGCTGGCAAGGTGGTGATCTGCGATCGGTTTGCCGACAGCACCCGCATGTATCAGGGCCTGTCGCGCGGCGATCTGCGCGCTACGGTGGACCAGCTGCATGACCTGATGATCGGCCGTGAACCGGATCTGACCATCCTGATCGACATGGACCCGGCCACCGGCCTCTCGCGCGCCAAGGGGCGTCAGGGCACCGAAGAACGGTTCGAGGATTTCGGCCTGTCCTTGCAGGAAAAGATGCGCGCCGGGTTTCTGGCACTGGCGCAGGAATTCCCCGACCGGTTCCGCGTTCTGGACGGCGACCGTGCTCTGGATACGGTCGCGCAGGACGTTCTGTCGCAGGCGCTGGCGGCCCTTTCCCCCGAAGGACACCCGGTATGAGCGCGCAGGACGAGCTGCCGCGGGCAGATCAGGCCGCAGGCGCGCCACACCCGCGGGAAACCCCACAGATATTCGGCCAGAACAAGGCAGAGCAGGATTTTCTTACCGCCTTCAACTCGGACCGGTTGCATCACGGCTGGCTGTTGACCGGGCCGCAGGGCATTGGCAAGGCGACGTTGGCCTGGCGCATCGCGCGGTTTCTTCTGGCGACGCCCCCGGCCGAGGACGGGCTGTTCGGCGCGCCGCCGCCAGCGACCACGCTCGACATCGACCCGGATCACCCGGTATCGCACCGGATCCACGCTCTGGCTGAACCGGGGTTGGCCGCGATCACCCGCAGCTATAACGACAAGGGAAAACTGCGCGATCAGATCGTTGTCGATGATATCCGCGCACTGAACCGGTTCTTCGGCCTGTCTGCCACCGATGGCGGGCGCCGCGTAGTGATCGTGGATGCCGCCGATGACATGAACCCCAGCGCCGCCAACGCCCTCTTGAAGATGCTGGAAGAGCCGCCCGCGCGGACCACCATGTTCCTCATTTCACATCAGCCCTCGCGCCTGTTGCCGACGATCCGCTCGCGCTGCCGCACGCTGCGCCTTGGCCCCCTGTCGGCAGAGGATATGCAGGCCGCCCTCAGTCAATCCGGGGCCGAGCTGCCAGAGAACGCCGATCATCTTGCGGCGCTGGCCGCCGGATCGGTCGGCGCGGCGCTGCGTCTTCTGAACCTTGGTGGTCTGAAGACATACGCCGAACTTGTACAGATCCTCGATTCTCTGCCCCGTCTGGACCGTCAGCGCGCCATGGCGCTGGCCGAAACCGCGGCCCAGCGTGGCGGCGCGGAAAAATTTGAGCTACTGCTGACCCTGACCGAGGTCGCCATGGCCCGGCTGGCCCGTACCGGCGCCACCGGACAGCCGCCCCAGCCAGAGGCCGCACACGGTGAAACCGCCATGTTGCAGCGCCTCGCCCCTGATCCGCACAAAGGCCGGGCATGGGCCGACCTTTCTGCCGAAGCAACAGCACGCGCCCGCCACGGTCAGGCCGTGAACCTTGACCCCGCCGCGCTAGTCCTAGATACGGTTTTCAAGATGCAGGAAACCGCGTCGCGCTGATCCCGACTCGTCCGGGCTGGTCTGGGCAGGTCCGGAGCTGCGGCGCACAAGACGACGAAAGACAGGCATGAGCAGCACATCCCTTCCCCAGATCACCGACAGCCACTGCCATCTGGATTTTCCGGATTTCGCTGGCGAGCTGGATCAGGTGATCGCCCGTGCCACCGAGGCCGGGGTCACCCGGATGGTCACCATCTGCACCAAGATGAAGAATGAACCCTCGGTGCGCGCCATCGCCGAAACCCACGCGCCGGTGTTTTACGCCGCAGGCACCCACCCGATGAGCGCGGCTGATGAGCCGCTGGTCAGCGTGGATGAACTGGTGGCGCTGGCTAAACACCCCAAATTCGTCGGCATCGGCGAGACCGGTCTGGATTACCACTACACCGCGGACAGCGCCGAGATTCAGCAGGTCTCGCTGCGCAATCACATTGCCGCCGCCCGAGAAACCGGCCTGCCGCTGATCATCCACGCCCGCGCCGCGGATGACGACATGGCCCGAATCCTGTCCGAAGAAATGAAGAACGGCAGCTATTCCTGCGTGATGCATTGCTTCTCCTCCTCGGCGGAACTTGGCCGGGCGGCGTTGGATCTTGGGTTTTACCTGTCGATGTCCGGTATTGCCGCCTTCCCCAAAAGCCAGGAGCTGCGCGACATCTTTGCCGCCGCGCCCATCGACCGCATTCTGGTGGAAACCGACGCGCCCTATCTGGCACCGCCGCCGCACCGGGGCAAACGCAATGAACCGGCCTATTCTGCCCTGACCGCCAAAGTCGGCGCCGAGGCTTTTGGCATGGACTACGCCGATTTCGCGGCCCAGACGCAGGAGAATTTCGACCGGTTGTTCTGGAAAGCAGCGCAATATCAGGCGGCCGCCTGATGGCTGAACTGCGCTTTACCATCCTCGGCAGCGGCTCTTCGGGCGGGGTGCCGCGCCTTGGCGGTCACTGGGGCGATTGCGACCCTGAGAACCCGCGCAACAGACGGCGGCGCTGCTCCATGCTGGTTGAGCGCGACGGCCCGGATGGCACCACCACGGTGCTGATCGATACTTCGCCGGATATGCGCAGCCAGCTGCTGGATGCAGAGGTCGGACGGCTGGACGCGGTCGTCTATACTCATTCCCACGCGGACCACGTGCATGGTATCGACGATCTGCGCATGATCGTCTTCAACATGCGCAAGCGGATCCCGGTCTACGCAGATGGCGATACCCAGAACGCCCTGCTGTCGCGCTTTGGCTATGCCTTTGTGCAGCCCGAAGGATCGCCCTATCCGCCGATTCTGGATCTGCAAAGCATCAATGGCCCTTTTGTTATCGATGGCCCTGGCGGCGAAATCCCCTTCCGCCCCTTCGAGGTCGGGCATGGGTCGATCGACGCGCTGGGGTTCCGGATGGGCGGGCTGGTCTATCTTCCCGACGTGGTCGACATCCCCGACAGTGCCCTGCCCGAGCTGCAGGATATGGATTGCTGGGTTCTGGACGCCCTGCGCCGCACCCCACATCCCACGCATTTCAACATGACGCAGGCGCTGGAGTGGATCGAGCGGATGCAGCCCCGGCGCGCGGTGCTGACCAACATGCATATCGATATGGATTATGCCACGGTCGAGGCAGAAACCCCCGATCATATCTCTGCCGCCTATGATGGCATGGTGATCCGCAGTCCGATCTAGGGCCGCCCAACCGGGCGAGCGCCCATTAGGACTACGACTATATGCTGCAAAGCCTGATCGACGTCATTCTGCCCGTTTTCCTGGTGGTCGCTGCGGGCTATGCCGCAACGATGAAAGGATATTTCACGCACAGCCATATCGAAGGGCTGATGAAATTCACCCAGAGCTTTGCCATCCCCTGCTTGTTGTTCCGGGCGATTGCCAATCTGGATCTCTCTAGCAGTTTTGACCCGACATTGCTCGTCAGCTTTTACACCGGGGCGGGGATCTGTTTTCTGATCGGCCTCTTCGGTGCGCGGCTGATCTTCAAACGCGACTGGGAAGACTGCGTGGCCATCGGCTTCTGCTGCCTGTTCTCCAATTCGGTCTTGCTGGGCCTGCCGATCACCGAACGCGCCTTTGGCCCGGACAATCTGACCGGTAACTATGCGATCATCGCGTTCCATTCCCCTTTTTGCTACGGCATCGGCATCACCGTGATGGAGATCGTCAAGAACCGCGGTAGCGGCAGCATGAAGATGGCACGCTCGGTGCTGACTGCGATGTTCCGCAACGTGCTGATCCTCGGGATTGCACTGGGATTTGCCGCCAACCTGATCGGCCTCACCATTCCTGGTGCATTTGACGATGCCCTGCAGCTTCTGATCCGCGCCGCGCTCCCGGCGGCGCTGTTCGCCCTTGGCGGCGTACTGGTGCAATACCGCCCCGAGGGTGATCTGCGCACTATCGCATTTGTCTGCGTGACCGCCCTGATGGTGCACCCGGCCATCGTCTGGTCCCTTGGCAGCACTCTTGGCCTGAAACAGGATCTGTTCCGCTCCGGTGTTCTCAATGCTGCGATGGCGCCGGGCTTTAACGCCTATATTTTTGCCAATATGTATGGCCGCGCCCGGCGCGTCGCCGCTTCCTCGGTGCTCATCGCCACCGGGGCGTCAGTACTGACGGTGTGGTTCTGGCTCGTGGTCCTCACCTGAGGCACCCCCCCTGCCCGCCTAGGCCTCGCGCAGGTTCAGCCGGGCAGTCGAACCGCCCAGAGCAGCGGCTCATCAAAGTTATACATGACCAGCTGCCCGTCCTCGGCCAGTTCCATCCGGTTGACTAGACCCAGCCGCTGCAGGAATTCGCGCTCTGCGATCATCGTCTGTTCGTCACAGAGCCCGCCACCGATATCGAACGGCGTGAACATGAGGTTCTGCAGGTCCGGCCCGTAGGTGGTGGTGAAGCTGCGACAGGGGCCAGAGCCATAAAGCGTGCCCTCAGCGAAATCGAACCGCATCTCGTCAAAGCCCGCAATGTCGATGCCCTTTACCCGCTGCACGATCCAGGCGCCATCGAAACTCTCTGCCGTGGGTGAAACCATGGGGACCCCTCCACTGGGTGCATTGGCGTGCTCCGAGGCATAAGAAAATCCCGCCAAACTCCAACCCCAAACCCCGGCACTGACTGCCAGGATCACGGCCAGAAAGGGACCTGAAATCCTCATGTGGCAGAGCCGGTTATCTGGAAAATCGGCATAATCTCACCTTGGTGCATATGCCCGCAGAGTCTGCGCAGTCTGTACGGTTTCACAAGAAAAAAATTCTTGCCGAAACGTTAACCGCGTGCGACCCTGAAAGAGGCAAGTGTGTAGTGTGCTATTTTTAAACAGTTTTTCAGTCCAGGAGCTGCCCAATGCCTCTTGATGGATCTGCCGCGAAAGAAATCAAACAACAGATGGCAATCGCCCGCAAACGCGAGCTGGCCTTTGGTTTGTGTTTTGGCAAGAAGATCGAAGACTCGGTCTTTCTCACCCACAAGACCAAAGCCGCCAAGGTGCTTGGCAAGCAGGCGAAATCCGATGGAGAGACGCCGCAGTTCACCTTTGGACGGCTGAAACTGGACGGCAAGGAACTGACCCTCATTGTCGAAGGAAAGATCCCGCCGGGCATGGCCCGTAAGACCAAGAAAATGTTCATGGTCGTCGGGCTGAAATACAGCATCATCATTCAAGACCTCGACGGACAGGTCGTCGAAGCGGAGAAAGATGAGAACGAAGAAGTCCCGGCTGCGAAAGAGGCCGCAAGCGGCGAGACGGCGACGGAAACGGCAGAACCGGATGGCCCTTCAGCGCCCTCAGGCGCCACTGATCCGGCAGAGGAGAAATGGGCTGCAGCCGCGAAAAAGGTCGAAGCCAACCTCGTGAAGCTGCGCCAGATCGCCGGGATTGATCTTTCCCGGGTCGAGACGCTTTGGAAGGCGTTGCAGGCCAAGGCGGACACCGGCGCCTTTGCCACGGCGCTAGAGCATGTGGCCAAGCTGTCAGCGGAGATGAAGACCGCGGCCCAGGACGCCGCTGCGCGGGCCAAGCGGCAAACCCTGCTTGAGGCAAAGTGGCAGCAGGCAGAAGCCAAGCTGAAGCCGCTGATCGACGAGGTTCTCTCCTTCAAGACAACCCAATCCGAGAAAATTCAGGCGGTCTGGGCTCAGATCACCGCGAGGGTGGAAGCCACGCCGCCTGATTTCGAAGGCGCGCTGAAGGCAGTCGGTCCGCTGGCACAGGCCATTTCCAAGGCGCGTCAGGCCGCGGCCGAGGCACCTCAGGAAGAACCGGCCCCGCCAAGCGGAGGGGCCGAGGCGGCGGAAGGCGGCGACACGACAACGATCCCCCGCCCGGACGCACCGGAAAAAGCGCCCGAACAATCCGCTCCGCCCTCAGGCGAAGCCGCTGGCGATACGGATGATACCGACCTGTCCGATCAGATTGCCCGTATCGAAGCCGCGTTGAAAGAGCTGCGCGACGGCCCGGTGAAGACCTATAACACCATCGTGCCCGAGGCGGTCAGCCAGACCCCGGACAAATGGAAGACCGCCCTGGAGAAAGTCGAGGCGCTGGCGAACGAAGCCAAGGCCAAGCCCGAAAGCAGCAGCACGGCCAAGCTGGAGGCTGGCGAAAAGGCCCTTGCCGGGCTGAAAAAGGCAGTTGCCACCGACACCGAAGCCAAGACCGGTTTTGGCAAGGCGCTGGAGATCTTTGACCTGCGGATGGTCCCCCTGACCAGCCATCCAAAGGCCGGGGCCCCGGAAATCGCGCCCGAAATCGCCAAGATCAACGACATCCGCACGGACGCCATCGCAAAGGCAAAGGCTCACGATCTGAAAACCGCGACTGAGGCGCTCACGGCTGCTGAGGCCGAGATCGCCAAGGCCGAGGCGCTGGCCGATGACTTTGCCCATTTCATGGCGCTGGACCCCGACCGCAAGGAACTGGCCGACGCTGCGCGTGGGGTGACAGTTGGCGATCCCGCAGTCGACGATGCCGCCCGCGAGATGGAACGCCTTTACGATGCGGCGCAGCAGGACAAGGCCGCGAAGAAATTCAAGGATGGCATCAAGAAGCTGGATGAGATCGCCGCAGTTTACGCCAAAACTGCCCGGGTGCGGACGCTGCGGGAAAGCTATGAAGACGCCCGGCCCAAGGCCAAGACTTGGGTCGATTACTGGGCCACGCTTCCCGGCGCTGTCAAAAACCTGCTCACGGTGAAGTTGACCGAGGCGAACGGCTATTACAACGATTCCGATGTCGCCACGAGCAAGGACTACGCCGAGTCACTCAAGACCCTTGGCAAGTTCTGGCACCTGCGCGCATTTCTGGAAACCGAAATTCCCGTGGTGCAGCAATACGCGCCCAAGCTAACCGCCTTTGAGGCCAAGCTGAAAGAGTTCAAGGACCACGACGGCGCCTCGGGCATTCAGGTGATCATCCTGAAAATGGAAAGCGATCTCGCCTCGGCCAAGGCGGAAGCAGCGCTTCACAAATACTCAACGGCCATATCCCTGCTGGATGCCACAGCCGGGGATTGGGCAGCGACCACTGCGCAGGCGGACACCTGTAAGGCCTACAAGGAAAAGCGCCAGGTCGTTCAGGGCAAGATCGCACCGCTGAAGAACGTACCGCAAGCCGCAGGCATGCTGGCCGATGCCGAGGCGCTGCTGGCCGAAGCCGTAGCCCATGCGCTCAAGCTCGACTTCCCCACGGCCAACACCTGCCTCGCGGATGCGGAAAAACGCATCGACAGCGCTAAGGCTGCGGCAGAGGCCGCGGTCGAGCTGGACGGGCTGACCGATACCGCCGCGCTGGATAACCTGAAAAAGAAATGGGATCCGGCCTTCAAGGTCTTCACCGATATCCGGGACAAGGTGGTCGCGGCGGATACCGGCAATGATTTCACAGTGCTGATCGCCAAGGGACAGGTGCCTGCCGCGGAGGCTGAAAAAGCCAAGAAGGCCAAGAAATACGACGATGCGCGCGCGCATCTGGACAGCGCCATCGCCAATCTGAAACTCGCCATGGTGCTGGTCCATCAGCATCACGCCTATGAGGAACTGAAAACCTCGCTGGGAACGCGGGTGGCTGGGCTGGCGGCGCTGAACGATGCCAATTGCCTGCAGCCGCATCTGGATGACATCACCCGTCTGACCAGCGAAGCAGACGATCTGATCAAGCCCGAAGCCTATGACTACGACGGCGCCGAGGCCAAGCTTGCCGCCGCACGCGCTATGGTCGACCAGGCCCGCGCGGAAGGTGAGCTTTACAAGACGATCAAGGCCGACCGGGCCAAGGCCACCGCGGTGATCGCCAAGATCACCACCGAGGGCGGCGATGTAGAAACCCAGCTGGAGCATCGAAAGACGGAGATTCAGGCGCTGATCGACGAGAGTATCCGGCTGCAAACCGCGCGGGATTTCAAGGGCGCAGCGGAGAAGGCCAAGGATGCAGCCGGTTGGGAAAAGGCCACCGACGCGGATCTGACGACGCTGAAAACCGTGCTGGGCTGGGAAGGTCCCTATTTCAAGGTCCCCCGTGCCACGCTGATCGGACCGGGCAAGGAAGCCGGGGTACATCAGATCGCCCGGGCGGACGCGGATTTTGCCAAATATGAGGCGATGAAGGCCGCGCATACCTACACGGCCGCGCGCGGCATGTTCGAAAAGGCTTACCAGAAGATCGAGGCGTGCAAGGTTCTTCTTGCAGCGGCGGCCCCCTACCCTCAGGCGGTTACCGATGCGCAGGCAGCTGTCGATGCGCTGGCCGCCGAAAGCAACGATGCCACCAAGGACCGGATCAAGGAGATGACAGACCGGCTGGCGGCAGCCAAGCTCGATACCACCCGGACCGACCTGACGGAAAACGATTATTCACAAGCTGTGAAGGAGTTGAAGGCTCTCACCGAGACCGCCAAGGCGTTGCTGACCGCGATCACCGGATCCTCGGCGTATGAAACCGCCCGGGCAGAGGCAAAGGCCAAGCTGGACGAGGCACGGGCGCACAAACATGCCGAGGCCATTGCGGCCCAGCTGACCCGGCTGACAGCCAAATACGACGCGCTGGTCAAACTGGCACCGAGTGACTACGCGACGGCAAAAACCATGGCAGAGGAAGTGGCGCGTTCGGCCGAAGAGGCCCTGTCGACTGCCAAAACGCATGGCATCCTTGAAGTGGTGAATTCGGCCATTGGCGGGGATGAGGACAGCGCCCCCTGGTGGCCGCAGGTACAGGCGGCGAAACTGTCGATCAAAGTGGTCGGCAGCCGTGAAAACGCCGATGTCGCAGCGGTACACCTGAAGACCGCGACGGCGGAAATCGAAAACTGCCAGAAAGACGGAGTGGCGCCCAAGGTCGCCAAAGGGCATCTTCTTGCCGCGCTGGAGGCCTGCAACACGGCGGACGAGGTGATTTCGCAATATGCCTTCATCACACAGGAAATCGCTCGCGCCCGCACGGCCCTGACCCCGGTCGAGGGCCACGAAGAGGCCGCCTATGTCGCCGTCGAGGTCGCCGAAGTTGAAAAGCTGCTGACTGGGGCGCAAACCGCTGCCAGAGGTGGCCAGAACTATGCTGCGGTCAGCGCCGATATCGAAAAGGCCATCGCCCTGACCAAGACGGCGCTGGAGCTGGCCAAGCAGCATAAGACGTACAAAGAGCTGCGCGACGAGCCGGAAGTGAAGCCCCGTCTGGCCGTGCTCGAAGGGCACGAACACCGCTACGCCATCAAACCCAGCATCGACACCATGCGCAAGAAACTGGCGGATGCCGCGGCGCAGGACGCAGGCAAACAGCCTGCAGATGCCATCAAGCTGCTGGAAGAAGCGCGCGCCATTGGCACCAGCGCCTATGTCATGGCGCAGATGCGGGCCAATACGCCGCCAGACCCGGCAGACATCGAGAAAATCCTGGCACGCCCGGGTGGCACCGCCGAGCTGGATGCGATGATCGACAATCTGGAGCCGGAAGCCCAGCGCGCGGTGGTCAAGGTCGCCTTCAAGGCGCGCTTTGGCTGCGATATCAAGAACTTCAGCAACAAGAACTTGGCGCCAGCCACCGAAATCGCCGATGGCGATCTGAAAGGCCCCAATATCGTGGCCTTCTACAAGGCAATGCAAGACCTGCCGATGGACCACACGCTCAACAATGACTCGCTGAAGAAATTCGCCATCAACGAAGCCGACAAAGGCGGATCCATGTACCAGGGCAACGAAAAGCGGATCGTGATGCACGAAGGTGATGCGGGCCTGTCGCCCAACTATGCCTTCGGCAGTGATGACGCGGTCGGCAGCCTAGATGATGCGGCCACCCCGGAAGAGCGTGCCGAGCTGGAAAAATGCAAACCCGCGAACGAAGAGCCGGTGACCTACTTCAACTGGAACACCCTGCACGAGGTTGGCCATGCGGTGGATGACAAACACGGCTTCATGAACAGCAACGGCAGCAAAAAGGATTTCGGTGGCTGGACCGAATACGGCATGGCGATTTCGGACATCGCCGAGAAATTTGCCAAGAAGTTCAAATATGACAAAGACTATATCACCGAATACATGGCCCATAACACAAGCGCCCATGCCCCGGACAAACCCGCGGACGAGACCTGCACGGACGAAGAATGGGACACCCGGCGCGTTCAGGTTCAGGCACATATCGATAGCGCCTCTGAGCCCGCAAAACCATGGTCCAGCATGACCTCTGCCAAGAAGCTCGCGATTGACGGTGTTGTGTATCAGGAGAGTTATACCAACAGCTGGACCTCCTATCTGCTTGGCGCACGCGCCAAGGGCATGACCGGCTACCAGTTCCGGGCGCCGGGCGAATGGTTTTCCGAACTTTATGCCGCCTATCACTCGGGCAAGCTGAAACCGAACCATCCGGCGATTGACTGGTTGTCCAAACTCTGACTGATCGAAAGGCCACCGACCGATGTCCCTGTTTCATCCCGTCAATCTGCTCTGCCCGCAATGCGAGGCGCCCATGTCCATGTCCGCCGTCGGCAGTGTCAACGCCGACCGTCGTCCCGACCTACGGGACGACATCCTGGAGGACCGGTTTCAGGACGCGGCCTGCCCCGCCTGCGGCGAGAGTTTTCGCCTGCAACCGCAGTTCAATTACCTCGACGCCGGGCGCGGGCAATGGATCGCTGCGATGCCCGCCAACCGGTTGCGCGATCATCTGGAACTGGAGGATGAGGCCAATGATCTGTTTTCCACCAGCTATGGGTCGCAGGCTCCCGCTGCCGCACAGGAGGTCGGCAAAGGGCTGACCGTGCGACTGACCTTTGGCTGGCCAGCGGTGCGGGAAAAATTGCTGCTGCGGCAACTGGAGCTGGACGATGTGATCGTCGAGATGATGAAGCTGCATATCCTGCGCAGCGTCGAAACCGCCCCCTTGGCTGAAGGCATTGAGCTGCGGCTTGTCGATGTGGACGAAGAGACCGGCAGCTATGTCTTTGCCTGGCTGGAAACCGCATCGGAAAAATACATTGAATACCTGAACGTGCCATCAGAGCTGTATGTGGTGATCCACGACAACCCTGAGGGATGGGCCGCGATCCGCGGTCGACTGGAAACCTGCCCCTTCGTCGATATGCAGAAACTCTACATGGGTGAAGGCCGCCATACGGGCGATGAACGCCAGGCAGGCTAACACCGCGCAGCCGACACTCAGCGCAAACCGCGGCGGCGGAGGGGCAAAAACGTTCCTCTTGTCGGGCAGACATCAGGCGATCTGCCCTGCCACTAGGTGCGGTTAAACCCATCCGTGCCCTGCCCTTTGCGAGTGGAAACGCAGGCCATAGAAAGTGGTTTCCACCGTAGAATGCATCAAAGTTTGGCTCAAAACCGACAACTTGCAACATGTTCCCGGCACTACTGTTGCGTGGCAGCTACGGCTGTGTATGCTCCCAGACACATCCGAAATGACAGAAAGGTAAGTGGGCTTCATGCAGGATCTGACCCCGGCGACACTCGACAACAATGCAATCGAAAGCGCGGAGGATCTGTCGTCCATCGCTTTCAGTTTCATGGCATCAAAGGCGCTGTTCACCGGTCTGCATGTCGGTATCTTTTCACTGCTCGCGGACGGCCCCAAGACGGCCAAAGAACTGTCAAAGGCCGCAGATGTGCCGCTCAACCGCATCGTCACGCTGACAACCGCGCTGGCCAGCGTCGGGCTGCTGAGCAACACGGACGATGACAAGATCAAGAATTCCCCCGCCGCGCAGAATTTCCTTTCGAAAACATCGAAATACGATTTCGGCGATTATCTTCGCTATCAGATCGACCAACAGATGTACCCTTTCCTGCTGCAGTTGAATGCGGTGATGAAAGGCGAACTCTCCGAGGATGCAATCGCTTCTTACCGGCACTGGATGGCGGATGAAGAACAGGCTTCGGTCTATTCCGAAAGCCAGCACGCCGGCTCGCTTGGCCCGGGGCGCACACTGGCCCGCACTGTGGACCTGTCCCATGCCAAGACCCTCTTGGACGTGGGCGGCGGCACCGGCGCGATGACCATCAGCCTGTGCAACGAATATGAGAACCTTGAGGCCACCATCATCGACTTCCCCAACGTGGCAGAAATCGGTTGGGGCTTTGTCTCCGAGGCCGGTCTGATCGACCGGGTGCGCTATATTCCAGGCAACGCCATCGAAATCCAGTGGCCAGGCAACCAGGACGCCATCCTGATGTCCTATCTGATGAGCGGCGTTCCCGGCGACGACGTCGAAGGCCTGCTGACGAAAGGCTTTGAGGCGCTCGCTCCCGGTGGCAAGCTGATGGTGCATGACTTCATGGTGGAAGAGAACCGCCGCGGACCCGCGCTGGCCGCACTCTGGCAGTTGCAGCACATGGCCTTTACCCCAGACGCCCGTTCGCTGTCGGTGGGCTGGCTGACGGAAATGGGCAAAACGATCGGTTTCGAGGTCGAGACCGTCGACAACCTAATCCCGGCGATGACCAAACTGGTCGTCTTTTCCAAACCTGCCTGAGCCGGGGGAGCGGAGATGTCGACATTTCGCGTACACGAAGAGCCGCTTCAGCAGGAGTGGCTGGATGCCTATGGCCACCTGAACGAAGCCTACTATCTGGTCCCGTTCAGCAATGCGACCTGGAAACTGCAGGACCGTTTCGGGATCGGCACCGCATATTTCGAGGAAACGGGCTGCGCGCTATATACGCTTGAGACGCACCTGCGGTACGTGGGGGAAGTGCGCGCTCCGGCAACCTTGTCAATCGAAGCGGCGATCCTGGGCGTGGACAGCAAACGTTTGCAGATCGGGCACACAATGTGGTCGGCTGATCAGGAATGCGCGACCTTTGAATGCATGCTGCTGCACTACGATACGCGACAACAACGGGCGACAGCTTTCCCCGAGGCAGTTTATAATAGCCTTTTGGATGCCGTCCTGTCCCCGCCCCCGGAATGGGCCGGGCGGGCTGTGCGCCAATTGCGCGGAACTACTCCCGGTTGACGCCACCCCGACCAGCTGGTCTGCCTTTACCTGCAAGGTCCGTGGCTGCACTTGGCCTCGCGATTGCGAGGCCAAGCCAATCTGTGACCGAAACCGGAGGCGATTTCGGTCACAGTACAGCCTCAAAGGCATCAAGGTGCGCATATGAGCCCTGCAACAGGTTTTCATAGATGTCCGCCAGAGCAGTGTCCGGCACGGCCTCGGCCGCAGCCGCGATATCGACGATGTCTTTCTCCTCGATCGCCACACCGACCTCCAGCGCGTCTTCTAGCGAGGTCAGCCCCTGCTCCAGAAGCGTGTCGTACATCTCCTGCAACTCGGGATTGGAGAATTCGCCAGCGGTGTCGAAAACGAAGGAATCGACATCGACGCCGATCTTCTCTGCATAGTCGACAAGCGCGTCAAAGTGCTGGTCTTCGGACTCCTCGATATTGGCGAAGATCTCCTCTCCATAAACATCGTAAAAGGCCTCGTAGAGATCGCCCGCAAGCTTTTCCTCTTCGATCATGAACTTCAGCTCTGCGATGGCCTCAGCGCTCAGCGTCACAGCAACAGAGGCATCATCGGTTGATACCGTTTCAACCTGCTGTGTCTCAGCTTCGTTGCGGTGCCATTTGCCACCGCCAATACCTGTATCAAGGCCGGTTTCGGCCGACAGTTTAACACGGTCGGCGCCTTCGAAACTCACTGTGTACTCGCGGTAGGAAACACTGTTCATGCTCATGTCTTTCTCCTGTGCCGGTTGCTGATCTCAAGGTGAACGAGGCCCGGCGCGCCCATTACATTCGGAAAAATGTATATGTAAATTGGCTCGTGAATTGAAACTGGCCTGCCAGCAGACCGGCGTTGCGCCGCTGATTTGGCAGCGAAATTTTGCCGTGTGCCCGCTGCAACGACTGCACTCGTGACGTCGTGCCGCAAGCCTTGGAAGCCGATTGGCAACCTCTGCATGCTGCCAGACATGCCAGCGCATGCGTTCTGACAACAGCCATTAGAATGCTTAGAGCACATTTCAAGATCGCATTGGAGAGATCGGAGCAAAGCCTCACTGCTGAGAGGCCCACTCACGTCGAGCACCTAGGCGATCGGGATCTTTGCGACCTCGGATTTGAACCATTCGCCAAAGGCAATGAGCCGCGGATCGGGAAAATCCGTATCCGGATAGACCAGCCACATCCCCCGTCCGGTGGTCAGGCGGGCCTCATTGAGGCGCACAAGATGCCCAGCAGCCACGTCGGCAGCGGTCAGGCTGACATCGGCCAGCGCAGCACCATGCCCGGCAAAGGCAAGGTCCACGACCCGCGCGCGGCTGTCGTAGGCGACCATGTCCTGTGGTGGCGACCCCGCATAACCCAAAAGGTTCAGCCAGGCCTGCCAATCGTCCTTGCGGCCGTCGATATAGGCCAGGGTCAGCTTGGCAATCTCATCGGCGGACAGTGGCAGACGCCGCCCCGAGACAACCGAGGGCGCCGCCACCGGCACCAGTTCATCACGGTGCAGTTCGACTGCGGTCAGCCCGGGCCACTCCCCGGTGCCGTAGCGCATGCCACCATCAAGATCCGATTTGCGAAAATCGGTATCCGTGGCGCTCATCTCCGGTTCGACCGTGATCTCCGGATACATGGCATGAAACCGCGACAGGCGCGGCAATACGATGCGATTGCCGTAAAAGGGCGTGACCGCCACCCGCAATGTCCCGCTCATCGGGTTGCCCTGCAGTTCAATCGCAGCGGCCTCAATCGTGTCGAAGGCCTTGCCGATCCGGTCTGCAAAACGTTTTGCCGCGTCGGTCGGTTGAACCGCACGCCCACGACGCCGGAACAGGCTCATCCCAAAGGCTTCTTCAAGCGATTTGACCTGATGGCTGATGGCCGCGTTGGTCACGTTCAACTCAGCCGCCGCCTCCTTGAAGCTTTCATGCCGCGCGGCAGCTTCGAAGGATCTGAGGGCATTGAGAACAGGAAGACGTCGAGGCATGGCACTATGGTCAAATTTTTCTCACCCATAGTGCTAGAATGTTTCATTATTATCAACCACAAGATTTTGATAGCCATGGTGCCGCAAAACTTTAAAGGCGCCCGTCCATCGGCCAAAGCCGATCAGCAGCCCCCTTGCTCCGCCGCCGCCAAGACAGCGCAGCGCGGCCTGTCATGGCAAGGACGGCCCGGCGCGCGCACAAAGCGGCCCCGCCCTTATGGCGACCGCTATGGAACCGATTGAGGACCAAGAACCATGTGTGGATTTGTTTGTTTCTGGAATATCAGCGATGCCGGGCTGGCCGAGGAGATGATCGCGAAAATCGCCCATCGCGGCCCCGACGAGGTGCATGTCCTCCGGCATGCAGATACCCCCACCATCGAGCCCCTTGCAACTGAGACCGCCTTCACCATGGCCCATTGCCGGTTGTCTATCATCGGCCCCGAGGACGGCGCCCAGCCCATCCACCAGACAGGTGACATGCTGGTTGCCAATGGCGAGATCTACAACCACGCCGATTTGCGGGCTATCTTAGGCGATGCGGCGTTTGAGACGGCTTCTGACAGTGAAACGATCCTGCACCTGTTCCGCTCCGGGCGCTCCCGCTGGGTCACCCAGCTGGATGGCATGTTCGCCTTTGTTCTGATTACCAAAGACCGCATCATTGCCGCGCGCGATCCACTGGGGATCAAACCGCTATACATGGCGCGGCTGGGCAATGGGCTGGTCTTCGCTTCCGAGCTGAAAGCCTTTGACGGCGTCCCGGTCGAGCAGGTCGAAGCGGTCCCGCCCGGACATCTGTTCGACAGCCGCACCGGCTGGCGGCAATGGTACCGCACGCCTCAGGGCGCTGCCGCAGCGGGCCCGGATCTCGATATCGACGCCACCGCGCAGGAACTGCGTCTGGTACTGGAGGGAGCCGTTGCCAAATGGATGGTCGCGGATGTGGAGGTCGGCAGCTTCCTCTCCGGCGGGTTGGACAGTTCGATCATCGCGGCGCTTGCCCAGAAGGCGCGCAAGGCACAGGGGCTGGGTCCGCTCAAAACCTTTGCTGTCGGCACCAAGGGCAGCCCCGATCTGGTTGCCGCGCGTGCTGTGGCCGAACATATCGGATCAGACCACTACGAGACCGTCTTTACCGCGCAGGACGTGGCAGAGGCCTTGCCGCATGTCCTTTATCATCTGGAATCCGCTGATGTGGATCTGGTGCGCTCAGCGCTGCCCACCCTGTTCGCTGCGCGGCTGGCACGCGCCAAAGTGAAGGCGGTGCTGACCGGTGAAGGCGCCGACGAATTGTTCGCCGGCTATACCTACCACCACGAGTATGTCGACGATCCCCGGGCGCTGGCGGATGAGCTGACCCGCTCCCTTGGCACCATGCACAACATCAATCTGCAACGTGTTGATCGTGTCACCATGTCCGAAAGCCTTGAGGCCCGCACGCCGTTCCTCGACCGGGAGCTGATCGATTTTGCCCAGGCCATCCCCGCCGACCTGAAGATGCGCCGCACCGACCCCGATGCCCCGGATGCAACCGGCGCTACAACGGAAAAATGGATCCTGCGCAAGGCCTGCGACGACCTGCTGCCCCCGGATCTGGTCTGGCGCAAGAAGGCGCAGTTCGACGAAGGCTCCGGCACGGTCGATGCGCTGGAAGAGGCCCTTGCAGCGCTGATCGGCGGTCCCGTCACGCGGCAGTCAGAAGGCGCCCTGTATGAACGGCTGCTGCGCGATGCCTATCGCAACCCCGAGCGGATCCTGGAGGCCGCCGGGTCCTGGGAGGCAGACCGGGTGGTCGCCTGAGGCACCGCCTGCCCGGTTTCCGGCCCCGATTATGCGCGCCTTGCAGCATCATCCGCCGCAAGGCGCCCGCCATAGCATATCGGTCTGGGCCGCCTCAGGAGCCGCCCGGCACCACGGTCAGGCCCAGCATGTTCCAACTCTGCATGCCACCTCGATAGTAGTAGATCTTCTCGGCCGGGAAGCCCGCCTCGATCATGCGGCGCGCGGCCGTCGGGGACTGACCGCACCATGGCCCGTTGCAGAACAGGACCACCGACGGCACCTCGCCCTCGCAGATCCAGCCATCGAAATCGACCTCGCAGCCGAATTCCCCCAGCCGGTCGGCCGCCTCGGTATAGGGCACCGATATGGCGCCCGGAATTGTGCCTTGCTCATATTGCGGGCGAACGCGCCCATCAACCAGCAGGGCCTCCCCGGATTTCAGGAACTCCAGCACCTCTAGCTCGCCAATGGTCGTCACCCCGGGTGCCGGTGTCATCGGCTGGATGCAGAAATTGGGACAGGGGCGCGAGGTCTTTGTCCAAGGTTCACCCAGACGCGCTTCGGGATCCTGATTGCGCTTGATCTCAACAGCGCCGCCAGGCGTTGTCACGGTCACGCTCATCATGTCCTTGGTGATGCCGACCTTATCCGCCAGTGCAGGCGCCGCGATGGCGGTCATACAAAGGCCCAATAGCATTCCACGCATGTCTGAATCCTCCCTCATCTCGTGTGCTCATCACATTCTAAAATTCGAATAACAAACAGTCGAGGCATTTTTGATGCGCTCAGATCTCTCTCACTGCCTATGCCCGACGATCCTTGCAACGGCTATGATCCTTGCAGCGGCTATATGGAAGCTCCCCCAAGCGGCCCGCAAGCTTATGAAATCAATAACTTTTGCGCGCGGCGTATTCTTATGAATCGATTTCGCCACGGGCAAATCGCATATCGAGTTAGGACTGCGCGCCGGACGCTTTGCGCTGCGATGACGTCCCGTCGCCCTCGCGCACCAGCCAGATCAGCCCGGCGACCACCAGACCCAGGTCGATCATCCAAAGCACGGGGCCAAAGATCATTCCGACCCCGTGACTATGGTCCCAGCCCACCATGTGCCCGTATTCTCGCGCCCTAACTGTCGTGGGCACGCCAAGCAGAACCGACAAATAGACCGGCGGGACCACGGGCCCCACCGGTTGTTTCAGTAGCGGCCGATCCCGAAGGCGCCGCTTACATCTTGCCGCCGTAGACCGGGAAGAAACTATGTTCGCCGTAGTCCTTGATCTTCTCGATGGACTTCAGTGCATCCATATCTGTGTCGGAAATTTCGAAATCCACCGCCGAGTTGTTGGCCATGTGATCCGGGTTTCCGGTCTTCGGCAAAGGCAGCAGGCCCAGCTGCAGACAATAGCGAATGCCAAGCTGCGGGATGCTGACGCCGTATTTCTCGGCCATTGCGCCGACCTCGGTATTCTTGAACAGCTCACCATGACCGACAGGCGAATAGGCCTCGACAAGGATCCCTTTGCTCTTGGTATAGTCGATCAGGTCAAAGGGCGTGTTGCTGATATGGGCCAGGATCTGGTTCAGCATCGGTTTGACGGTGGCGTTCTCGATCAGGTTGTCGAGGTCTTCCTTCTGGAAATTGGACACACCGATGGCGCGCAGTTTGCCCGCTTCAAGCGCCTCTTCCAGCGCTTTCCACGCCGCAAGATTGCCTTCGAAGTACCGGTCGTCGCCTGCAAAATTTTCCCACGGCTGCGGGCTGTGGATGATCATCAGATCGATATAGTCCAACCCCATCGTGGCAAGAGAGCCGTCGATGGCTGCCTTGGCCTCGTCATAGGTCTTGATGCCGGCGTCCAGCTTGGTGGTCACGAAAATCTCGTCGCGGTCCACGCCGCAGTCACGGACTCCTTCGCCAACACCGCGTTCGTTGGCATAGGCCTGCGCGGTGTCGATGTGGCGATAGCCAAGGTTCACAGCCGCCTTGACCGCATCCGCAACTACCGCGTCGTCGATCATCCAGGTGCCAAGACCAAGTTTCGGAATCTCGACGCCATTGGAAAGAGTGTAAGTTTCTTGAAGGATCATTGGGGTTTTCCTTTGTCATAGTGTATCGCCAATGGCTCCCCTGCCGTCGATCGAGCGGCAGAAGTTCCAATGCGTATCTGATGGGGTGGAACTTATGGCAGGCAGGCTCCTGCGATAATCCATGCAGAATTGAACCCACTGATGAGTTCAGATCATTAATGGCGGAACGCCAAGGCGGCGCGCACTGTGCCATGCGTCCTTGATGCCCGCGGCAACTATCACCGATGCAAGACCCTTGGGCAGCGAGCAGGTCTAACCCGCCTGCTCGCCCCAAAGATCAGCCGTTGTAGTCTTCGTCGCTGACCTTCTCCATCCAGTCAACGGCGACACCATCGATGCTTTCCTGGATGGCGTGGTGGCTCATGGCGGTGTCAGGCGATGCGCCGTGCCAGTGTTTTTCACCAGCCGGGAACCAGACTACATCGCCTGCGCTAACCTCTTCGACGGGGCCGCCTTCGCGCTGCACACGTCCGCGGCCAAATGTGATGATGATGGTTTGCCCTGCCGGATGAGTGTGCCACGCGGTGCGGGCGCCGGGTTCGAATGTCACATGGGCACCGCTGACCCGCCCGGGGTCTTCGGCCTGAAACACCGGGTCGATCCGGACCGAGCCGGTGAACCAGTCTTCGGGGCCCGGTCTGGACGGCGCGCTGCCGGAACGGATGATTTTCATGGTTGATCTCCTTTCATGCGCGGTCAGCCGCGCAGTTTTTCAAATCGATAGGTCAGCGCCGGACCGCCGGGCTGCACATAGGCCAGCTCGACCGTCGCCATGGCAAAGGGTTCGACAAAACGCCCATTGCGCAGCCCCCCGGTTTCAAGCGGTTCAAACCCGATGTCCCGGATCAGCGTTCCTGCGATCTCTTTTGCCTCCGCATCATCACCATAGGTAAAGACCTGCGGCGCGGGCGTTTGTCCCTTTCGGTCAAACACAGGCCGGAAACTCTCGGACGGGATGGTGTTGAAACACGACACCCAGCGGGCTTTGGGCCGGGCCTTGGCCAGCTCTTCGGCGCCCGAGGACGTTGTGCCCACCACCAGCTCTGTGTTGCTGTCATTCAGCGGCACGCAGCAATTGAGCACGACCTTTCCCGCCAGATCTCCGGCCTGCTGCAGGACATCGTCGATGCGTGACCAATGCACCGCAATAAGCAGCACATCCGCTCCTGCGACCGCGTCGGCAACCGTGCCCGATGTTCCGCCGCAATCGCCTGCGAGACGCGCGAGCTTGGCAGTGCTGCGGGAATAGGAGAAACACACGTCGTGACCACAGGCTGCCCAGAGTGAGCCAAGCTTGGCGCCCATAAGGCCGGAGCCGAGAATTCCGATCTTCATGCATCTCTCCTTCTGACTTTGCTGCCTTTCCCAAACCTTCATGCGGTCTTATTGCCCGCGATTTTCAAACACCTCTTTGGCAATGGGCATGGCCGAGAATACCTTTGGCCAGCCCGCGTAGAAGGCAAGGTGCGACAGCATGGCCCCAGCTTCCTCCTGCGAGAGACCATTGTCCATGGCGCGGTTCAGGTGAAAGGTCATCTGCTCGGGCTGACCTGCGGCGATCAAGGCGGCGACGGTCACAAGGCTGCGGTCGCGGGGGGCAAGATCCGGGCGCAGCCAGAGGTCCAGAAACAGCACCTCGCGGGTGTTGTCGACAACACCGATACTGACGTCGCTATAAAGGCCACTGACAAGCTTTTCACGGGCGGCTTCGGCCTCTTTATTGAGCGGCAACAGATCCGGGGACACGGGCGGCAAGGCATCGATCGACACGCCGCGAGCGGCAAACACAGGCGCAGCGGCCTCGGACGCTGCGGTTGCATTGCCAAAACCAGTGTAGAAGGCCAGGTGGGTGATCGTCTCGGACAGCTCTGCCGGGGTCACGCCCGCGTCCAGTGCCAGCGCGACATAGCTGCCAAGATTTTCCGTTTCATGACGTGTCACAAGCGCCGCGAATGTCAGCAGTGCACGGTCACGCATCGACAGCGCCTCATTGGTCCATTCCGAGCCGAAGATCGTATCCGTGGCATAGGCTTCCAGCGCCGGGGAGACTTGCCCCACTGCATCGGGCAGCGTGGTTTTCACATCCAGGGCAAAGGCCGGGCTGGTCATCAGCGCAAAGGCAGAGGCGGCAATAGAGGTCTTCATCGGGATCTCCTGTTGGGTTGCTTCTGCCTGATGATGTGGCCCCTTTTTCCGAAAGCTTAATGCCCGTCCTGATCACCCCACTCATGATGCCATTTCATGAATGCCTAGCCTCATACCCTTCCTTTGGTCTCAGCCGCGTTCACGCAGAGCCTCCAGCACCACGCTGAACGCCGAGGACGGGCGTTGGCGGCTGGGGTAATAAAGGTGGAAGCCCGAAAAATAGGGAGAATAATCACCAAGGCACATCTGCAGCGCGCCACTGTCGAGACGCGACTGGGCAAGGCGTTCCGGGATGAGGGCAAGACCATGCCCATCCGTGGCCGCCTGCATCACTGGATTGACCGTGTTGAAACAGGCCTGACCTTTGACTTTGACGTTGATCTCGTTGCCGTCCTTGTCCTCAAACTCCCAGGCATAAAGCGCGCCGTGGGTGGAAAGACGCAGGTTGATACAGCGGTGATCGGACAGGTCCTGTGGCACCTGCGGTGTGCCCATTTCCTTGAAATACTCAGGGGCACCGACACAGACCATCCGCTCATCCGGGCCGATCCGCATGGCGATCATCCCCTCGCTGACCTGATCACCATAGCGCACCCCTGCATCGCATTGTGAAGCCGCCAGATCGGTATAGCCGTAGTCCATGACAAACTCGATATTCACCGAAGGATACTTCTTGAGCACCGGCGACAGCTTGGGCCACAGGATGCTTTCGATGGCGTATTCCACTGCCACGATCCGCACTGTCCCCGTTGGCTGATCCTGCGCGTCATTCAGCGCCTGCAGCCGGTTTTCGATCTTCTCGAAACAGGGATTGAGCGTGGCAAGCAGGTCCTCTCCCTCGATGGTCGGGGCAACGCTGCGTGTGGTGCGGGTCAGAAGGCGCAAGCCCAGCCGCTGCTCCAGCCCCTTGATTGTATGGCTCAGCGCGGATTGCGACACGTTCAGCCGTGCCGCAGCCCGCGTGAAACTGCGCTCTTCCGCAACAGCAGCAAAGGCAATCAGGTCGTTGATGTTCTCGCGTATCATGAAAGGGGCCGGGATTTGTGTGTTGTTGCTCATGGTCGTTCTTCCACAATCTATGTCCGGCCTTCATGAAATCGATGATTAAGTTGCGCTTTAGTCCAGGTATTCCTGCTCCGTGACCTGGTCGCCCCAACTGACGGCCGAGCCCTCGACCACCGCCTGAATGGCGTAATGTGTCACCGATGTGCTGTCGCTCGCGCCGTGCCAGTGTTCAACACCGGGCGGGCACCAGACCACATCACCGGCCTTGATGACCTGCTTGTCCTGACCGCGCTCCTGGGTCCAGCCGGTGCCATGGGTAACGACCAGCATCTGCCCTGCCGGATGCGTATGCCAAGCAGAGCGGGCGCCGGGAAGAAACGTCACCTCGCCAGCGCTGACATTATTCATCTGGGGGCCGAATACAGGGGAGATATAGGCCGTACCGGTAAAGACCGTGCCGCTTCCAATTTGGCCGGGCCGGTCTTCGTGCCGGCTGATCTCCACGGATTGGGCAAAGGCGGTTGAGGCGGCGAGCATGAGCGCGGGGGCCGTGAGCATGAGTTTCATGGCATTTGTCCTTTTTGGTTGATCGCGTTGGATAGGACAAAAGGTAGAGAGCTCCGCCAGCCGGATCATGGGCCTGTTCTGCACAGCATTCATGATGGCTTCTCATGAATGCCGTGCAGCAGGCCGGGATTATCCAAGGCGGAGAATGGAGTATCTTGGTCCTGTACCTCGTAGCCAACCGTCCAAGGAGATCCCCATGTGTGAAGCCTGCAACCAAAAGGCCGAAATCCTGACCCGCGAGGGCGAAAGCCGCCGGTCCTTCCTTGGTGGCACCGCGGCCATGGCAACCGCCCCGCTCGCCGCTGCGGCCCTGTCCAGCGAGGCCAAGGCGCAGGAGGCCGCAAGCCCGCTTGGCGCCAGCAATGTACAAAGCTGGGCCGCCTTCGACACCAGCGGATCCTTTGCACCGCACACCATCCCTCGCCGTGCAGCCGGTCCAAAGGATGTGGTGGTCGAAATCCTGTACAGCTCGATCTGCCACTCGGACATCCACACCTACAAAGGCGACTGGGGGATGCCGACCTTTCCGCTGGTCCCTGGCCATGAAATGGTGGGCCGCGTCACCGGCGTCGGCGCCGAGGTGACCAAGTTCCGCGAAGGCGACATCGCAGGTGTAGGCACCATGGTCGACAGCTGCGGCGAATGTGCGAACTGTCTCGCTGATCGGGAACAAAATTGCCTGAATGGCACCACCTTCACCTACAACTCCCCAGACAAGATCTCGGGCGGGGTCACATATGGTGGTTACTCGAAGAAGATCGTCGTGAAAGAGGACTTTGCGCTTCGCATTCCGCCGGGGGTGGATCTCGCGGGTTTTGCGCCTCTGCTGTGCGCAGGTATCACGACTTTCTCGCCGCTCAACCACTGGGATTTGCAGCCCGGGCAGCGCTATGGCGTGATCGGCATGGGTGGTCTTGGCCACCTTGCGGTAAAGCTCGCCGCTGCAAAAGGTGCCGAGGTTGTCGTCTTCACCACATCCAAGGACAAGCTGGAGGACGCGAAATCCTTTGGTGCGTCCGAGGCTTACCTCTGGTCCGATGAAGACGCCATGCACCGCCAGATGGGCAGTTTTGATCTTATGCTCTCCACGGTGCCGGTGGCCTACCCGATGCAACCATTCCTCAATATGCTCAAGCTCGACAAGACCCTGGTCAATGTTGGCGCGCTGTTCCCCATCGAAGGGGCGCATGGCATGATGATGGGGTTCGGCCGTCAAAGCCTGGCAGGTTCGATGACCGGTGGCATCGCCGAAACGCAGCGGGTCATTGATTTTGCCGCCCATCACGGCATCGCAGCGACCTATGAAATGATCACTCCGGATCAGATCGGCGCGGCTTGTGAAAAGGTCGTCAGAAAACAGGCCCGCTATCGCTATGTCATCGACATGACCAAGGCCTGATCATCATGGCCAAGGCGGGACACTCAATTACGCCTTGGTCGCATTTCAGGAAATCTGAGGAGGACAATGAACGTGAACTGGCTCAAAACTCCGGCTTTGGCACTGATGAGTGCGCTCGCGCTGTCCGCTCCCGTCGTGGCAGAAACATCTGGTACAGCGACACAGAAAGAAAGCACCATGACCAAAATCGAGTTCATATTTGGCGAAGACCGCCTCTCAGCAACGCTGGACGATACTGCTGCCGGACGGGATTTTGCGGCGATGCTGCCGCTTGAGCTGACCCTTACGGATTACCACGGAATTGAAAAAATTTCCGACCTGCCCCGCAAACTTGACACAACAGGCGCACCGGCAAGCTACAAGCCCGAAACCGGCGACATCACGTTATATGCGCCTTGGGGCAATCTGGCGATCTTCTACAAACCGTTCCAGAACTCCCGCGGCTTGGTGCGTCTCGGGGCGTTCGATGGCGATATCGCACCTTTGGTGCGTTCCGCCCCCTACACAGTCAGCATAGAAATCGCCGACTGACACGATTGCCGGTCAGCAGGTGTCCAGCGGTCATCCAGTGGCACAGAAATGCCTCCCGACCAGCATGTCCTGCGCGGCATTTACTGTACTCCTTGTTCCTGTCCCGAGGACGCTGAACTGCAAGCGTCACCTAGTGAAACGGGGTGAGAAATCGAAGGTATAGGTACCCGGCGCCAGCGCCTTGGGCGCACGTGGGTACCGTGTTTTTTGCGCCGCCTGCAGTGCGGCATGGTCCAGCGTCGAACTGCCGGAGCTGCGCACGACAGAGGCCCCGATCAGCCGTCCTTGGGTCGAAACTTTCAGGCGCACGCGGGCTTTGCCCTGATCGCCGCCACGCGGGCGCCGCATCTGGCGTTCAATCCTAGACAGGATGGCCGCGCCCCAGCGGCGTTTCAGCTTGGCATCCCGGGCCGGGTTTCCGGTGCTGGCCTCGTCGCCCCCATTGTCACCACGGGCGCTGCGATGGCCGCTGCCCGCGGCCTGCTGGTTCACGGCCACCGAAGCCGCTGCCGGTTTTGCCTCTGCCGGAGCCTCAGCTGCTGGCGCCTGTTCGGGCGGCGGGGCTGGCGCAGGCGGTGCCGGAGCAACCGGCGGAGGCGCAGGCGGTGGGGGAGCAGGCGGCGGCGGTGGGGATGCGGGCTTTTCGGGTACGGCCTCCGCCTGGGCCGCCGGGGCCAGCACGGCCGGAGCATAGGTTGGAAGGTCCGGCACAGAGGACGGGCTGGCAGACGGGACTGGCTGCGGATTGGCGATTGGAGCGGGCTGCACTACGGCAGGCACCTGAGTGGTGATCTCCTGCGGGCGCTGCCATTTGGACACCTGCTGGGTCAGCTCAGCCGAGGCCGCCACCAGCGTGATCTGACCCGTGCCGCCGCTGCCCTCTGCCTCTGTACCGCCATCTGGAAGCGCCACAAAGGGCAGCGCGTGCAAAAGCGCCGCCGAGGCAAGACATGCCGGAAAGAGCGCGATACGGCTCATGATCCGGTTCCGGTCAATGTCACCGATGCGATGCCCGCCGCCCTGAGCCTGGCAATCAGCGCCGCAACTTCATGCGCCGGAACCTCGGCATCGGCCCGCAGGGTCAGCACCCCAATCTGCCCGGCCTGCGCCGTCACTGCAGCAATGGCGCCCTCATCCTGCGCGCCCGCGAAATGCAGGCGGCCATCGGCGGCCATGAACAGCACGGCCTCGGGCGCCGAGGGATCCCCGCTCTCCAGTTTCGGCGGCACCACCGCAAAGGGCGCGCGCGGCGCGATTTGCGAGGACAGGAGGAAGAAGATCAGCAGCAGGAAGACCACGTTGATCATCGGCAGGATCGGCTCACCCGTCTCGCGTTTTTTTGGTTTGGAGAAATCCATGCCGCTCACTCCATGATCACAAGGCCGGTAAAGCCTGCATCAGTCAGAAGCACCGCAGCATCCATCATCTGCTGGAGCGACGCTGTTTTGTCCGGTTGCAGTATGATGGCGTCTGACATCTCCTGCGTCAGCGGGATCAGCCGCGCCGCCAAGGCATCAGCTGCGACCGGAACTCCGTTCAGATGCAGCCCGTCCGCTGTGACCAGCACTAGCCGGGGCGGCCCCTGATAGGCGGCTCCTGCCCCGCCCATAGTGAGCGGAACCACCCGGTCGCGGCCGAATTGCGAGGCCAGCATGAAGAACACCAACAGCAGGAACACCACGTCGATCATCGGCGCGAGGCTGATGCGCTTTTTCCGGCGCGGTGCTCCGAAGGCCAGTGTCATTGCGCGGCCTGACGTTGTGCCGGTCGGGCAGCGGCTGCGGTGAAGACGCGGGTGGCGGCATCCTCCATCCGGGCCTGTTCACGCTCGGCCAGTCCTTCGATCCAGGAGGCCAGCGCCGAGGCCGGGATCGCCACGGCCATGCCTGCCGCCGTGGTCAAAAGCGCCTCCCAGATGCCGCCAGCGAGCACCGAAGGATCCGCGCCGCTGCCGCTTTCCTGCAGCGCCTGAAAAGCGCCGATCATGCCCAGAACGGTCCCCAAGAGGCCGACCAGCGGCGCGATTGCGGCGATCAGCTCAAGGGGGCGCAGACCATGACGCAGGGCGGCCAGCTCGGCCTTGGCGATGCGGGTGGTTTCCTTTTCTGCGGTTTCGGGACTGAACTCGGGCGTCAGCAGCGCCATCATCGCCGACCGGGTGACCCGGTCCAGCGGCGTGCGCCCCGGCGCGACAGGCACCGCCCCCCCGGCCCGCCATTGATCCAGCCATGTTTCGGATTGCGGCCTGCGCCAGACCCCGACCTGTGCCAGCCCGATCAGGCGCCACAGAAACAGGGCGAGTGTCAGAACCGACAGCGCGCCGATGACCCAAAGGGCGGGACCGCCGCGGGCCATGAAATCGAAAAGAGGGGCAAAGGACATAGCAGCCTCCGTCAGTGGCCCGGAAGTCCCGGGTTGGTTTGCTCAGCGCCGCGGTCAAAACGCGCCGAATGGAAGTCTGCCGGACGGTCGTGACCCGGCCAGATGGTGCAGGCGCGGCCCGCCTGCGTCAACGCCGCTGCCTGCATCTGCACGCGCTCAGGCATCGACCGCCCTCCGGGCGTTGGATACCTTCCACTCCAGCGCGCCAGTGTGGACGGCCTTGTAGACGGCTTTTCCGATGGCTTCGCCGGTGGCGGTGTGCAGCCCGGCATAGGGATTTGCCCCGGAAGGTGCAGCAACCGCGACGCAGTCGGTGCCGGTGCCGGTTGCGGTTCCACCGCCGCCCGGCAGTTCAAACCCCGCATCCATCACGGCTGCGGTGCGGGCCTGCACCACGATACTCAGCGCCTCAATCAGCCCGGCCTGCGTCAGCCCTTCGGAAAGGCGCAGGGCGACATTGATGGTGCCCCAGTCGCGGCGGGAGTAATCCACCCGGCTGCCGATCCGTTCACCGTTCGACAGGCCGACGGTGGCCACCGCATGGGCCGAAATTCCCTCGACCGTGGCCAAGGCTTCGCAATAGTGCCGCACATCACGCGAGGTCAGGAAAGCGACCGCGTCGCTGCCGCCGCGCTGTGCCAATTCGTCCGCGAACCATTCGGTGACATCCAGATCGCGCGGCAGGTCGCTGTTCCTGACCTCGCGCCACAGGATTCGGCGAGCGGTGACAAATCCGGGCTGGTTCACTGCCCAGCTCAGCACCTGCATCTCGGCGCCGAGATCAAACTCGATCCATGGGCGCTGCAGGGTGACCGCGCACATCACAGCACCTCCAGCGGCTGGAATATCGGCCCCTGCGCTGTGGTCTCGTGCCAGACCGAGATGCCAAAGGCGCGCGCCATCAGATCGGGCGTCAGCACCTCGACGGGCGGGCCATCGGCCATGATACCGCCGTCGGCCAGCAGGATCAGCCGGGTGCAGTGACGGGCGGCCAGTCCCAGATCGTGCAGGGACACCAGCGCCGCGCGCCCTTCTGAGGCGAGGCTGGCAAAGACCTCCATGGTTGAGATCTGATGCGAGGGATCCAGCCCGGCAGAGGGCTCATCCGCCATCAAAAGCGGCGTATCTTGGGCCAGCGCCCGGGCGATCAATGCGCGGGCCTGCTCGCCGCCTGACAGGCGCGAGGCGGCGCGCTTGCGGAACGAGTCCAGCCCCATGCGAGTGATTGCCTGATCCACCAAGGCCTGATCGGCGGCTGGCAGTCGCCGCCCCTGCGGCAGATGCGGTAGACGGCCAAGAGCGACCAAACGCTCGACCGGAATCGGCCAGGCGATCTCGCGCGATTGCGGCATCCAGGCCACCGTGTGGGCCCGTTCAGAGGCGTTCATTGTGGCCAGCGAACTGCTGCCCGCTGCCGGGATCAGCCCCAGCGCGGCCCGCATCAGGCTGGTTTTCCCGGCGCCATTCGGACCCAGCAGGCCGACAAACTCACCCTTGCCAATCTCAAAGGACACATCGCGCAGCACCGGACGGTCGCGCAGGGTTACAGAAAGGTTCCGGACCGAAAGCACGCTCATGCCAGCCCCTTCCGCGTCTTGTAGATCAAGTGCAGGAACAGGGGCGCGCCAACCAGCGCGGTGACCACGCCCAGCTTGAGATCGCGGGTGGGCAGGATCAGCCGCACGGCAATATCCGCCAGTTGCAACATGATCGCGCCGCCAAGGGCGGAGGCCCAAAGCAGCCGCGAGGGCTGCCCGTCGACGAACGGACGCAGAATATGCGGCACCACAAGCCCGACAAAGCCGATGGCGCCCGCAACTGCCGTGGTGCCACCGGCAATGCTGGCAGTGCCGACGACCAGAAGCCAGCGCAGCTGCCTCAGGTTCACGCCCATGGTCTGGGCTGCATCCTCGCCCAGAGTCAGCGCATCCAGCCCGCGCCCCAGCGGCAGCAGGATCACCATCCCGGTCAGAACAAAGGGCAGCGCCAGCCAGACATGCTGCATCGAGCGGTCCGATAGCGACCCCATCATCCAGAAGACGATCTCATTAGCAGCAAAGGGATTGGGCGAGAGGTTCAGAACCAGCGAGGTCAGCGCCCCTGCCATTGCCGAAATGGCGATACCCGCGAGGATCAGCGTCAGTGATCCCCCATGCTGCCCGGCCAGCGCCATCACCAGAAACACACCGCCCAGAGCGCCAGCCAGCGCCGACAGCGGCAGGCCCAGCGTGGCGGTGGCAGCGAGGCCGGTGTTGATTGCCAATACCGCACCCAGCGCCGCTGAGGAGGACACACCGATCAGCCCCGGCTCGGCCAGCGGGTTGCGCAGGTAGCCTTGCATCGCCGCGCCCGCCAGCCCCAGCCCGGCGCCGATCACGGCGGCAAGGATTGCCCGCGGCAGCCGGATTTCACGCATCACCAGACTGAGAGGTCCATAGCCATCGTCAAACAGGGCCGCCAGGCTCTCGCCCACACCGACATCTGCAGGCCCCACCGTTAGGGAGATCAGGAACAGTGCCAGCACCGCCGCCGAGAGGCACAGCATGAGCCGGGTCATTGGCGGGCCTCACGTTCCATGAAGGCGCGGCGCTCTGCCGCCAGTGTCTCTACCGCGCGCAACACATGCGGTGTCGGGCAGATCCAGTCGGCATTGCGGATTTCCCCGGCGCCGCTGCGTCCGGCCAGCATGCGCACCAGCGGATGTTTCAGGATTTCCTCGCTGCGGGAATTGCGCGGATAGGCGGTTGTGCCGACCAGCAGATCCGGCTCTGACAGCACCAGCAGCTCCAGCGGCAGCTGGCCGGAATGGGCATAGCCCAGTTCATCGGCGATATTGCGAAAACCTGCCGCCTCCAGGATTTGCCCGGCCAGCGTCTGGCGGCCTGCAGTATATCCGTTGGCCGCATAAAGCGCGGCGCGCGGGCGATTGTCCGGGGCATCCGCCCGCAGAAACTCCAGCTGCTGGTCAAAATCCGCCAGCAACCGGCGCGCGGCCTCCTGACGGCCCAGCGCCTCACCTACCTCAACGATGCGGGTTCGGACATCCTTCAGCGAAAAGGCTGGCCCGAATTCCGCCACCGGCACGCCAAGGCGGCGCAGCATATCCATCGTTGCAGGTGCCGAAGATGCGCCAGCGAGCACCAGATCCGGCTTCAGCAGGTAGATTTCTTCCGCCAGCCCGTGATTGACCGGATAGGCCTGCGCCTCTTCGGCCATGGCCGAGGCCCGCGGATCCCGGGCGACGAAGGAAATCGAGATCAGTTGATCCGGCGCGGCCAGCATCATGGCCATCTGGTCCACGCAGAGATTCATCGTGACGACGCGCGACGGCCCGGCAAAGGCACCGGTGGCGGCCATGAAAAAGGCCAGCGCTATGCCGGGCAGCCAGCGCATCGATCAGAAGGAGGCCCGGACGCCGACATAGGCAGCGCGGCCGCGTTTCGCGTAGCCCCAGACGTCCGAGTATTCCTCGTCGAACAGATTGGTGACACGACCGGTCAGGACCACATTCGGGTTCAGCTCATACTGGGCAGAGAGATCGACAGTGGTGTAATCCGGCAGCTCGGCCGTGGCATAGGTGCCAAAGAACTGGCTGTCCCAGTTGCCTGCCACATGGCGGACATCCGCAGTGATGGAGCCGCGACCATTGAAAGTATCGAGCGTGGCGCTCAGCAGCAGTTCGTGTTCGGGGCGGCGCACCTCGACCGTACCATTGGGGTTGGTGGCATCCAGATAGGTGTAGGACAGACGGAGATCGAGGTTTTCCGTGGCCTCAAGGCTGGCCGCCAGTTCGACACCTTTGCGCTCGCTGTCTCCGGCCTGATTGCGGAAGGAGAAGGTGGTCGCATTCACCATATAGGCTTCGATCTCACCCGTCAGCGTCTCGTCGAAATAGGTCACATCAACCAGCCCGCGCCCCTGCAGGAACGGCACCTCGACACCCAGATCAAAGCTGCGGTTTTCTTCGGGCTGCAAGTTCTGATTGCCCAGATAGGTAGTGGCACCAAAGGTGCTGTTGGCAAAGAGCTCAAAATAGGTCGGGTTCACGATACCGGTGCCGGCCGAGCCATGCAGGCGCACACCGCTGCCCGCAAAGGTATAGGACGCACTGGCGTTCCAGCTGGTGGCATCTTCGAAGGCATTGTTGTTGTCGCGGCGCACGCCCAGTTGCAGATCCAGACCATTGGCAAAGCTGCCACGGTATTCCAGCGCGATCGAATTGGTTTTGCGCGCAAAGGCCGGGTTGGAACGGCTGGAATCCTCTTCCCATTCCAGAATGGCGTTCAGCAGGTGATCTGTCAGATCTACCGTCTGGCCATCAAGGCCAAAGCTCAGCAGGTATTTCGCCGCTTCCGTCTTTGTCTCGGTCAGGGCGCCGCCGTTGTAGGATTGGTCAAAATCCGTACGCTCGTAAGACAGGCGATGTTTCAGGCGTCCGCCCAGCGTGTCGAGCTCGGCAAAGATCTGAGCCAGCTGTTCATCGCGGTCGCTGAACTGCGTGGGATCATCCACCACATAGCTGGCCGCATCGGTCGCGGTGAAGGAGGTGCTGTCGCTGTCGAAACGCTCTTCCGAGGCACGCAGGTTGAAACCCAGCTTCAGCCGCTCGGTCACAAGGTAGTCGCCTTTCACCTGCGCGGTGTTGCGGCGGATACCATCCTCTTCGCCGCCGCTGCCGGAGAAATCGTAGCCATCGTCATTATCATGCGCGAGGTTGAGCGAGATGCCGCCGCGTTCGGTTCGGGACGACACCCGCGCCGAGGCCCGGTAGCCGTCCGAGCCGACTTCGGCACTGCCACCGTATTCGGTGCCGATGCCGCCACTCTTGGTGATGATGTTGATCACACCCGCCGAGGCGTTGGAGCCGTAGAACACCGATTGCGGACCGCGCAGCACCTCGATCCGCTCGATATTGGCGGTATCAAGGCCAGACAGGATATAGTCGCTGTCGCCGCCCGAGGCCTCGATGCCGTCGATCAGGATCAGCGTGTGGTTGGCTTCGGCGCCACGGATGCGGACCTGGGTAAAGCTGTCACCTGCACCGGTGACCATCAGGCCGGGGACCGACCGCAGTGCATCCTGAACCGTGGTGATGCCGCGCTGTTCGATCTCTTCGCTGGTCACGACCGAAACCGAGCGACCGTATTTCTGCGCCTCGACAGGGGTAAAACCACCGGAGACGATGAGTTCGCCCAGATCGATGATCTCCGCCTCCTGGGCGGTTGCAATTGCGGGGGTAGTGACCATCAGGGTGGCGGCCAGGGACAAGCTTACCTTGCGCATCGTTTCAGTTCTCCCAGCCTGCACATTCGGTGCAGGAAAAGTGGCTGCCCATCTCGGGCAACATGTACAGATCATCGGTCTTTGGAAGGCAATGCTTCCACAGACGGTTCAATTGCCACCACTACGGAAGTCCGTCGTCCTCGGCGCGCCCCGCACCCGGACTGGGTGATCCTTCTGGCAGGTCTCCTGACTCGCGGGTCGCAGCTTTGCCGCGCCTTCCCGCCCCCTCTTGGGGCAGTGGCATATCGCAGCATTGCTCTCCGCTCACAGTTGCGGGGGCAGTCATGGTTTTGACGTCTTGTTCCGACGCCTTACCATGTTCCCTTTTACCCGGATGGTATTCCCAGCCGGACCAGAATGGCCGGACTTAGGCAAACTGGATTTACTCTGTCAAGAAGGAGTAGACGCCGCCAAGGATGGAGTTTTCAAACAATGCACCGCGCACACCAGCAACAATCGCCTGAAATCAACTGCTAAGTGATGGTTTCAATGCTGCAAACGCAATGCTGTGCCGCATCGACCGCAACCTTTGCGCAGGCGATATTCCACGCTACGGCATGGTTCCCCGTTCCGATCTCCACCGAATCCAATGGCTGGGGTCGTGGCTGTCCCCCCTGCCCCGCATCACGGACAGATTTCCCCTGGCAATGCCCCTGCGGTGGCAACGCGCCTCTTCCGCATCCCGGCGGAGCTATGGCATTTTCATCTCCGCCCAAAGCGTTCCAGTACGAGACCGCGCATGAACGCCCAGATCTTCGCAAAGGTCTGTCGCGGGCACAGGTTCAGTCCGGTGGCCGGTTACAGGCTTCGGTTCAAACACGACGGAAAACCAGCTTGCGCGGCAGTCTATTTCATTGACGCTGCACTGACGGGCAGCTTGCTCGACGCCTTCATTTCTTTCAATGAGAGGTTGGACCGAATGCTGGTGACACCGGGTAGCCGCCTCAGAGTGCTGTCGACGAAACCACTGTAATCATCGAGATCACGGGCAACCACGATCAGCAGGAAATCATCCGCGCCGGTCGTGTTGTGGCAAGCCAGGATGTTCGGTGTCGTCTCAACGATGCGCTGAAATTCTGCCGTCGCGGCTTGATCATGCTCGGAACAGCGCAGCTGGACGAAGGCCATAACGCCGAGGCCGAGCTTTCGACGGCTCAGATTGGCTTGATAACCTTCGATAATGCCGCTTTCTTCAAGACGTTTGAGCCGCCTCCAACAGGGGGTCTCGCTCATACCCAGATGCTCGGACAACTTGGCATTGGTCATGCGGCCATCCTCCTGCAACAGGGTCAAGATCTCGGCATTGACGGCGTCGATGTCAGGCATGGGTAGATATCTTTCAATAATGACGATTCCATAGGGAATTCCACTCCAGATTTGCGCAATATGGGGAGGATTGGCAAAGGTATTTCCCTCATCCAGACTATGATCTCGTCCAAAATACTCTTCAGCGAAAGATCCTGCCATGAAAGCCGTCCTTTTCGAAAAATTCCAAAGCGCGCCAAAGCTGGTTACCGTGGACGACCCGACGCCAGAGCCGCATGGCGTTGTCCTCAGGGTTGCGGCCACCGGCGTCTGCCGCAGCGACTGGCATGGCTGGATGGGACACGACAGCGACATCGACTTGCCGCATGTGCCTGGCCACGAGTTAGCTGGCGTCGTCGAGGCCGTTGGGAATGACGTCACAAAATGGAAGGTCGGCGACAAGGTCACCGTGCCATTCATCTGCGGGTGCGGCAGCTGTTCCGAATGCCATTCCGGCAACCAGCAGGTCTGCCTGCAGCAGGAACAGCCGGGTTTTACCCACTGGGGATCCTTTGCGGAATACGTAGGCATTCATCAGGCCGATCTGAACCTTGTCGCCCTGCCCGAGACCATGAATTTTGCCACTGCCGCGAGCCTTGGTTGCCGCTTTGCAACCTCATTTCGGGCGGTGGTAGATCAAGGGAAGGTCAGCGCAGGACAATGGGTGGCTGTGCATGGTTGCGGCGGCGTAGGCCTGTCCGCCGTGATGATCGCCTCGGCTTGCGGGGCCAACGTGATCGGCGTGGACCTTGATCCGGCCAAGTTGACTTTGGCGAAGGAGCTTGGCGCCGTGACGGTGCTAAACGGTAGGGAGGCCGACGTGCCGGAGGCCATTCGGGAGATCACCCGCGGAGGTGCCCACGTCTCTCTCGACGCACTTGGTCACCCGTCAACTATGACCAATTCAATCCTCTGCCTGCGGCCACGGGGCAAGCATGTACAGGTGGGTCTGATGCTGGGTGAGCACGCGGCACCGACCGTTCCAATGCCAAAGATCGTCGGGCAGGAAATCGAATTGCTTGGTTCACACGGGATGCAGGCACATCGCTACGGCGCGATGCTTGACCTCATCGCCAGCGGCAAGCTGGATCCGGCACGACTGGTCGGAGAGCAGATCAGCCTTGCCGATGCCCCTCAGGCCTTGATGGAGATGGATAAATTCCGCTCCGTGGGTGCCACTGTCATAACCCGCTTTTGAGCCATGGAGAAAATCGCATTCATCGGAAATGACACCTTGGCCTGCGTTATCGCTGACGGTCAAAGGCGATATGCCAACGGAATAATCGCCCGGGGCGTGACGCAGCCCAACATGACGCCTCATCTGGCTGAAAAGGTAATGACTGACGACCGAGGCGGCACGATGATGCCCCGCGCGATCACAGCATTCCATAGTCGGACCGTCGAACTGGAAAGGGTGAATAATGTTTGAGCAGGTGGAAGAATACCCTGTAGATCCAATCATGATCGGGGCAGAGTATTTCGCTCAGGACCCGCGGCAGGACAAGCTGAACTTGACGGTTGGCATCTATCAGGACGCGCAGGGACAGACCCCGGTCTTGAAGGCCGTCAAGCAGGCAGAACAGCGGCTGATCGAAAGCCAGACCAGCAAGTCCTACCTCGCGCTCACGGGCGATGCGGAGTATTGCGCGGTGCTCGGCCACGAGATCATGGGCGACGCCTACAGCAGCGACTGGATCGCGGCGCAAACCTCCGGCGGTGCGGTTGCCCTGCGGGTGATCGCAGATCTTCTGGCTCAAATGCCCAAAAAACCCACGGTCTGGCTGCAATCTCCGACCTACGGCAACTATGTCCCGATTCTCTCCGCGGCGCAGGCGAACTTCCGATCCCTGCACTATTACGATTCGATCCGCAGCGAGCTCACTTTTGACGAAATGCTCGACGGGCTCAGGGCCGCCAGCCCCAGCGATGTCTTCCTGATGCAAGGCGCCTGTCACAACCCGACCGGAGCGGATATGACATCAGAGCAAATCGCAGCTCTGCTCGACATCCTGGAAGAGCGCGGCATTGTGCCCTGGATCGACCTCGCCTACCTCGGGTTCGCCCGCAGTTTCGATGCAGACTGCGACCTCGCCCGACAAATTGCGAAACGGTTTCCCGAGTGCATTGTCTGCATCACCCTGTCCAAGTCCTTTGGCCTTTATCGTGATCGCGCCGGGGCACTTTTTGTCAAAACACGCACCCCAGATCGCAATCGCGTTAAACGGGCGGTCACCGCAATCGTCCGCTCGGGGGCATCACACGCGCCGGACCATGGCTGCTCTGTTGTTCGCACCATCCTGCAAGACCCCAAGCTCAAGGCGCTCTGGCAGGATGAACTCGACCCGATGCGGGATCGTGTGGCACAGATGCGTGAGACGATCGTCAAAGCGGAACAAGATACCTATGGCACAGGAACCCTCGCGTTTCTCGGTCGGCAGAAGGGGATGTTCTCTTTGTTGCCGCTGACCAAATCCCAGGAAGTCGCGCTAACCCGCGACCATGGCATCCACGTCGTACAAGGCGGGCGCATCAATGTGGCACGGCTACGTGAACAGGACGTCCTGTGGCTGGTCCGTGCGGTCCAAGATGTCATGGCTGACTGAAACTCACCAGGAATCGTGTCGATTGCACCACGCCATCTTGGTCTGGCGGTCACGCTGTATCTTCCTAGGGTCAGGACTCATAGCCAATAGATGACGGTTGCAGCGAGCGCGATTGCGGAGTGGAAGACCTTCGGGCACCTGTCGTATCGGGTGGCAACCCGTCGCCAATCCTTGAGCCTGCCGAACATGATCTCGATCCGGTTGCGCCGTTTGTAGCGGCGCTTGTCGTATTTCACGGTCGTCTTGCGCTGTTTACGGCCCGGGATGCAGGCGCGTATCCCTTTGTCTTTCAACGCTTCTCTGAACCAGTCTGCGTCATAGCCCCGGTCCCCGAGCAGCCATTCGACCTTTGGCAGGCCGCCCAGCAATGCCCGTGCGCCGATGTAGTCGCTGACCTGTCCAGCGGTGACGAAGAGGTCAAGCGGGCGACCCTGGCTATCGCAGATGGCGTGCAGCTTGGTGTTCATGCCGCCTTTGGTCCGCCCGATCAGGCGTCCACGCCCCCCTTTTTCACGCCCATGCTGGTCGCTGTCCGGTGGGCCTTGAGGTAGGTCGCGTCGATCATCACGGTCTTCTCTTCGCCGTGCTCGGCGGCCAAGCCCGCCATCATACGGCCGAAGACACCCTTGTCGCTCCATCGCTTCCAGCGGTTGTAGAGCGTTTTGTGCGGACCGTATTCCGCAGGCGCGTCGCGCCAACGCAACCCATTGCGATTGATGAAGATAATCCCGCTCAACACACGCCGATCATCGACGCGTGGCTTGCCGTGAGACTTCGGAAAATAAGGCTCAAGGCGCGCCATCTGCGCCTCGGTCAGCCAGAAAAGGTCAGACATTTTACCGCTCGTTTTTCGAACGGTGAATCACGCCACCCGGCGGAAATCAATGGGTCCTGACCCTAGGAATGCTCTGGTCAAGACGCGCATTGCGACAGTGCGCAACGCGCTCATTCATGTTGATCGCACAGTCGTTTTGTCTTTCCGCACTTGGTCAATGCAGCGGGATAAGTCAAAGCACTGCGCTTCGGGCTGTCATGATCCCACATTGCAATGAGTACTGCCTCCCGCCGTTCTTCCGGTACCGTCAGGTTCGGCTTCCCTCTCGCAGCAATGGCGGGTCGGTAGCCTCCTTTCCCAGCAGGTCTTTCAAAACGACGTTGTCGAGCACTGTGTCTGCCTCATCTAACTGATCCAAATTGACTTTCACGGGCGTCCATCGCATCGCCAGATCCATCGACTTTTCACTTGATGCGTCCTGCGCAAAGCTGACCTTCAAGCCAAACGCACGTGTCCCTGCTCGGTGTCGCTGATCCGAAGGTCCGCTTCCAGAAAACCCAGCATGATCTATTGCGCCTGCAGCAGAACCTTCGCTGGACCTCGCATGCATGTCGTGGTTGGGCGGGCTGACGCCATCCGGCGAAAAAGGACGCGCGCGGTTTTATCTGCGATCGGGCAGCCGCGCCGCCGCACGTCCGATCTGCCACTGCAGCGGACATGCTACGATCTCTCATTAAGAAAAAGCAGCAGTCTTTTCGACAAAGCCAATGAAATAGAGCTTCCTGGGCGCATTACAAAAACAACCCTAGGAAGCTATAAAGTCCGCAGAATGCACGCATGTTTGCACTTCAGGACAAGGCTGCGGAACCGGCATTCCTTTCGAGAAGATCCTGAACCAGAGCATTCGGAAACCGCCGTCGCTGGGTGATGGCGAAAAAGGTTTCCTTGATCCGGGGATGTTCTTTGGCCTCGACAAGCCGACCCGAGGTCAATTCGTCTTTCACGACGATCGGTGCGACCAGCGCCAACCCGATGTTTTCCCGGGCCAGCAGACGCATCATCGCCATGTCGTCGACCTCTGCCGCGATCTGCGGACGTACGGATAACCGGCTTGCCATCGCGTCAAATGCGGTGCGTACGCTGCTGTCGGTGGTTGGTAGGATGAACGGTTGCTCGGCGAGCAAATCGCGGATCGGGCTATCCGGGTCGAGCCGCTCTGGCGCGCCGACGATGCTGACCTCCTGATCCCCGATCTGATGGGTTTCATACGGCGTCAGGCTGTCGTCGGGGGGTGGGCGGTTCATCAGCACCAGGTCCAGGTTGAGCGTTCCCAACCCCTCAAGCAGTTCGGTCGGACTGCCCGACCGCAGAATGACCTCGACGTCCAGACGTGACAGGATCGGCCTCAGGAAACCGATCTGAAAATTGCGCGACAGGGTTGCAAGCGCGCCGACGCGCAGCGCCTTGCGATCCCGCACCGTGCCTTCAAGGGTCGCGACAAGTTCCTGTCCCGTCGAGAAAATTGCATCCGCGTGATCCAGCGCGATCCGCCCAGCTTCGGTCAGGTGCAATTGTCGCCCGCGCCGGTCGAACAGAGCGTGACCAAGCCGTTCTTCCAATTGCTTGATCTGAACTGACAGAGCGGATTGCGAGAGGTTCAGCCGCTCCGCCGTGCGCGTCAGGTTTCCGTCGTGCGCGACGGCCCAAAAGTAACGGAGGTGGTGATAGTTCAACGGCATTCGTTAGATTTTATAGAACGTAAAATGAAAAACAATGAATTTTTACTATCGGGCCGTCTCCCCTAAGCCATTGCGAAAGGTCGCTGACCGCGAATTTCAAAGGAGTCCGATGATGGCTTATCTGTTTTTACCCCTTCTGAGCCCGCTCGTCCTGCTGGTGGCCGCGTTCTATGCGGCGCGCCATCCCGGGAAACGCCCCAGACGGGTGCCTGCCCTGACCGAGGCCGCTGCATTCGCCGCATTCGCGATGGCGGCCGTGGCTGCAACGCTCCTTGTGGTCAAAGGCTCCGGCACCTCGGCCCTGATCGGGTTATTCGGTGTTGGACTGTCGGTGCGGCTCGATGCGGTGAGCGCGGTGATGCTGGTTCTGGTCAGCTTCATCGGCTGGATCGTGCTGCGCTATTCCAGGACCTACATGGACGGTGAGGATCGGCAAGGCGCCTTCACGGGCTGGATGTCTGCGACATTGGCCGCCGTCCTGCTGCTGGTCATGTCAGGCAATCTCTTTCAGTTGTTCGCGGCCTGGACGCTGACCAGCCTGTCGCTGAACCGGTTGCTGCTGTTTTATCCTGAACGCGCAACAGCGCAGCGCGCCGCCCGCAAGAAAGCCATCGTCGCACGGTTGAGCGAGGGCGCATTGGCCGGTGCCGTGATCTTGCTGATCGCGGCAACCGGGACCACTGATATCGAAACGCTTCTTGCCAGCGCTGAGGCCGAGTGGCTGACTATGGGAGCAGCTCTCCTGCTTGCCCTGTCGGCCGTACTAGCCTCGGCGCAATTCCCGATACACGGATGGCTGACCGAGGTGATGGAGGCGCCCACGCCGGTCTCTGCCCTGCTGCATGCGGGCGTCATCAATGCGGGCGGCTTCCTGTTGATCCGCTTTGCCGACGTGATGCTGCTGGCCCCGGGTGTCATGGCGCTTCTCGTCATGCTCGGAGGGTTCACCGCACTTTTTGGTGGTCTGGTGATGCTGACCCAACCGGCGGTCAAGACCTCGCTGGCATGGTCGACCATCGCGCAGATGGCTTTCATGATCATGCAATGCGGCCTGGCGCTGTTCCCGCTGGCTCTGCTGCATATCGTGGCGCATTCGCTCTACAAGGCGCATGCCTTCCTCAGTTCCGGTGAGGCAGTGCGCAATGTCGCGGCAATTGCCCGCCCCGGACCAATTGCGGTTCCGAGCGCCCGCAACGTCCTGCAAGCCTTTATCATTGCCATCGCGATCTATGGTCTAGTCGGCACGGTTATTGGGTTTGACGGCAAGTCGGTTCAGGCCATCGCCCTGGGCGTCATCCTGATCTTTGGTGTCGCCTACTTGCTGGCGCAGGGCTTTGCCGATGCGGCGCCGCGCGCGCTGACGCAGCGCATCGTGGTCTACGCGCTGGTGACGTCGGTGAGCTATTTCGCCCTTCAGGTTATCGCCCAGTCTCTGACCGCTGGCAGCCTGCCTCCGACCCCAAATCCCGGCCCGCTGGAATGGGCGCTGATCCTGCTCGCTCTGATCAGTTTCGGAGTGGTCGCTGTGGCACAGGCGACCTTCCCCCTGTGGGCATCGCACCCGGCCGCAACAGGTCTGCGCGTGCACCTGACCAACGGCCTTTATGCCAATGCAATCTTCGACAAGCTTCTGGACGGATGGTCCAAGCGGTCTGCAGCCTGAAAGGAACCGACCTCATGTTTGCCAAACTCGAGACCTACCCCGCCGCCCTGCTGGAGCTCGTCGCAGAGGCCAACACGGCTGCCAAGGCGATCCCGCCGTTGTTCCCTCTATCTGCCAATGTCGCAGTGAACCCGTTTCTGGGTCAGAGCGATGAGCCGCTTGCAGTCACCGCCGCGCGTCTCGCGCGGGTCGGTGGCGCCCGGGCGATCTCACCACGCGCGCATTGGGCGGGCAAAATCAACGCGGGTGAAATTTGCGACACAGATCTGAAGGAGGCATTGGCTTCGATCAAAGGCCAGTTCAACGTGCCAAGCCTGCAGGAGCTGAAAGCGTCTCTCGACGATGAGAGCCCCGCGCCCAAAGCCCTTCCTACCGTGGCAGAACTGGCAGCGGATGTCTCCGGCATCGACTGGCCCGGGCTTATTGATGACCGCATCGGCGTTTGGGCCGCCAGTCACTTCGATCAGGGGCAGGCTCTCTGGAAACAGGCAGGCAGCGGCGGCCCCTTCAGGGCTTGGCGCGACTTCGCCTCGCGCGATCTGACGCCCGAGATTCAGGGTCTTACGGGCTTTTGCACTTTTGTTGCTGACACCAACCGTTCGCATTGGCGCGCTATTGGCCGCGCTTCGGAAAGGCTTGGCGTCACCACTGCTGCTGCGCCCACCGCGTTCCACCGCTGGCTGATGACGCTGGGCGGATGGGCGCAATACGGACGCTATCTGTTGTGGCAGGCGGAACTGGAAGGCAAAGCGAACAGCAGCGTGACCGAACTTCTGGCCATCCGGATGGTCTTCGACGAAGCTCTGTTCGACCTCTACGAAGACCAGATTGCAGCGCGCTGGGCAGATGTGGTCGCGGCCCATCAGAGCCCAGTTACTCCGTCTCGGGATCTTGTCATCGACGCGCTGCTGCAGGACGCTGCAGAACGGGCCGAGCAGCGCGCGCTGGCCGACCGGCTGTCCAGCGGTACAGCGCGCAAGGGCGAGGCGCGTCCGGATGTGCAGGCGGCCTTCTGTATCGATGTGCGCTCGGAAGTCTTCCGCCGCGCATTGGAAGCGCAGGATGGAGGCATCGAGACGATTGGCTTTGCCGGTTTCTTTGGTCTGGCCAGCGCCCATAAGGCGGCCGGATCGGATGTGACCGAATTGCGCGGTCCGGTTCTCTTGCAGCCGGGGCTGAATTCACAGGCAGCCGAACCCGAAACGGCAAACCTGAACCGCCGCTATGGCGCCCGGGCCAAACGCGCCTGGGGCCGGTTCAAGCTGGCCGCAGTGTCGTCCTTTGCCTTTGTCGAGGCGTCGGGGCCGCTTTATGCAGGCAAGCTTGTCCGGGATGCTCTCGGCCTCGGCAATAAAACCGCGGAAGACCCTGCGCCGGTGATGGATCCTGCGCTTGATCTCGAAACCCGTGTTGGAATGGCGAAATCGGTGCTGACCGCCATGTCTCTCACGGATGAATTTGCGCCGATCGTATTGCTGGTCGGCCACGGCGCCGATGTCACCAACAATCCTCATCAAAGCGCCCTGCAGTGTGGCGCTTGTGGCGGTCACGCCGGGGACGTGAATGCCCGCCTGTTGGCGAGCCTGTTGAATAATCAGGACGTCCGGACTGGGTTGCGTGACGACGGGATCGATATCCCTTCGGATACGGCATTCCTGCCCGCGCTGCACCATACGACCACCGACAAAGTGACCCTGTTTGAACAGGATCTGTCGCCGGAAACGCCCATTAACCTTACCCAACTGAAGGCCTGGCTTGCCGCCGCCGGAGCGCTCGCCCGGGCGGAGCGTTCCCAGCGCCTGCCGCGCGCCGCGGGCGCAGCACATGTCGCGCAGCGGGCGCGGGACTGGGCCGAAACCCGCCCCGAATGGGGCCTGGCCGGATGCCGTGCCTTTATCGCCGCGCCGCGCCACCAAACCGATGGGGCAGATCTGTCCGGGCAGGCTTTCCTGCATAATTACGACTGGCGGCGGGATGATGGCTTTGGCGTGCTTGAATTGATCCTGACGGCGCCCGTCGTGGTCGCCAGCTGGATCAGCCTTCAGTATTACGGTTCAACCGTAGCGCCGGGCTTGTTCGGTGGCGGCAACAAGCTGCTCCACAACGTAGTGGGCGGTATCGGCGTTCAGGAAGGCAACACGGGCGCCCCGCGTCCGGGTCTGCCGTGGCAGTCAGTGCATGACGGCTACGGCTTTCAGCACGATCCGCTACGCCTGTCGGTAATCGTAGAGGCTCCGCGCGAAGCAATGTCCGAGATCCTGCGGCGCCATCCCGGCGTCCGCGCCTTGTTTGACAATGGCTGGCTGCACCTCATCGCAATGGATGACGAGGGCAAGCTGGCTTGGCGCTATTGCGGCGACTTGGAATGGTCACGCTTCAAGGATCAATCCGCCGACGCGCGCGCAATAGCAGCGGAATAGTCTGTTTCCCCCCGCCTGGAAATAGCTTTGGCGCACCTTCGTTCTGCTTCATGCAGAATGAAGGTGCCTCGCATTGGTTCTTATCGGTAATTTCAGGGGTCTAAGACGCTATAGGTACAGAGATGCAGCGAGCCAATAACTTCCCTGCACGCATTTTCCTCCATCTTGCCCCGCTGAACGGTCCATCTGACATGTTCCAAGGCCGCATGTGCGACGAAGGGCGCTTTTTTGATGCCGCCACGCGCCGAATAGGCCCGGCTTCAACCGGCTGAAAGGCTGAGTTTGCAAATGACGCTGTATGCGCCAAAGTTACCCCGGCGCACGGATCCGGGTCGCCCCTCGTGCCGATGTCCGCATTGTCGCAGCTGAAGTTGCGCGGTTGCGATTTACACCGGTTCTGCTATCGACCTTTGATATGAAGGTAATGCACTCCATCTGGTGGCTCCGCACGCTGGCCGTGCTGCTGACAGTTGCCTTGGCAACGTCGGGTTTTGCGCATCGCTTTGCAACACCGGAACAGCAGGCTGCACTGGATTATGCCCAAACCTATGGGCTGGACATCTCGTCGATCTGTGGAGATTTCGAGGATGCCGACAGCACGCAAACCTGTGACGCCTGCCGACTGCATTCGGCTATCTCCCTGCCAGAGCCAGCTGTTGCCCTCATCCTTGCCGAATTGTCTTGTGATCCGGCCGATTGGGTGCCGCAGCCACCTGTTCTGAACGCCCTCACCGCCGAAGCAGCACGCCCGGCACGAGCGCCTCCGACCGTCTGAATTTTCCCGACCTATTGGTGAAAAATCCGGCCCGTGCGCCGGAGCAGACTCTGGAGACATCCATGAATATCGCTCTTAGTGCGGCTCTTGCCGCTACCTGTGACGTCACTGCGCGCTCTACGGGAATAAGGTAGAACCGGCGTTCATGGGCGATCCCGCCGACAGGCTGGGTCGTTCCTGAATGGACCATTTCGGCCCCTGATCCTTGTTCTTTCTCAGTCTCATAACACGCGCGCTGCTGCTCTTGGCGTTGCTCGGCTCGTCCACCGTGCCGGACGGGCTTATGCGCGCTCAAGGCCCCGAAGGCATGCGGTTGGTGCTTTGCACGCCGGACGGCACGCAGGAGGTCTGGCTGACCGATGCGGGCGAGATCATCCCTGCCGAGGATGATCAGCCCGCCCGGGACGATCACGGCGGGCCGCATTGCGTCCAAGTCAGCGTCGCCGGGACCGTGCCCTCTTCGAACGTCGGTCTTTTGATCCAAATGCCGCTTCGACCTTTGGCGCTGCCAACAGGTTCGGCGCAACGTCCAGTTTCGCTAGATCTTCCAAATCAACACCGCAGCCGCGCGCCGCCTCTTCCCGTCTGATCCTTCAGCCGGGGCCCCGCGCCCCTTGTCCGTCAGTCAAAGACAAGGAAACCAACATGACTGCGATGATACACCCGTGGCCTGACCACAGGGCCTTCAGAATTGCCTCAAGACTCGCCCTGTTCCGGGGGATGAGGTCTGCCGAGATGCGCAGTATCCAGCGCAAATTCACAACCGAAAAATACCGTGATGGCGAAGCACTGGCCTGCAAGGGTGTGGATGCGCCCTTCATGGGGATCGTCCGGTCCGGCATGCTGCGCGAGGACAGGCCGACGCCGCAGGGTCGCACACATCTGCTGGCCCTGACTTTTGCCAACGAAGCGCTGGCGCCGCAGGGCTGCGTCCGTGCCAAATGCACGCTGACCGCCGTCGGTGAGACCGAGGTCATGACCTGCGACCAACGCACATTCGAGGAACTGGCCAGCGCCATTCCCCGGCTGCAGCTGAACCTCTTGCATCTGATACAGGACCAGTTGGCACAGGCGCAGGACTGGCAGCTGCTGTTGGGGCGCAAGACTGCCAGCGAACGCGTGGCCTCAATGCTGGTCTCCTTCCATCAGCGCCACGGGCGACCGGACGAGATGCACCTGCCGATGAGCCGCGCTGATCTGGGACAGTTGACCGGCCTGACGCTGGAAACCGTCTCGCGGCAGATGCGGGCGCTGGAAAAGGCGGGGCTGATTGCCATGCCGCTACCGACCCGCGTCCGCGTTCTGGATGCCGTAGCCCTTCACGAGCTGACCGGCGATGCGCCTGCACGCGTCGCCGCCTGACCTTTTCATGACACAGGGAGAAACCATGAAACTTGCACTGACAACCTGCCTCGCCACGCTGCTGACCACCGCCGCATGGGCCGAGATCACCATCACCGACCTGCGCGACCGCACCCTTACGCTCAACGCTCCGGCGGAACGCGTGCTGCTGGGGTTTTACTACGAGGATTACCTCGCTGTCGTCGGCGACGGCGCGGTGGACAAGCTGGTCGGCCTGTCGCGCGGGCCTTGGGCCGACTGGCGCCCGAAACAATGGGACGCCTACACGCAAGTCTTTCCACAGCTGGCTGAGCTGCCCGATGTGGGCGACACAGAAAACAGCACCATGTCCATCGAGGCCGCCATCGCCGCAGACCCGGATCTGGTGATCCTTGCGGGCTGGCAGTACGACGCGCTTGGTGAAAGCGCGGCGCAGTTCGATACGGCGGATATTCCCGTACTCGTACTCGACTACAACGCCCAGACGCTTGAGGCGCACCTGGCCTCGACCCGCGCGCTGGGGATGGCGATGGGCACTGAGGAGCGCGCCGAGACGCTCGCGACGCTCTATGCCGAGATGACAGCAGACACTGCTGCGCGGGTAGAGCAGTCAACTGAGGCACCAAAAGTTTATGTCGAGCTGGCGCAGAAAGGGCCGGACGAGGTCGGAAACTCCTATGCAGGCGGCATGTGGGGCGGAGTTATCGACCGGCTCAAGGGGCAGAACATCGCCAATGGCCAGATCGAGAACTGGGGGCCGCTGTCGCCGGAATACGTGCTGTCCCAAGCGCCCGAGGTGATCCTTCTCTCCGGCTCTGAATGGCTGAACCGTCCTGCCTCGGTGCCGATGGGTTTTGGCGCGGACAAGGCGCTGGCGAACGAACGCATCGGTGCCTATCTCGGTCGCCCCGGCTGGTCAGACCTGCCCGCAGTCGAAAACGGCAAGGTCTACGGCATCTATCACGGCGGCTCGCGCACGCTGTCGGATTTTGCCTATTTCCGTTTCCTTGGAAAGGCTTTGCATCCGGCAGCCTTTGCCGATGTTGACCCGCAGGCCGAGCTGGCGAAGTTCTACGCCGACTGGCTGCCGATCACGCCCGAGGGCACCTTCATGATGCAGGCGGAATGAGTATCGCGGTAAGTGAAGGGAGCGGTTTCGACCGCACCCGCATCACCCGGATGGGGGCGGTCTGTGCCGCCCTCACCATCCTGGCGGCCCTGATGGTGGTGGACCTTGTGACCGGTCCCGCCGGTCTGCCTTTGTCCGATGTCCTGAAGGGCCTGCGCGATGGCCCGGATGCAGAGAACCGCCGCCTCGCGACTATCCTGTGGCATCTTCGCATGCCGCAGACCCTGATGGCTGCACTGGTGGGGGCTGCCCTGGGGATCGCCGGACTGATGATGCAGACCATCCTCAATAACCCTCTGGCCAGCCCCTATACGCTGGGCTTTTCCGCCGCTGCCGGTTTCGGAGCCGCACTGGTGATCCTGTTCGGTACGGCACTGCCGGTGGCGATGTGGATCGGCGTACCGCTCGCGGCCTTTGCCGCCACGCTGGTCGCAGCTGGACTTGTCTACCTCGTCGCACACCTGCGCGGCGCCTCGCCCGAGATGCTGGTGCTGGCGGGCATAGCGGTGCTTTTCCTGTTCCAGTCACTGCAATCGTTGCTGCAATTCATGGCGGCCCCCGAAGTGCTGCAACAGATCGTCTTCTGGCTGTTCGGCAGCCTGCTCAAGGCGACCTGGACGTCGGTGCAGGTTTTGTCCGCGATCCTTGCCGTGACCCTGCCATTGATCGCCCGTGACGTGTGGAACCTGACCTCACTGCGCCTTGGCGAAGGCAATGCTGCAAGCCTTGGCCTGAACGTCGAAGGGTTGCGCCTGCGGGTACTGGTGATAATCGCGCTTCTGACTGCCGGTGCCGTCAGCTTTACCGGCACCATCGGTTTTGTCGGCCTGATCGCCCCGCATGTCGGGCGCGCTCTGGTGGGCGAAGATCACCGTTTCGGCCTGCCGATGGCAGCGATCATGGGCGCTGTGGTGCTGGTCGCCGCCTCCGTCCTGGGCAAGGTCATCTCGCCCGGTGCGGTCATTCCGGTGGGCATCATAACCGCCATCGCGGGTATTCCGATGCTGCTTGCAATCATCCTGCTGAAAGGGCGCACATGAGTTTGGTTCTGGAGAATTTCACCGTTGATGCCGGGCGCCGCCGCTTGCTGCGGATTGACAGGCTGGAGCTGCCCTCGAGCGGGCTCGTTGCGGTAATTGGCCCAAACGGTGCAGGCAAATCCACCCTGCTGAAGGTTCTTGCCGGGGTTCAGCGCCACGGCGGCACCAAGGCGCTGGACCAGACCTGGCCTGCGCCTGAACGCATCGGATTCATGCCACAGGATTTTACCGTGAAGGCAGCCATGAGCGTCGCGGAATGTGTGCTGCTTGGGCGGCGCGAAAGGCTCGGTTGGCGCATCACAGCGCGGGAGCGCGCCGAAGTTGCCCAGATGCTGGAGATGTTAAACCTGTCACACCTCGCCGATCATCGGATGGATAGTCTGTCAGGGGGCCAGCAACAGCGCGTTCTTCTGGCGCAACGCCTGATCCGCGATCCCCGCCTGCTGATCCTCGACGAACCCACCAGTGCGCTGGACCTGCACCACCAGCTCGAGGTGCTCGAACAGTTGCAAAAGCTTGCGCAGAGCAGACTCGTGCTCGCGGCCTTGCACGACCTGACCTTGGCAGCCCGTTATGCGGATCAGACGGTATTTCTTGAAACCGGCAGGCTGGCCGTGGCTGGACCAACCTCACAGGTTCTGCGGTCGCCCTGCCTGGACCGGGCCTATCACATCGACAGTGAGATTCTCCGTGATCGCGATGGCGGGCCAGTCTTCGTCGCGCACCAGGCTCGGTCGCCGAAATGTTGAAGTATTGTAGATCAGCGCTCCCAAGTGTGAGCCCAAGACGCCGAAGGTTTGATCTAGCAGGTTGTCAATCTCGACGCGGCAGATCACTCAGATACCGCATGTACCCGCCGCACTAGCCTTTACCCTGCCGCATCCTTTGGTCGCGCTTTGAAAATGCCTTAGGGGTCTCGCGAAAACAGCACTTTCTCCGCGTCCGAAAGCCCACCCCATACAGCACCCGCGAATTCACGCTTGCCTCATCAACGCACCACAGGCTCCCCAATGTTTTCCTCAGCCGTGTTTCGCGCCAAATCCTTCAGGATGGGGCAATCCGGGCGGTGATCTCCCGCGCAGGCATGCACCAGTTGATCCAGCGTGTCACGCATCGACTGGAGCTGAGTGATCTTCTCGTCGATCTGGGCCAGATGCTCTTCGGCAATGCGCTTGACCTGCGCGCTTTCCCGGCCCTCGTCCTCGTATAGCGCCATCAGCGCCCGGCAGGTTTCAATGGTAAAGCCAAGCGCGCGGGCGCGGCCGAGGAAGGCCAGCTTGTGCAGGTCCTGTTCACAAAAGCTGCGATACCCGTTCTCGCTACGCTGCGGGTAGATCAGGCCAATATCCTCGTAGTAGCGGATCGTTTTTGCGGGCAGTCCTGATCGCCGTGATACGTCACCGATATTCATTCCAGCCCCCTGTCATTCCGCCGGAACATGCGCGTTGCTTGCGCGGGCGCCGCTGGCCCCGGCTTTTTCATCCATGGCCGGTGCTACGCGGCGCAGGCGCAGCGCGTTGGTCAGGACAAAGACCGACGACAGCGCCATCGCCCCTGCCGCCAGCATCGGCGACAGCAGCACCCCGAAGGCGGGATACAGCACGCCCGCCGCAACCGGCACCAGCGCGGTGTTGTAGCCGAAGGCCCAGAACAGGTTTTGGCGGATGTTGCGCATAGTGCGGCGAGAGACCTCGAAGGCGTTGACCACACCGCGCAGATCGCCCGACATCAGGACCACATCAGCGCTTTCGATGGCCACATCCGTGCCGGTACCGATGGCGATGCCGACATCGGCATGTGCAAGCGCAGGCGCGTCATTGATGCCATCCCCGACAAAGGCGATCTGGCGCCCTTGCCGCAACTCATCGAGCGCCGCGACCTTGCCGTCGGGCAGAACCCCCGCGATCACGTGGTCGATGCCGGTTTCGCGGGCGATGGCTTCGGCTGTCTCGCGCTTGTCGCCGGTGATCATGGCGACTTTCAGCCCTTTTTCGTGCAGCGCAGCGATGGCCGCGCGACTGGCCGGTTTCACCGGGTCGGCCACGCCGATCACCGCCGCAAGCCGCCCATCAACTGCCGCGTAGAGCGCGGTACGCCCGCGTTTGGCAAGCTCGGTCTCCTGCGCCGACAGCGCCGCCGTATCGATGCCTTCGCGGGCCATGAACCGGTCGGCGCCGACCATCACCTGCGCCCCGTCCACCATGGCGCGCACGCCGTGGCCGGTGACCGAGGTGAAATCGCCCGCCTCAGCGCGTGGTGCGCCCTCGGCGCGGGCGGCGCGGACGATGGCTTCGGCGATCGGGTGCTCCGAACGTTCCTCCACCGCGGCGATTTTGGACAGCACCTCCGCCCGTTCAAAACCTGTGGCGAGAACAAGGTCGGTCAGTTCCGGGCGGCCCTCGGTCACGGTGCCGGTCTTGTCCAGCGCCACGACCTCGACCGTGTCCAGCTGTTGCAGCGCGTCGCCCTTACGGAACAACACGCCCATCTCAGCGGCGCGTCCGGTGCCCACCATGATGGAGGTTGGCGTGGCCAGGCCCATGGCACAGGGGCAGGCAATGATCAGCACCGATACACCTGCGACCAACGCCAGCGTCAACGCGGGCGAAGGGCCGAAGATCAGCCAGACGAGGATGGTCAGGGTCGCGGCGGCCATCACCGCGGGCACGAACCACAGGGTGATCCGGTCAACCAGCCCCTGGATCGGCAGTTTGGCGCCCTGCGCCTCTTCGACCATGCGGATGATCTGGCTGAGGGTGGTATCACCGCCAACCCGCGTGGCGCGGAACTGCAGGCTTCCTGCGCCGTTCACGGTACCGCCGGTGACGGCATCACCAGCGGTCTTTTCCGCTGGAACCGGCTCGCCTGTCAGCATGCTTTCGTCGACGTGGCTGCTGCCTTCGATCACCTCGCCATCCACGGCAATGCGCTCGCCCGGGCGGACGACGATGATGTCGCCCTGCACCAGCTCATCGACAGAGACCTCGGTGCTCTCGCCGCCCCGCATCACGCGGGCGGTACGCACCTGCAGCCCCAGCAGTTTCTGGATCGCAGCGCCGGTGCGCCCCTTGGCGCGCGCCTCAAGGAAGCGCCCCAGCAGGATCAGCACGACGATGACTGCTGCCGCCTCGAAATAGACCGCACGCACCGCGTCCGGCAAAAGCGCAGGCAGGAAGGTTGCGACAACGGAGTAAAGATAGGCCGCCCCGGTACCCACCGCGACAAGGCTGTTCATGTCCGGCGCGCCCTTCAGCAGCGCGGGCAACCCTTTGAGATAGAAAATCCGACCCGGCCCGATCAGCACCAGAGTCGTCAGTGCGAACTGCAACAGCCAGCTGGTCTGCTGACCGATGGTGGCGTTGATCCAGTGGTGAAAGGTCGGAAACACATGGCCGCCCATCTCAACCACAAAGACCGGCAGCGCGAGGGCGGCGGCATGGGCCATGCGCCGGGCAAGGCTGCGGGCCTCTTCGGCCTTGCGGGCTGTGCGATCCTCACCGCCTGCCGCCTCTGCCACGGTCGCGGGATAGCCGGCGTCCTTGCTGGCCGCGATCAGTTCGGCGGGGGTGACCGCGCCTTCGGCATAGCGCACGGTCGCGGTTTCAGATGCGAGATTTACATTGACGTCAAGCACGCCCGGCACCGCCTCCAGCGCCTTGTCGACGCGCCCGACGCAAGAGGCACAGGACATCGATTCCACATTCAGCGTCACCGAGGCCACCCGCGCCGGGTAACCAAGCTTGTCGAGCGCGGCGATGGCGTCTGCGATGCGATCCGGATCGTCGGCGACCAGTCGTGCGGTTTCAGATGCAAGGTTTACCGAGACGTCATGGATGCCCTCAACCGCCGTCAGGCCGCGGTCCACGCGCCCAACGCAAGAGGCACAGGACATGCCTTCGACGGACAATGTAACAGGGGTTTGTTCGGGCATGACAGCCTCCTCGATTCTGTGTGGCTGTGCCTTACATGGTGGTTCTAGTCACTGGAAGGTCAAGGGCGCGTCAAAATTTTATCACAGGTCAGATCACGTCTTGACCTTCCCCTAACTGGAAGCCCCATCTCTCGCCCTGCAACCAAACCAGAGAGGGTTCGAAATGGAATTCAAGGTTCCGGACATGAGCTGCGGCCACTGCACTGCCGCCATCGAAAAATCCGTCAAGGCCGCCGATCCGGCCGCCACGATTGCCTGCGACCTCGGCGAACGCCTGGTGAAGATCGACAGCGCACTGTCGGCTGATCAGCTTGCCGCCGTGATCAAGGACGCTGGCTACGACTCGCAGCCCGCTGCCGCCTGATCCTGTCCCGCGTCGGCCCCCTCCGGCGCGGGATCCCCATTATTCGGCGCGGTCCCGGGCTGTGCTCACCAGTTCAGAAAGCTGGTCCTTTTCAACAAATCCCGGCACCAGCGCATCCCCGACAACGAAGGACGGCGTTCCGTTGAAGCCGAGCGCCTGGGTCAGACGCATCGATGTGGCGATGTGTTCAGCCACTTCCGGCGCCTCCATGTCTTTCTTCAGCTGCTCAAGATCCAGCCCGACCTCTTCGGCGACGCGCAGGACCGTGGCCTCCTGGGCACGGCCCTTGATCGCCATCATCGCCCAGTGGAATTCTTCATATTTGCCCTGCGCCCGCGCCGCGAGCGCAGCCTTGGCGGCAAAGACCGAGCCGTCGCCAAGGATGGGCCATTCTCGGTAGACAAGTCGGATATTGGGATCTTCCTCGATCAGCGCCCGGACCTCGGGTTTTACCCGGCGGCAATAGGGGCAGTTGTAGTCGAAGAACTCCACCACGGTTACATCCCCCTCCGGATTGCCGAGGACCGGCGCATTCGGATCGCGTTCAATCAAGTCGCGCTGGCTGCGCAGCACCTCTGCCTGAGTTTCTGCCTGTGCATCCGCCTGTTGTTTTTCCAGCAGAGCAACGGCCTCCATGACGATCTCGGGGTTCTCCCGTATCGTCTCCAGGACCAGCTCCCGGACGCGGGCCTCGTCGAGTTCCTGCGAGAGTGCGGGTATCGGCAGCAACGTGGCCATCGCCAGTGCAAGGATCGGTGCCTTAAGGGTCATGTCAGTTCTCTCCATTTTCCGCATTGGTTCGCGCTTTCTGTGCTTCCTTTACATGCTCCGGCCAGGTGGACCGAATATAGCCCAGCACGTTGCGGATCTGCTGATCCGTCAGGCTGTCGCCAAACCCCGGCATGCCGCTGTCGAACTCCATGCCCTGCTGGGCCATAAGGGCCTTGCCGCCCAGCTTGGTATAGTTGAACAGCAGGCTGTCCGAATGATGCCAGGTGTGCCCCGTTTCATCATGCGGGGGGGGCGGGCAGACGCCCGTCGGGGCCGCGTGTGCGCCAGTCCGGCTGGCCTTCCAGCTGAGCCCCGTGACAGGCAGCGCAGGCTTCGGTGTAAAGGGCCTCGCCCTCGGCAATGTCCAGTTCCTCGGCGCCGGAGGCCACCGTCGGATCCTGTCCTTGCAGCATCCAAACGCCGCCAGCCACTGCCACTGCCAGCACGGCGATGATGACTTGCCCCCTCATGTGACCCGCGCCCATGTCTTCATGCCCGAGGCCGCATGGGTTAGCATGTGGCAGTGCAACAACCTGTCACCGGGATTGTCGGCGGCAAAGGTAATGGTGCGCGTTGCATCCACATCGTTCATTCGGCCGCTCCCCCATCAGCGTCGAACAGATAGGTGGCGATGGCTTCACGGTCCTTTGGAGTCAGGAACCGGGTGCCTTCGCGGACCACCTCGGCCATGCTGCCGCCAAAGGCATCGCCTGATGGCGTCAGGCCCGTCTGCAACGCGTAGGACAGCGACGAGACAGTCCAGCCGTTCTTGGCTAGATCAGCGGCCCGGATCGAGGGTGCCTTGCTGCCGCCCGGCAGCGCGTCATTGCCGGCAAAGGCTGCGTCAGGATCGCGGCCCCCCGCCAGATTGCGCGGCGTATGGCAGGCCCCGCAATGGGCCGCACCGCGAACCAGTTCCCTGCCCCGGTTCCAGGCCGCACTGCGCCCCGGCAGCGGTTCCGTCCCCGGATCGTGGAAAAACGCGGCCCGCCAAAGCTTCAGTCCCCAGCGTTGATTGAAGGGAAAACCGACCGCATGATCCGGCGCGGCCTCAGGCACCGGTGCCACGGTCTGAAACGCTGCCCACAGATCGGCGATATCCTGATCGGAAAACTCGGCGTAGAAGGGGTAAGGAAAGGCCGGGAAATAGGGTTCCCCATCTGGTCCGATCCCCTGGCGGATGGCTTTTGCAAAACTCTCGGCAGTCCAGCCGCCGATGCCTTGTTCGGGATCGGTGGTCAGGTTCGGCGGATAGAAGGTGCCGAATTCCGTCTTCAGCGGCGCCCCTCCGGCCAGCGGGGCGCCGCCCGCTTCGAAATTCGAATGACAGGCGATACAGCCGCTGGCACGTGCCAGGTAAGCACCCCGGTTAACGTCGCCCTCCGTCGTGATCGGCTTCGGAGCGCTGCCGACCGGCCACGCGATCACCGCGGTCAGGACAACGGCAACACATGCCGCCGCCTCGCCAGACAAAAATGCGACCCGGCGCATGCTCAGTGGTCTTCCGCCCGGAACCGGGAATGACAGGCCGAGCAGACCTGTGTCGTCATCGCAAAGGCCGCATCTACAGGCATCGCGGCGATATCTTCTGCACGCATCATCCCGGCACCGCCGCCCATCATACTGGTGCCTGACCCCATCATGGATCCGTTGCCCATCATCGACCCCGATCCCATTCCGGAGCTATTCCCCATCATCGACCCTGCGCCCATTCCTCCGCCACCAGCGAGGCCATTCCCGGCAGCGCCCTCCAGGCCCTCGGCGTAGATTGCCAACTGCCGTGCCAGCGCCGCGAACCGATCCCAGTCTGACCAGACCGCATCCTTGGCCTCAGAAGGGGCACCGCCAGACCCTTTCGGGAAAAGATCGGTCAGGGCCTCGCCTGCGTGTTTCTGGAAAATCCGGGCTGTGTTGCGCATGGCTGCGGCATCATAGGTCCTCTCGCCGCGCATCATCGGGGTGACCGCCTTCACGGCATCCCCCATCGCTTCCATCGATTCCATCCGATTCCTGACGATACCCTTGGCATTGCCGTGCGCAAAGGCTGCGACTGCTGTGCCGGTGATGACGATTGCTGCCAGAATGGGTGTTGTCTTCATCGTATCAATACTCCGTTGATGCTGAATTTTGCTGCCCTTGGAGATCAAGAACCCAGGAGCATCACTCGATCCCGTTCGCACGTTGCAGTTCACGCACGTAGGCAATGACCATCTTAACATCACCCGGCGTGACCCCCTCGACCGGAGGCATATTGCCAAAGGGCCAATGATGGGCGCGCACCCCGTTCTGCGCAGCCAGGATAAAGGCCATGTCGGAATGGTGGCTGGGTTCATAGACCTTATGCACCAGCGGCGGCGCAACCCCGTTCTGCCCTGCTGCGTTTTCCCCGTGACAGTCGGCACATTTGGCTTCGAAGATGGATTTTCCAAGCTGGGCATTGCCAGAGAGTTCTGTCGGCAGCGCGACCGTTGCAATCGGAGCGCCAAGGGCAAGCGCGCCCGTGTCAGGCGACGCCATCGAATGACCGGCCGGTGCGGCCTCGGGTTGCAGGTACTGCCAGCCACCGACTCCGATGCCCCCAGCCAGAATGACGGCTACCACAACAGTCAACTTGTTCATTTCGTGTCTTTCTTTCGCTTTTCCTAGTGCAGATGAGGCCCGACCTGCGTTCCGGCGGACGCTCTTTCGACTGCTTGGGGCGTGCCTGCCCTCTGCCTGCTTTGAATAAGTGAATATCGAAGGCACCCCATGCGGCAAGCTGGGACGGCCGCAAGAAATGTATCGGTTTGTATCCTTGACCAGATCCGGCGGCGGAACGGCCTGACGAGCACAGCTTTTCGGGAGCATGGTCACATCTATGCTGGCGAAAAACCAATCTAGCGACCCTGGCCGCAACCGGGTTCTATGACACGCATAGGGTCGGCCTCAGCGGTCCTGCCTCCTAGATCTGCGCCCGGCCTGTGCTGTTTGAGCGTTTGACCTGATGGGTCCGGTCATTCCTCAAGCGTGGCCTTGCGACGGCGGAATTCATCCTCATCGATTTCGCCCTTGGCGAGCCGTTCCCGCAGGATATCGAGCGCATCGGAGGACCGGGCGCCACCCGGGCGACTGTCCCTCAGCCAATGCACAGCCAGCACGATCAGGGCGATGACAACGCCCCAGAAGACCAGCATCATCAGCCCGCCGAATACGCCATAGCCGCCGCCCCACATCATATGCCCGTCCCAGTGGCCTTCGGGATCTGCCATTGCTGTTGAGGCGAAAAGGCCCGCAGTAGCAGTCATACTCCAGAGTTTCAGGGTCATCTTTCTCTCCTTTCATCGGGTGTTTCTCCGGCAAGCGGGATCGTCACGATGGCACGTAACCCGCCTGTTTCACGGTTCCTGAGGATGATGTCGCCGCCATGCGCCTGGATGATCGTCCGCGCAATCGACAGGCCCAGCCCATGCCCCCCGGTTTCCAGCGATCGCGACGCCTCAAGCCGGTAGAACGGGTCAAAGACTTTCTCGGCCTCGTCCTCCGGAATGCCGGGGCCGTTGTCGTCAACCGTCAGGACAACAGTATCGCCCACGCGCTGCCAGCCCACCGAGGCGCCGCCGCCATAGCGATTGGCGTTTTCGATAAGATTGCGCAGCGCCCGCCGGATGGCATTGGGCCGCAAGCGCGCCTTTGTGTCAGGCCCGGCGCCAAGATCGAAACCGCCTGGTATGTCGGCGCGCAAGGCCGAAAGAAAATCATGCAGTTCTATGGTTTCAGGGCGTTCGGATCCGGTCAGCCCTCGGGCAAAGGTCAGCGTTGCATCGACCATGCCCTGCATTTCCTGTACCGAGACCACAAGGCTGTCGCGGGTTTCCTCATCATCGACCATCTCGGCGCGCACCCGCAGGGCGGTCAGCGGTGAGCGCAGGTCGTGCCCCAAAGCGGCAAGCATCCGCGTGCGGTCCCCCACAAAGCGAGTCAGGCGGTCCTGCATCCGGTTGAAAGCACGGGTAAGATCGCGCACCTCGCTTGGGCCTGCGACGGGCAGTTCGACCACATCTTCGCCGCGTCCAAGACTGTCGGCCGCTCGGGCCAGCCGCCTGAGGGGGCCAGTCAGGCGCGCCATCACGAACCAGATTACCACGACCAGCAATACCGCCGCCGACAGGGCGAAGGTCAGCATCGAATAGAGCGGCCACTGGATCGGAGGCCGTTCAAAACGAGTGCCCACGTTCAGCCATTGACCGCCACGGATCGCGATAGAGAGGTTCATCTCCACCGCCGTCAACTCACCCCGCATCATCGCCATATGCATGTCGGTCATTTCCGGCGACAGGTTGGGCAGCGGCATCAGTTGCCCTTCGATCTGGTGCAACTCGACGTGGATATCCCGGCTGTAACTGTCGTCCAGCAGCGTGCGGATACGGGCTTCGACAAGACCGCCGTCAGAATGATCCATGTGCTGGACCGACGCGATATCGGCCAATTCGAAACGCACCAGCGGCGAGTTCGCGGCCCGCAGGATCGAAGCATGCAGATCGGGAGGCGCTTCCTCGATCAGCCGCGCCACGTTTGCCGCGCGCCCGGCGGCTTCAAAGCCAAGCGCGGCGCGGATCGCGAGGCTGCGTTCATCCGCGAACAGGAACAGGCTGAGCAGTAGCGCTGCGACCAGTGCCGCAACGACCAGCAGGGTTAACTGCACCCGCAGCGACATCCGGCGGCGTAATATCACGCCTCCTCCTCCACATCCGTGGCCAGGCAGTACCCGCCGTTGCGCACCGTCTTGATGATCCGGGGGCGCAGGACATCGGGCTCGATCTTGCGTCGCAGGCGGCTGATCTGGTTGTCGATGGTGCGATCCAGGGGACCGGCGGTCCGCCCGGCCGTGAGATCAAGCAGTTGATCGCGGCTCAGCACCATGCGCGCCCGTTCCAGCAGGACCACCAGCAGCCGGAATTCCGAACTAGTCAGCGGGATTTCATCTGCGTTGTCATCAATGAGGATCTGCCGGTCGGTGTCGAGCACCAGATGTTCGAACCGCACCCTGTGCCCCGCCAGCCGCCCGGCCAGAGGGTCCTGCCGCCTGCTCCGCCGCAGGACCGACTTGATCCGGGCCAACAGCTCGCGCGGATTGAATGGCTTTGCAAGGTAATCATCTGCACCGATCTCAAGACCGGAGATACGGTCGCTCTCTTCGCCCAGCGCGGTCAGCATGATGACTGGTACGGTGCCGTCATCGGCCAGCCTCCGACAGGCCGACAGGCCGTCTTCACCGGGCATCATCACGTCCAGCACAACCAGATCGAAATGCCCCGCCGCAAGCTGCACGTCCATATCGGCGGCGTCCTTGGCCGCTGTCGCCCGCATCCCGTTTTTTTCAAGGTAGCGCGTCACGCTTTCACGGATCTGCGCGTGATCGTCGACGACAAGGATATGCGGCTGGGGTCCCATGCTTTTGTCCTACCGGAAAGACCGTTTGAATTTCACCATCGCAATTGTAGCGGATTGTATCAGACAGTCGGCTTACGACAGACCGTTACAATTCTGATGATGCGACGGCCTTTCATTCTGCGCAATCATCCCAAGGTGATGGGTATCGACCCGAACCAAAGGAGGATTTCATGCCGACATTTGTAAAAACCGCAAGCATTCTCGCCGTTTCCCTGCTCACCGCCGGCGGCGCTCTGGCCGACAGCCGCCATCACGGAGGCAATACGGGCGGGGCACATATGGGGGATGAGAAGCCTCAGATGGAGGGCAACCGCCACGAGATGATGATGAAACACATGATGCATAAGATGATGCAGATGCACGGCGGCGGCGCCGAACGGCACGGCATGTCCCGGATGGACCGCGACATGATGCGGACCATGATGGGGGCGGACATGATGGATGGCATGCCTGGCAAAAAGATGCAGGCGGGCCTGAAAGACTATGACGCCGACGGTGATGGCACCCTGTCCCTTGACGAATTTTCGGTCTGGCACGCCGCGATGCTGCGCGAGACGATGGTAGACCGTTTCCAGCATCTGGATGCGGATGGGGATGGCGCCATCACCTCTGATGAAATGAGCGCCATCGCCAATCGGATGAAACGGATGCACGGGAAAGGCATGCATGGGACAGGCATGGGCGGGCATCAGATGATGCAGGGCATTTCAGAACAAGAGTAATCCTGCATCGGCGCCTTTACCTTGGGTCCGGTCGCATTGGCCGGGCCACTCCCCTGTCGCTCGGGAACCGTTCGATGCGCCCTCGGCACGACCGCCGTCTGAGTGACAAGCCCGACGAAAAGACAAGACATGACCAAGCACCGCGAACAGCGAAGGCAGCGCAGCCTCGGAACCGTTGCCGCGACCTTGCGCTACACCCAGGCAGGAGAGGGTGATGCGGTTCGCGCGAAGACCAAAGCTTCAGAAGATCCGTGCGCAGAATGCCCTTCCATAAAACCTGCCATACTCCTTTCAATCAAGATGTCTCATTCTGTTCATGTTCGGTGCAATTTGCCAGATGCCTCCCAGCACCAGCTAATAATTTACCCACCGCGCCAAGCACCTGCGCGGTTATTCCTGCTAGGCATAGGAAAGCTATTAAGGGCTTTTTACTTTGGAAAAAGGAAGGTGAAGTTGAACCTGGCACCCCAGCCTTCTGGGCCGTTCCCGGGTGATGCGGCCCAGTACCTGACACCGCCCCCTATGGACACGGGCTGCGAGCCAATCGTGAAGACCTGTGTCACGACAACACCGATTGGAACTGACCATTCCTTGACCTCCCAGTCGTAAGTTGCCTCGGTCTGCAGAGCGTAGCTGGTCCCTGTAGGCGTAGTGTAAGAGAGGAATGGGTTTAGAAACGTTGAGTTGATCTTAGTCCCTGGATTGTCGTCAAGCGACCTGAGGTGGTTGGCAAGGCCGCCGTAGGTCCAGGGACCCCGCTGGCGGAGAGCCACGGCTGTTGGGCCTGCAGCAAAGGTGTCGGCAGACACCCCGTCCCCACCAGTGGGGTAGAGAAAAACCGGACCGGCCCCCCAGATCCAGCCCCCCGCCGTTGGTACCTTCGGTGACAAGAAAAAGCTCTGGACAATGTCGCCGACGCCATTCTGGTTGATGCCAGGTCCATCCAGAGAGACGACGGGTATTATCGTGCGCGTTATCAGGTTCAAGTCATCCCCAAGATCAAAGGGGATGACCGGTTGGATGTTCAGGAGATACCGATCAGTATGGCCGTCATAGCGATCGTAATTGAACTGAAGCGGTACGCTGATCAGATCTGCGACCGGATTGGCGAGTTGCTTGGCGAGGTCATCTGTGTCCTGCGAAAGGACTCTGCCGGGGATTATCAACGCTGTTATTGCGGCGAATAGCCCGGTCAATGACATCCTTCTCCATCCGGGGTGAAAGCTGCCATCGGTATGTCGCGCCTGGTCAGTACGGAAGATATCGATCCTCATAATCAATCCTCTTATTGGACAATGCGCCATGCGGGAAAATTCCTCTGGCCGCCTGCTATTAGGCTACCTGAGCTGAGTGCAACAAATCGCGGCATTGGAGCAGACAAGAGACAATGCCGCGCCCTGCTGGCGATCACATGAAGTACTTTGGAAAACAGCTTGAACGTGTTTTGAGCTATTGGCGTTGATTTGCGTCAAAACCACCAATCGAGAACACTGCTATTCTGCGAATGATTTTTATGGGGCATAAGCGCAATGAAGCTGCCTTCTCATTTTCTAGGGACGCTTTGTTCAGGACGCCGCACGTCGCCTCGCATGCCCGTGCTGACGAAATTCCGTTCACAAAGTAGGCTCGCGATGGCTGCGCCGTCGAAGATGTGCATTGTTGGCGTGAATGCCTACAGTTGGCGAAAGCCTTCGCGATCCCGCCATCTTTTGGCTAGTCTAAACGGAGCGCTGGAACCAGGTTGCAGCAGATCGGGTCGTGATATCTGGCACCTCGGAGCCTTGGAGCTCGTCGCAAGACCGCAGCTGAACCGCTGCAATATTGTGCAAGACCGACTTTTCCTTCCTGCAATGCCAACAACTTTAACGGACCGAAAAGGAATGAGCCCATGACCCAAGACAAGTTTGGTTGCCCGTGCTGCAGTGGCACCTTTGGAAAGTTGTTTGAAGTGAGCCGAAACGTCAGCAAGCTGAAAGCCGCGGCTGAGAGTGGCACAGGCTGGTCCTGCAACTGGGGTATCAACTGGACCAGCATGGGGCGTCGGGATTTCATGAAGACGAGTGCCGCCGGTGTAGGGTTGGCAGCCGTTATGGGAAGGGGCGCCAGAGCGCAGTCGCAGTCAGTCACCGTCTTCACCAACGGCAATGTGCTTACCGTCGATGATGATTTCTCCGAGGTCGAAGCGATTGCTCTTCGCGGTAACCGTATTCTGGCAGTGGGAACCGACGGTGAGGTTCGCGCAGTGGCTGGCGCGGATGCCAAGATCGTCGACCTTGAAGGTAAGACTGTCTTGCCCGGCTTCATCGATGCTCACTCCCATGTTATTTCCGGTTCCGTGGTGGACTCCATCATGGACTATGTCGGCATGGCCCGCTTCACGACCGCCGCCGAAGTGCTGGACCACATCGCAAAGCGCGCAGCGGAAACGCCTGCGGGTGAATGGCTGGTTTTCCGCAACTTCGACCCTGCGGTTCAGGAAGGACCGGATGCGCTGACCTTTGCCGAGCTGGATCCAATCTCAACCGAGCACCCGATTTTCGTTTTAAACGCCTCGGGGCACCTGGCCTATGCCAACTCCAAGGCCTTCGAAGTCTCCGGGATCCCCAATGACATCGAAAATCCTTCGGGCGGAGAGTTTGTCCGCGATGCTGAGGGTAACCTGAACGGCTTCATGAAGAACAACGTGGCGTTCCTGCAGGTTGCCTCGCACTACCCGGGCATGATGGAGGCCGATCCGGTGGAAGGCCTGATTGGGCTGTTGGAAAAATGGGGCGCGGTCGGCCTCACGACGGTCTCGGAACTCAGCCTTGGCGCGCTAGCGCAGTCGCCTGCGGACGCGCAGGTGATGGCTGCAGCGGCGCAATCCGGGCGCCTCAAGGCGCGAATCCGCGCCTATCCTTTCTATACCTTGGGAACCGAAGCCTGGGACGAGGCGGGTATCCATCAGGGGGACGGGGATGCCATGGCCCGCATCGCGGGCTTCAAACTGGTGGCAGATGGCTCGAACCAGGGGTTCACCGGACTGCAGCGCGAACCATACCTGAACAGCGAAGACCGGGGCCTTGCCTATATGGAACCTGATGAATTGACCGCAATGGCGCTTGAGCGGGCCGGGAAGGGCTGGCACCTTGCGATCCACGGCAATGGCGATGCGGCGATCGATAATGTGCTGGACACCTGTCAGGCGCTTGTTGATGCTGGTGTCGACATGTCCCGGGTCCGTCCGCGGATCGAGCATTGCTCGATACTTCACGACGACCAGATCGAACGGATGCAGCAGCTCGGTGTGTCGGCGAGCTTTCTGATCGGTCACGTTCACTACTGGGGCGTCGCGATGCGTGACGAGGTATTTGGGGAGGAAAAGGCGCAGTTGCTAGACCGATGCCGAAGCGTCGAAGAAGCCGGGGTTGGTTTCACTCTGCATTCGGATTTCATGGTGACCGACCCGAACCCGCTGCACATGATTGAGATGGCCGTCACCCGGCGCACCTGGAAAGAGCCGGATTACATTCTGGCGCCGCAGGAGACGATATCGGTTGAATCTGCGATCCGGGCGCTCACCTCCGAGGCCGCATGGCAACTATTTTCCGATCACGAGGTCGGCAGTCTTGAACCGGGCAAGCTTGCCGACATGGTCATCCTCGAAAAGGACCCGCGCGATGTACCTCCCGACGCTATCAAAAACATCAGCGTTCTCGAAACCTGGATGGATGGTAGAAAGGTCTACTCGTCCTGAACGCATCACCAAGCATTTTGGGCCCGCTCCTTTGGTCTTCATCGTCCTGCCCCTCGTTTCCAAGTTTTTTATTGACCTCGCCAATGTACTGCTCGTTGGCGTGTTTGCCGCTCTTTAGCTGGTCAAAGCGATGGTTCTGATGTCCTGTGGATCGAACAGCCTGGTGCGACTGGCGCTTCGGCCAGCAGACACGCAGCTGGGCCTGTTGACGGAATGGGCACCGCCCCAGTTTCGCAAGCAACCGACACTGGCTAGGTTTTGCGAAAGATCAGTTCTGCAGCCGCGCGTTGGCACCAAGGACAAAGTTGGATGACTAAGAGAATCCTTTCACTAATCTTCGGCCCGATTTCAGTTCCTTGCCTTTTGCTTGGCCTGTTGTTCTTCGCGGCCTCTCTGACGCCGTCCCTGATTCCACGTGGCCCCGAGTTGCAGGGCGTGCTTGGCGGGTTGGTCACGGCGCTCGGATATCTGGTCGGCCAGATCGTTGCACTCATGTGGAATGCCGGTGACCTGCCGCGCTTGTCGCGCGGTCCGGCGAATGTGCTGATCTGGATCGTGTCCGGAACGATTGTTGTGATGTTCCTGTGGGTTTTGGCTTCCAGTCTGACTTGGCAGAACGATCTCCGCCAGAAAATGGGGATGGAGCCAGCCGACGCTTTGCACCTCGCGTGGATCTCGATCATTGCGGCCGCGACACTCGTCTGCACCTTTGTGCTCGGGCGGCTCGTCGCATCGCTGTTTCGGCTGATCCGGGCGCGCTTCTATCGGGTGATGCCGCCACGAAGGGCGAATGTGTTCAGTCTGATCGCAGTCGTACTGATCCTCTTCTTGGTCACACGAGATGGCATTCTGGACCGGACCATCGCAGTCCTTGATGAAAGCTATGAAGCGGCGCAGGCTCTGTTCGATGACGCCCCGCCACCGCCGACTGATCTGCGGAAAACCGGAAGTACGGCCTCCTTGATCGACTGGAAGGCAATCGGAGAGCCGGGCCGCGATTTCATTATGTCGGGGTCTGATGCGGAAGACATATCGGCATTCACAGGACGGCCAGCGCGCGATCCGATCCGGGTGTATGTCGGCCGTGCCAATGCGGCCACGCCCCGCGAACGTGCGGAATTGGCACTGGCTGAACTGCGCCGTCTGGGCGCCTTCGAGCGTGAGGTTCTGATCGTGGCGAGCCCCACCGGAACCGGTTGGATGGACCCTGGGTCGCATGATCCGGTCGAATACATGCACAACGGTGACATCGCCACGGTTGCCGTACAGTATTCGTATCTACAGTCGCCACTGGCGCTGATCCTTGAGACCAGTACCGGTCTCGAGCAAGCTACTGCGCTTCAGGAGGTTGTTCACCGGTACTGGAAAACACTTCCAGAGGGCGCCCGTCCGCGGCTCTACATGCATGGCCTCAGCCTCGGTGCCTGGTCCTCAATGCATGCAACCAATCTTTTTCGGCTTCTGGACGACCCGATTGATGGGGCTTTCTGGGCAGGTCCGCCGTTTCCCTCGAATTTTTGGAACTACGTCCAGAAACATCGCAATCCGGGCAGTTCCTGGGTTTTACCGCAGATCGGAGATGGTTCGCTGGTGCGCTACGCTTCACGCACCAGCGATGCGTCCGGGTCACCTTCCGCCTGGGGCCCTATGCGCATTGTCTTTCTGCAGTATTCCAGTGATCCGGTCGTCTTCTACGATCCGGCGTCTCTTTGGCGTCGACCTCAATGGATGCGTGACCCGCCCGCGGATGATATGTCCAAGCACTTTTTCTTTATGCCTATAGTGACCCAGTTTCAGTTGGCTTTGGATCTGGCGCTGTCCTTCGGCTCGCCGCCCGGGCACGGCCATGCCTACTATGCACAGGACTATATCGGCCCGTGGGTGCAGGTTACCGAACCCAAGGGCTGGACAAGCGGCGATACCCAACGTCTGAAAGCGCATTGTGACAACGGGTTTCAGAGAGGCTGTTCGAACTGAAATGTGCCGACTGCTTGGGACAAGCACTTCGTTGGCGTGGCCAGTTCAGGCAAGCCGATTGGCGCCACCGCACTATTCCGCCAAGGCAGAGAGCGTGGCGCTTCGTTTGCTTCCATGTCGGGTTCGGATATCCGTTTTCCATTTTCCGCACTTCGCTCACGCGTAAGCGAAGTGCGGAAAATGGACATTGCCAATCCGTCCCCATCGTCAAATTGGCAACTCTTTGCTTGGCAGCTGTGCCAAGTGTGGGCCGTTCTCACCCGTAACGCACCCTACAATCCACATTGCGCCTAGGGGGACAAACAGGCCGGTTGGTGAAGGGACGCGAATGATTCAGAGTTGTGCTATGCCGACCTTGGCGCGACTGTGTCCCTGGCCGACCACGCAAAGGGGGGCAAGATGCTTCAGCTTTATTCCGCGATTTGGCGCGTAAGCGCTCCGCGCCAGATTGTACTGATCCTGCTTTCTCTGTCCATAGCCGCACTCGCGGCCGCGCCGCTCAAGTTTCAGCAGGACATCGTGAACCTTCTGACCGAAGGCTCTTTTGACACGTCGGAGCTCTTCATTCTCGGGGGCGGCATGATGGGCGTGGTCCTGCTCAGCCTTGGCCTGAAGTGGCTTATGGGATACCGATCTCAGATCCTTGGGGAGGACGTCATTCGTCTACTTCGCAGCAGACTGCTGGATGGGGCCGTCAGTGAACAAGGAATAAACGGTCGTGTTCGCACCGGCGCACTGTCGACCGCGATTTCGGCCGAAGCCGAAGAGCTTGGCATGTTCACCGGGTCCGCCATCTCGGAACCGGTGATGCAGTTGGGGACCTTGATCAGCGTGATCGGCTTCATCGCATCAACGCAACCCGTGCTGGGTGTCGTAGCGCTTTCGATGCTGGTTCCGCAGATCGGGATCGTGGTCTTCTCTCAGAGCAAGGTGAACATGTTGCTAGCCAAGCGGGTGAAGATCCTGCGGCGCGCGGCTGACCAGCTGACAGAGACTGATCTGCGCGCCGCCGTGACTTCGGTGAAGGAAGACTTCGACCGAATCTATGAAACCAGACGCACCATGTTTCACTGGAAGCTGTCGACGAAGTTTATTCTGAGCGCCATCAATGGTGCAGGCACGGTCTTTGTCTTCATGCTGGGCGGAGTGCTTGTTCTTGAGGGTAGAACGGATGTCGGCACGGTCGTGGCCGCGACCCTAGGATTGAGTCGACTGCAAGCGCCGACGGCATTTCTGATCGCCTTTTATCGCCAGGTCAGCGCTAATCGCGTGAAGTTCGAACTGCTTCGTACGCTGCCTTTAGGACAGGCTGCAGCAAGCACATGAGCATTGTGGGCTGCGGGGAACAGCCCAAAGCAACCATTCAGCCAGCGCCCTTACGCAGCTGGTGTTTGGCATTCTTGTTGAGGCAAAAGGGTCAAGAAAGGTGGAACGAACCGAGATCAAAGTCCCGCCTCAGTACCACAGTCTAATGTTGAAGCGAACAAAACTCACATCGCCCTTTTAGGGTGCGGTCCGTGTTTGGATTCTACACGGTGGCTGCTGCTCGTTCACATACAGATTTGCTGGACTTCGCCTGTCGGTAGTCCGCCCATTTTTCTACAAGCTTGGAGATTTGATATGATACGTACGATCACCATGGCCGTCGCCATCGGATTGATGTCCAATATTGTTTCAGCAGAGGAACGTTACGATCTGGTCATCACCGGCGCGCGCGTCGTCGATCCCGAAACGATGCTGGACCAAGTTCGCAATATCGGCATTTCTGGCAACGAGATCGCCATCGTAACACCAGAAGCGATCAGCGGTGCTGACGTGATTGACGCCAGCGGGTTGATCGCCGCTCCGGGTTTCATCGATTTTCATGCCCATGGCCAGGACCCCTACAGCGAGAAGGTTTCCATCTTCGACGGTCGCACGACACAAATGGACCTTGAAGCGGGCGCCCTGCCGCTTTCGGACTACTATGAAGCCAAGGCCGGAATCTCGCTGGCGAATTATGGAGCGTCGGTTGGCCATGCTTCTGCCCGTCTATTGTTGGTGGATGGCGTAGAGTCCCACGGCAGCCCAATGATGACCCACGCTCTGCAAAAGGCGGGTAAGACTGGCAATCAATGGTCCGTCAACCAAGCCACGGATGAACAACTGGATCAGATCGATGATTTGGTTACGGACGGAATTCATAATGGTGGACTCGGGATTGGCGTCATGGTCGGATACTATCCATCCGCCCGCAGTGAAGGCATCGCTAGGATGGCGCGCGTTGCGTCTGACAACCACAGTTTCCTAACCACTCATCCCCGCTACCTTAGCAACATCGCCCCTAGTGGAGTGTTAGGGCAGCAAGAATTCATTGCCTTGTCGATGGCATATGACGTGCCACTGGTATTGCACCATATTCCGACAAACGCCCTATCCGATACAAAAGCCGCGCTTGCCATGGTTGACCGGGGCAACGCGAATGGCGCGAAGATCCTGGGAGAAGCCTTTCCCTATGTGAAAGGTTCAAGCTTCATCGCCGCAGAGATCCTCTCTCCGGGGTGGCAGGAACGGACCGGCATGGACTATTCGGATTTGATTTGGGTCGAAACCGGGGAAACGCTGACCGAGGAGACTTTCAACAAATATCGCGCCGAACGTCCCGATGGCTTCTTCGTGATGGAGCACATAAAAGAACCCGACATGATGGCCGCCATCTTGCACCCGGACATCATCATCGGCAGCGATGGTATGCCTCTGGTTGATGATGACGGGCATTCATTGCCTTTTGACGCACCATTCGGAGCTGGTCTTGGCCACCCACGCAGCGCAGGCACGTTTGGCAAATACCTCAGGATCGCGATCGACGATGGCACCCTGACCATGCCGCAGATCATCGCCAAAACAGCCTATTTGCAGGCTGAATTCCTTGAGCCTTTCGCCCCGTCAATGGCAAAACGTGGTCGGCTTCAAGCGGGAACATTCGCTGATATCACTATCTTCGATCCAGACGAAGTGAATGGAATGGCAGGGTACGACGCTGGGACGAACAGCCTCGCCTCCAAAGGCTTCGTACATGTTATTGTCAACGGACATCCGGTGATCCGTGATGGAGAATTGAACGCGGATGTTCATCCCGGTGACCTGCCCCCCGAGGCTCCCTTATTCATAACGAGAGTCTGCGGGTCTGGTTTTCATATTCTCCGTCGTCTGATTGGGCAAGCGCGCCGGGCGCGGAGCCCTCAAATTGCTCAAGCGTCC